>LVBF01000126.1 GCA_001604325.1 Spirochaetales bacterium Spiro_04
CGAGGATCATCGCTTCCTCCCGGCTATGAGGAGGGAGATGAAGAGCGGGCCTCCCAAGAGCGAGGTCAGGATGCCCACGGGTAGCACCATCGGGGAGAGGATCGTCCGGGCGAGGGTGTCGGAGGCGAGGAGGACCAACGCTCCGATGAGGGGGGACGCGATGAGGAGGAAGCGGTGGTCGCCCCCGAAGAGGCGGCGGGCGATATGGGGACCGAGCAGGCCGATGAAGGCGATGGTGCCGAAGGAGGAGACCACGACGGCACTGAGGATCGAGGAGGCGAGCATCCCCCCAATGCGGAGGGCGGACGTCCGTACTCCCAACCCCTTGGCGGTGTCCTCCCCGCTGTCCATGGCGTTGAAGTCCCAGCGGAAGAAGAGCGAGAGGAGGAGGATCGGGGCCAGGGTGGCGGCGATGATCGAGAGGGAGCGCCAATTGGCCCGTCCGAGGTCCCCGAAGGTCCACGAGACGATGGCGGAGAGCTGGACCGAGTTGGCGAGGTACTGCATCAGGGTAAGGCCGGCGGAGAAGATCGAGCCGATGGCGATGCCGGCGAGCACCATGCCCTCTGCCGAGATGGTGGTCAACAGCGTGAGGATGAGGATGGCGGCGGTGGAGAGGAGGGAGAAGGCGAAGGCGCTTGCCGCCACGGTGAAGATATCACTGACGATGATGGTGCTGGTGGTGCTGGTCCCCGCACCGAAGAACACGATGGCCACCGACGCCCCGAAGGCGGCGGCGCTGGAGAGGCCGAGCGTATAGGGAGACGCGAGGCTGTTGCGCAGCACCGACTGCATCATCGTGCCGGAGAGGGAGAGGGAGGCGCCGACCAACAGCGCCGCCAACACCCTCACCAGCCGCACATCCCAGACGATCCTCCCCTGCCCGCTCCGGTCAAAGAGGAGCAGGGAGGAGAGCACCCGGGAGAATGGAATCTTGATGCTGCCGATGCTGAGTGCGATGAAGACGGCGGCGGCCACAGCGACGACCAGGAGCGCCACCAGGAGCCTCTTCCGTCTCCGATATGCCTGATATCGCCCCCCCTCCGAGGAGAGAGCGCTGGGGGTGTCCTCCATCAGTTGAACCAATCGACGCGCCCAGGGACGACGTGCTGCGCTTCGCATACCGCATCGAAGGAGAGGGGGACTGTGAAGAAGAGCGCCCAGATCTCCTCTGCCTTCTCGCGGATGGTGAAGTCGCTGTAGAGCTCGGGGTAGAGAGTCGAACCGACGGCGTAGACGTTGACCAGCTGGTGTTCCCAGTTGGTGCCGTAGTACTTGTAGACGAAGGTGGAGTAGACCTCCTGGTTGGAGAAGGCGGGCACCAGGGCATCGAGTGTTGCTTTGTTGCCCGTGTACCCTGCCTGTGAGAGGGTGATGTTCGCCGCATCGAGGAAGATGTAGTCGGGCTCTGCGGCGATGAGATCCTCGAGGCTCGTCATGTACGGCTGTCGGTTGCCGGTGGGGTTGCTCTCCATCACGTTGACTGCACCGACCAGGTCGAAGGGAAGGAAATCACCGGTGGTGCGCAAGAGGTCCGCCGGCCCGTAGAACATCATGCCACCGGCATAGGCGCGCTTCGGCTCTCGAACCTGCGCCCGCCGACTCTCCAGATCACTGAGCACCGCTTTGATGCCCTCATTGAGCTCCTTGGCCCGCTCTTCTCTATTCAGAACAACGCCGAGGATCTCATTCTGGGCGTAGAAGCGCTCGCGGTCGTAGAGCTCGACGTCGACATCGACCGCGAAAACGGGAATGCCGAGGATGTTCTGCAGTTGGTCGAGCGTGGCTCCATCAACGGCCGACGAGATGATGAGGTCGGCCTCCGATGCGATGATCCCTTCGTGGTTCGCCGCGCTGCCGATGGATGGCAGATCCCGCAGCTCAGGGTGGGCGATACGGTAGGTGGCGAGGTTGAAGAACTCGTACTGACTCTTCTCCCGCCCATGCCCATCATCCTCCACCGCGATGACCAAGTCGGTGGCATCGAGGTAGCTGACCAAGCGCAGCGATCCGGCATCGAGGGCGATGATGCGCTTCACCTCGTGGGGAATGGCGACCGAGCGTC
>LVBF01000127.1 GCA_001604325.1 Spirochaetales bacterium Spiro_04
GCGAGGAAGAGGGCGCTCCCCCCTCGCCAGACGATGGTGGAGGGCACGTCGACCAGGAAGGTCGAATAGATCGTCAACCCCATCAAGAGGCCTTTGGGATTGAAGAGTTGCAGGAGCATCCCCCGCCCAAAGCCCAGCGGCTTGGGCATCTTGGATGCCAGGGAGAAGGAGGAACGGAGCATGTGGACCGCAAGGTACACGATGTAGAGGGAGCCGAGGACGGTGAGATAGGGTATGAGGCTGGGCAGCAGCGTCTTGATCGCCGATGCCACAAGAAGCCGGACCCGATTCCCAGGTGGTAGGGAATCGACCGGCGGTACCCAAAGGTCAGCGCCATCGAGGCGCTGGAGATGGTGTTGGGACCCGGGTGTACCCCGTGATGATGGCAAAGGCCAAGAAGGCGGAGAGGTCAATCGTCGAAAGTACATCCATAGAGACCATTTGACCCCATGGATTGCATGGGGTCAAGTCCATCATATGCCGGTGATGAGCAGAAGCTACTTCCTCGGCCCGTTGGCCAAGGCTCTCTGGGCCAGGGTGAAGAAGTCGGCGACCGTCATGGTGGCACCGGCGATGTCATCGGTGTGCCCATCGCTCTTGAGGCTGACCTTCCGGGGATCCTGGGTCTTGAGCAGGTAGGCCTCGACCGCCTGTGCCTGTTGGTCCCACTCCTTCTGAATGGCGCTGCCCTTGATCATCCCGTAGCCGCCCTCCCTGGCCACCGTCTGCTTGTCTCGTCCATCCTTGTCCACACCGCTGTAGGAGACGTTGACGATGTTGCCGTTGTGCACAAAGAGGGAGACGGTGGTCTTCCAGCCGCCGGTGTCGAATCCATCCGCCATCGCCGCGTAGGCGCCGTCGGCATAAGGGCCGAGGGGAACGGGGCCTGCGGCGAGGGCTTTCTGCACCAAGGCATCGAAGGAGTCGACGTGGATCGATACGCTGCCGATCTCATCCACCGTCCCACTCGTTTGTGTCTTGACCAGGAACGATTCGATGTCATTGGCCTGCTGATACCACTCGGCCCGCGCACCAGCGAACTTGACCATGTTGTATTTGCCGGCTTTGTCCCAAGCTTTCTTGTCGTCGTTGTTGGTGTTCAACGCGCTCCAGTTCGCCCCGGCGATGCGTCCGTTGATGACCGTGAGGGAGACATACTCCTTCCAGCCACCCTCATAGGAGTCGCTGATGGCGAAATACGCCCCGTCTGCGTACGGCCCCCGCCCCACGGGACCGGATGCCAGCGCCTTCATGACCAAGCTGTTGAATGCATCGACATGGATCGAGACGCTGCCGATCTCATCGACGCTGCCCGTCCTCTGGTGTTCGACCAAGAAGGCCTCGACATCGTTGGCCTGCTGGTACCACTCGGCCCTCGCCTGGGCGAACTTCACCATGTTGTATCGCCCACCTTTGTCCCAGGTTTTCTTGTCGACGCCGCCGTTGATGTTCACCCCATTCCAATCGACGGCGGTGACAGCGCCCCCGGATACCGTGATGGTGACCGTCTCCTTCCAGAGGGAATCATCAAAATCATCCGCAGACGCAAAGTAGATGCCATCGGCCACTAGTGTCCGGTTATAAGTCTATGAGTAGTAACTGTTTAATTTCAGAGTCATCATAT
>LVBF01000128.1 GCA_001604325.1 Spirochaetales bacterium Spiro_04
GAAGCTGCTGTGGTAGCTGTTGGCCCAGACCCGGGCGATGCCGTCCATGACCTTGACGGGGGTCGGGGCAACGCTGGTGGTCCCGATGCCGAGCTGGCCCGATGCATTGGACCCGGCGGCCCACAGTGAGCCGTCCTTCTTGACGAAGAGGGTGTGCGCATAGCCGGCGGCCATATCGATGACGTTGGAGGCGAGGACGAAGGGGGAGGTGCGGCGCGTCGTCGTCCCATCACCGAGCTGGTATTCATCGTTGCGCCCCGAGACCATGAGCCTGCCGTCCTCTGAGAGGAAGAGGGAGTGGGCGAAGCCGGCGGTCGCATCCTTGCTGTAGCGGATCAACATCGGGAACTCCTTGATGGAGGCAAGCGAGCCTTGGCCGAGCTGCCCCTGGTCGCTGAGCCCCGATGCATACAGGTCGCCCCGTTTGCTGATGATGAAGGAGGAGAAGTGCCCGGCTTTCACCCGGGCTCCGGCGGGGGCCTCGATCTGCAGGACCGTTGGTCCGCTCTGCAGTGGTGCAACCGGGGTGGCTGGAGAATCGCCGACCGGGCGCAGGATGAACGTGGCACTCTTGCCGAGGTCCTCCTCGTGGAGAAGGGAGGTGACCAGCATATAGGTGATGCCGCTCTCCACGGAAAGAGCGCTGCGGTCGATGAAGTTGAAGTCGTCGTCGAGGTTCCAGATGACCTCGTCATCGCCCTCCGCCGTCGAGCTGATGATCATGGTCACCGGCATCGTCGCCTGATCTGCATGGTAGAGCTCATGCGCCCCGTCCTGGGAGGCGACGAGCATGACGATCTTCATCTCCTCATCGTAGGTGACGGTGAAGGCTTTGTGTGGATCGGTGATGGTGGCGATGCCGAGGACGGTGAGGAGATCCATCTCCAGATCGAACGATTGTTCATCTCCGCCTTCGGTGGCAAAGCCGTGGAGGAGGAGCGTTCCCTCCCCATCGCTGCGGACAAACATGGGCTCATCACCCCAGACTTTCAATGAGGCGCCTTGACGCCAAGCCTCAGCCTGTATGGCACCTTCCAATCTCTCTTGGACCCAACGCTCCCCTCCATCCTGGCTGACCAGCACCTCGTAGGCGGAGCGCGCCCCATTGAGGTAGGTGACGATGAGCTCCCCATCACCGCTGATGCCGATGTGGACCGAGGCTTGCCGGGCAGCGCTGTGGTTGACCGTGCGATCCTCATAGAGTGGTGTGATGATCGGAGCGCTGGAGGCGGCGCTGACCTTCAGGATGCGAAGCGCCTCGGTATCGATCGACCCGATGTAGAGTTGCTCACCGTCACGGGGATCGACGGCGAAGGCAAGCACTCCGCCGCTGGTGCGCAAGAGGTTCTGGATCTGCCAGCCTTGGCCACCATTTTCCGATATGCCGAGCTTGATCATGTTCCGGTTGTTGGTGTCCTGGTAGACCGTATAGAGGCGGGTGTGGATGGCGGAGAGCGATCCGCTGTAGCCGGTGGAGGAGGAGTCGGTCAAGCGGGTGAACGCGTTGCGCACCGAGTAGGAACGCCCCTGGTTGGTCGAGGAGGCGTAGTTGAGATCCCAGAAGCGGTCGTGGCGGTGAAAGAGGAGGTGGATGGTCCCCATCTCATCGATGGCCATGCCTTGGATGGAGGGGGCCTGGCTCGCCACCGCGATCCTGGTGGGGGAGAGGAAGGTTCGTCCCCCATCGAGTGAGGAGAGGGTCCAGAGCGCTCGCTCCTCGATGTAGCCGAAGACCAGCAGCTGGCCGTCGGCTGCAAAGCCTTGGAGGATGGCCGAGCCTGAGATGGGGAGGGCGACGGCACTCCAT
>LVBF01000129.1 GCA_001604325.1 Spirochaetales bacterium Spiro_04
AGCGCCGTCTGTACCCCGAGTCGCTACTCCATCATCACCGGGCGCTACAACTGGCGCTCCCGCCTCAAGAGCTACGTCCTCGGCGGCTTCTCCGAGCCGCTCATCGAAGCGCACACCAAGACGGTCGCCGAGCTGCTCAAGGAGTGCGGGTACCGCACCCACTTGGTCGGAAAGTGGCACCTCGGCATGGACCTTCCCAAAGGTGAGGGCTTTGTCGAAGCGGATGAGTTTGCCGACAGCCACCCCATCGATTACACCGCGCCCATCACCCGAGGGCCGGTTAGTCTCGGCTTTGATACCTTCTTCGGCATCGCCGGCTCGCTGGACATGCCCCCCTACGCCTATATCGAGAATGACCGCTTCACCGCGGTCCCGACCACCATCACCAAGGGGATGGGCATGGGCTTCTGGAGAGAAGGGGTCACCGCCCCCGATTTCGTCCACGAGGAGGTGCTGGACACCCTCACCGACCGCGCCGTCGCGATCATAGAGGAGGAGCGGGAAGAGCCGTTCTTCCTCCTCCTCTCCCTCACCGGTCCCCACACCCCGATCCTCCCCAAAGCGGAGTTTCAGGGCGCATCGGGCACCAACGCCTACGGCGATTTCGTCCTCCACTGCGACAGCGCCGTCAACCGGGTGCTCGCCGCCCTCAACGCGCAGGGCATCGAGGAGGAGACGCTCGTCATTATGACGAGCGACAACGGATGCTCCCCCGCCGCAGACTTTCCCGCCCTCAAACGAGCCGGGCACAACCCCTCCTACATCTTCCGGGGGATGAAGAGCGACATCTATGAAGGGGGGCACCGCATCCCGCTTCTGATGCGGTGGCCCTCATTCATCGCCCCCAAGAGCAGCTGTGACCAGCTCGTCAGCCTCGTCGACCTCTATGCGACGCTCGCGTCCCTGCTCCGCTTCCCCCTCGCCCCTGATGAAGCACCGGACAGCGTGAGCATGCTCCCCCTGATGCGTGACCCGAATGCGCCGCCGGTGCGCTCCTCGCTCGTCCACCAGAGCATCGATGGCTCGCTCTCGCTGAGGCGCGGGAAGTGGAAGCTCGAGATGTGCCCCGGCTCAGGGGGCTGGTCCTTCCCCCGCCCCAAGAGCGCAGAGGAGGATGGATTGCCTCCCTTGCAGCTCTACGACCTCGAGGCCGACATTGGAGAGACAGTCAATGTGGCGCACCTCTACAGTGAAATCGTGGCCTCGATGAGAGGGGAGCTTGCCGAGATCGTCCGGCGTGGGCGCAGTACCCCGGGCGTGCCTTTGGCCAATGACGGGGTTGCCGTCTGGGAGAGCGTCGCCTGGCTTGACGATTGATATTCTCTTTGCAGCGGCGTTCGGTATGGTATACTGTGCTTCCCATGAAGAAGCGAGAACAGACCATTGCCAAGTCTCGGCCGATGATTATCTTTTTCATCGTGCTCCTTCTCTCGCTCGTCATCCTCCTCTTCGCCCAACGGTGGGTCATCAAGACGGTGCGGGGTGAGAAGCAGGAGCAGGCGTATACGATGTTGAACCTGATCCGCACGTCCACCGATCTCTCGGTCGACCAGGCCTTCAAGCTCAGCCAGCTGCTGCTCTTGAACAACACCGTCGCCAAGTTCATGTACCAAGGTCCCATCGAGGTGGGCAGTGATGCGATCCAGAGCCTCATCGACGCCAAGAGCGTGCTGCCGGTGGCCACCAGCGTCAATGCGATGCTCGCTGAGATCTACCTCTACTCCAACCGCAGCGGCTACATCCTCTGTTCGACCAACGCCTTCCTCGACCCCGAGCAGATGTACCCCACGCTCTTCGCCTTCGAGGATCTCAACTACCGCCAGTTCCGGAGCCGGTACCTCTCCCCCTCCTACCCCCGTTCCTTCTTTCCGCAGGTAACGGCGACGGTCCACGGCAGGGAGCGGCGGGTCATCCCGCTGGTACAGACCTTCCCGCTGGACAACCCCACATCCAATGCCGGCAAGGTCGTCATGCTCCTCGATGCCGACTACTTCGCCGACCTGCTGTCCGAGCCCATCGAGGGGGCCAACCCCACCGTCTACATCACCGACCTCAGCGGGAGGACCATCATGTCGTCGGGGGACCCGTCCCTGATCCAAAGCGAGCAGTACAGTGATGGACAACACCGCCTCACCATCGACGGGGAGGCGTACATCCTCTCGGTGCTCACCAGCGAGGCGAGCGGCCTGCGCTTCCATAGCCTGCTGAGGCTCAGCGAGATCAACGCGATGATGAGCCCCATGTGGAGTGTGATGGCCGCCCTCTCCATCGGGACCTTCCTCATCTTGAGCCTCTCCTCCATCCTCCTCATGATCCGCAGCAACCGCAGCTGGAACGAGCTCTTTGGCCTCGTCGGGGATGGAGAGCATCCGCTGCCGTACGAGCAAGCGGTTCGCGCCATCTCCTCGATCGTCGCCGACGACCGGAGCGCCGTGCGCCAGAAGGGGGGTACCCCCTTCATCATCGACACCTTCTTCCGCCGCCTGATCCACGGACGGATGCTCACTACCGCCGAGATCGAGGCGATGTTGCGCCAAGCCAAGGCGGACATCGACCTGACCGCCCCCTTGATCTTCCAGATGATCCAGATTTCCGTCATCGATGCCCAGGACGTGCTCAGCAACGAGCTCTTGGAGGATCTTGACTTCACCCGCATCGTCGCCTCCAAGCAAGCCGACGAGATCTTCTCCAGCCAACACTACCTCTACATGGACTCATCCTTCTCCATCTGGGTGATGATCTGGCACGGGGACAGCCAGGAGCTCAACGATCACATCGACCGCTTCCACAGCGAATTCTCCAAGGTCTCCCCGCTCTCCTTCACCATGGCGGTGAGCTCGCCGAAGCGACAGCTTGATGAGATCTTCAGTGCCACGGTGGAGTGCAGCGAGGTGCAACGGCGCCTCGCCCACGACCGCTCGCTCTCCCCCTTCGCCCGTCATGATGCGCTCTCCTTCAAGAAGGATCCCTACCACTACACCACCGAGATGGAGCGCAAGCTCCACGCCTCGGTCCTTCGCGGGGAGTATGCGCTCACGGGGGAGGTGCTCTTTGCCATCGAGGAGGAGAACTTCTCCAAGCGGAGTTTGGGAGAGGAGGAGCACGCCAACCTGATGCGGGCCCTCTATGCCTCGGCCATCTCCCTCAGCCAGAGCCTGCGCATCACGCTGCCGCAGACGCTCTTCTCCTCCTTTGAGGAGGCGCGGCGCTTCTTCCTCGCCCGCGCAGAGGCGGTGGGCAAGGCCAAGAGCGACAGCGACGAGGGCCTCATCGGGCGCATCGTCTCCTATATCGAGACACATTACACCGACGTCTCGCTCAACCTCTCCCATATGGCGGCCGCCTTCTCCATGAAGGAGAGCTTCCTCTACCACTTCATGATGACGCGCATGGAGAGTTCGTTTGCCCAATATCTGGAGAGCTACCGCCTCGAACGGGCCCGGGCCATCTTCGCCGAAGCCCAGATTCCCATCGCCGAGGTGACCCTCCTCGTCGGCTACGCAAGCCCCCAAACCTTCCGTCGTGCCTTCCAGAAGCGCTACGGGATCCTCCCCTCGGAGTATCAGAAGACGGTGCTCTATAAAAAGCAGGGGTGAGCTGTCGCATTGCAGAGACAATTCTCTCCATTCTTTGCCCTCCCTGTGGTATTATAACAACCCAAGCACAGTATTGAGGGGGCGTTGCATGCGTTTGACGATCGCAGGAACCGGGTATGTGGGATTGGTGGCAGGGGTCTGTTTTGCCAAGGTGGGTCATCAGGTGACCTGTGTCGACATCGATGAGCAGAAGGTCGAGCGTCTGAACAAGGGCATCAGCCCCATCTATGAGAAAGACCTCGAGGAGTACCTCAACGATGGCCTTGAGAGCGGACGGCTGCGCTTCACCACCGATTATGCGAGCGCCTACAAGGATCCTGATGTGATCTTCATCGGGGTGGGGACGCCTGAGTTGCCCGATGGGTCGGCCAACCTCGCCTATGTCGCCGCCGTTGCCCGCCAGATCGCCGAGAACGTCGAGCGCGATTGCCTGGTGGTGGTCAAGTCCACCGTCCCGGTGGGGACCAACGACAAGGTGGAGCAGTTCATCAAGGACTCCTTGGTCCGCCCGGTACGGGTGGAGGTCGCCTCCAATCCTGAGTTCCTCGCCCAGGGGAGTGCCATCCGCGACATGATGCACGCCCAGCGGATCGTCATCGGGGTGGAGGATCGCCACAGTGAGGCGGTCCTGCGCGAATTGTACGAACCCTTCGACCAGCCGATGGTCGTCGTCAGCCGCCGCAGCGCCGAGATGACCAAGTATGCGGCCAACGACTTCTTGGCGCTCAAGATCTCCTACATGAACGACCTGGCCAACCTCTGTGAACTCGTCGGGGCCGACATCGAGGATGTGGCTCTCGGCATGAGCTACGATGAGCGTATCGGCAGTAAGTTCCTGCGCGCCGGCATCGGCTATGGCGGCAGCTGCTTTCCCAAGGACACCAAGGCACTGCAGTACCTTTCATCCCAGTACGGCTACGACCTGAGAACCGTCGCTGCCGCAGTCAATGTGAACAACGAGCAGCGCTTCCGCCTCTTTAAGAAAGCCGCAAGCCGGATGATCACCTTCGACGGCATCAAGGTGGCGGTCCTCGGCCTCGCCTTCAAGGCCGGCACCGATGACCTGCGCGAGGCCCCCGCCATCTACAACATCCCCCGCCTCTTGGAGCAGGGAGCCCACATCACGGCCTTTGATCCGGTGGCCGAGGAGAACTGCAAGCGGCAGTATGCCTTCGACATGGCGTATGCCCAGAGCGTGGAGGAGGCCATCACCGGGGCGCAGGTCTGCTTCATCTTCACCGATTGGATGGAGATCAAGGCGTTGGAGTGCTCCCGCTTCAAGGCGTTGATGAGGACTCCGCTCGTCTACGATGGGCGCAACCTCTTCGATCCGAAGAAGATGCTGGCGGCGGGGGTGGAGTACTACAGCATCGGGAGATGAAAGAGGGGTCCCGAAGGACCCCGTTCACTGCTTTGGTGCCGCGCTCAGCGCAGCACGAACTCCACCATATGTTGCTTTGCGCCTGCGATGTTGCCCTGCCGCATGGCAAGCTTCACCCGGCTCAGAATTCGTTTGCCCTCATCTTCACTCAGCGTGTTTCCCTCAAGGGTTTGGCTCAAGCTGATCAAGAGATCCAGGACTCCGTACGCCTCGGCGATATTGCCTCGCTGGAGGTTTTCGATCAAGGCGGAGTCAAGGACGTCCAGCAGGAATGGGGTAGTGACGACACTGTGCCCACTCTCGCTGATCATCGCATCATGTGGTCTATATCTCACCATGGCTCTCATCCTCATCGGGGATGGCCGGCCCACCGACTGTGTGCTCGCTGCCCCCTACTCATAATATCAACATACGGGGATGAATAAGCAAGAGGCCCATGGCCCACTTTCGAGCAGTATTGATTCATTGCCCATCCCCCGCTTCTCATGATAGGGTTGTGTAACGGGAGACCAGGGATGTACACAATTGATACGACCACGCTCTTGATCGCGTTCGGATTGACGCTCTTTGCCGGACTGAGCACCGGTATCGGATCGTTGATGAGCTTCTTCTCCAAAGAGTTCAGCCCCAAGTTCCTTGCCGCTTCGCTGGGCTTCTCCGCCGGGGTGATGATCTATGTCTCGCTCATCGAGATCTTCGTCAAGGCCCGGATCGCGCTGGAAGGGGCCCTCGGGCCACGGCGCGGCTATATGATGACCACCGTCGCCTTCTTCGTCGGCATCGCCGTCATCGCCCTCATCGACAAGCTCATCCCCGATGCGGAGAACCCGCATGAGATCCCGGCCCACCACGAAGGAGGGGAGGATGCCCATACCCAGAAGCTGATGAGGATGGGGTTCTTCAGCGCCTTGGCCATCGCCATCCACAACTTCCCCGAGGGGCTCGCCACCTTTATGGCGGCCATCAGCGACCCGGCGCTGGGGGTGAGCATCGCCATCGCCATCGCACTGCACAACATCCCGGAGGGGGTGGCGGTCTCCGTGCCGATCTACTACGCGACCAAGAGCCGCAAGAAAGCCTTCCTCTACGGCACCCTCAGCGGGCTGGCCGAACCGGTGGGTGCCTTCGTCGGCTACTTCCTCTTGAGGCGCTGGTTCAACGATATGACCTTCGGCTTCGTCTTCGCCTCCATCGCCGGCATCATGGTCTACATCTCCCTCGATGAGCTCTTGCCCACCGCCGAGGAGTACGGGGAGCACCACATCGCCATCGGCGGGGTGATGGCCGGCATGATCGTGATGG
>LVBF01000130.1 GCA_001604325.1 Spirochaetales bacterium Spiro_04
TCGACGCCTCCGCCTTCTGGCAGAAGATGCGCAAGAGCCTCGGCTCGAAACGCAAGGAGCTTGCCGACGGGCACATCACCGACATCACCCGGCTCTTTGGCGATTTCAAAGAGGTCACCCGCGACGGACGCCCGATCAGCCGGATCTTCAAGAATTCGGATTTCGGCTACCGCACCATCACCGTCGAGCGCCCGCAGCGCGACGCCAAGGGGAAGCCCGTGCTCTCGATCAAGGGCAAGACCAAGGGCCAGCCCGTGGCCGACGCCGCCCTGCGCGACACCGAGAACGTGCCCCTCGCCGAGGACGTGGAGAAGTACTTCGAGCGCGAAGTGCTCCCGCACGCGCCCGACGCGTGGATCGACCACGAGAAGACGAAGGTGGGCTACGAGATCCCGTTCAACCGCCACTTCTACGTCTTCACGCCCCCGCGTCCGCTCGCCGAGATCGACCGCGAGCTGAAAGGCGTGACGGACAAGATCGTGAAGCTGATCGGAGGGCTGTCGCAATGAGCCTCGGAGAGCCGCTTTTCAAGCGGCGGTCTTCAGGGGGAGCCGCATGGCATGCGGCGCTCCTTCGCGCCCGCCAGACGCCACTTGCAAAATGGCGCTCCGACAGACGGAAAGCCGCTTTTCAAGCGGCGGTCCGAAGCCTCGCCACTTGCAAAGTGGCGCTCCGGAAAGGCTGACGCCATGAGCTTCCCCCGCTACCCGCAGTACAAGGACTCCGGCGTCGACTGGCTCGGCCAAGTCCCGGCGCATTGGGAGGTGAAGCCATGCCGTGCTATCGCGTTCGAACGCACAGCCAAGAATGATGATGCTAGCTGCGAAGACTATCTCTCGTTGATGGCGAACGTCGGTGTGATTCCGTATGCCGAGAAAGGGGATGTCGGAAACAAGAAGCCTGACGACTTGAGTAAGTGCAAAATCGTCCGGAAGGGTGATTTCGTCATTAACAGTATGAACTACGGCATCGGTTCATACGGGCTTTCCGACTATGAGGGCGTGTGCAGTCCGGTTTACATCGTGCTCAAACCCAACAACGAAGCTGTCGAGTCGAGGTACGCATTCCGGATCTTTGAGAATCGAGCCTTCCAGACCTACGCGCAGTCGTTCGGTAATGGAATTCTCGAGCATCGATGCGCGATCAATTGGGATATCCTGAAGTCAATTGGTGTCGGGCTTCCTCCGCTCGACGAGCAACGNNCGAACGCCCCCCTCAAACCCTCCGGCCTCGCCTGGCTCGGCGACGTGCCGACGCATTGGGAGGTCTGCATGCTCAAGCGAGTGTTTAGGTCGGTTGACTACGGGATTTCCGATTCTCTCGATGCGGAAGGCCCCATTGCGATCCTCCGAATGGGAAACATCGAGAACGGCCAAGTGGTCATGGACGATCTCAAGTACACGAAGGAAGTCGATAAGGGCCTGCTCCTACAGTGTGGCGATCTACTCTATAACCGTACCAACAGCCTCGATCTGATTGGAAAGGTCGGGATGTTTCGTGGTTCCGAGGACGGCCCTGTCAGTTTCGCTTCTTATCTGGTTCGCATACGGACCGTGAACGACTCGTTGCCCGAGTTCTTTGCCTACCTCCTGAACACGGAGGGAGTCCTCGGTTTGGCGCGTGCGAATGCCTTTGTGGCGATTGGGCAGTGCAACCTTAACCCAACAAGGTATGGCCAGATCGAGATCGCCCTCCCGCCCCTCGCCGAGCAACGCGCGATCGTGGCGCACCTCGACGCGGCGACGGCGCAGTTCGACGCGCTGA
>LVBF01000131.1 GCA_001604325.1 Spirochaetales bacterium Spiro_04
AAGACCGCCTTCAAATTCCTCTCCGATCCCTTTGAGAATTATAAGTTGCTCCTCGCCAACGTGACGTTCAAGCAGTCGTTGGCCAATACCGCCATCATCTGGGTGATGAACTTCATCCCCCAGATCACGCTGGCCCTGCTCTTGACCGCCTGGTTCACCACCCGTCGCTTCCGCGTCAAGGCCCAAGGGGCGTTCAAGGTGCTGATCTACATGCCCAATATCATCACCGCCGCGACCATCGCCATCCTCTTCAACTCCCTCTTCGGCTACCCCAAGGGGCCGGTCAACGACCTGCTCATCCGGTTGGGAATCCTCGATGCCCCCACCAATTTCCACTTGCAGAAGTGGACCTCACGGGGTGTGGTGGCCTTCATCCAATTCTGGATGTGGTACGGCAACTCGATGATCGTCCTCATCGCCGGAGTGCTGGGCATCGACATCACCCTCTTTGAGGCAGCGGAGATCGACGGGGCGAACGGCACGCAGATCTTCTTCCGCATCACGCTGCCACGGCTCAAGACCATCGTCCTCTATGTGCTGGTCACCAGCATGATCGGGGGCCTGCAGATGTTCGACATCCCCCGCCTCTACCTCTTGGGAGGACCAGATAACGCCACGCTGACCAGCAGCGTCTTCATCTACAACCAAGCCTTCAGCGGCAGTTACCTCTACAACCGCGCCTCGGCGGCGAGCATGATCGTCTTCCTCATCATCGTCGTCCTCTCGGTGGCCCTCTTCTTCATCATGCGTGACAAGGATGAGGCGAAGGCCCGGAAACGGGAGCGACAGCTCAAACGAAGAGGAGGTGCAGTGTGAAGAGCATCAAGGCTTCGACCATCACGATGAAGACGGTCATCTACGTCGTCTGCATCTTCCTCTCGTTGCTCAGCATCTTCCCTTTCTATGTGATGGTGATGAATGCAACCCGTTCCACCTACCAGATCCAGCAGTCATCGGTGGCGCTCTTGCCCGGCAAGAGCCTCCTGAACAACTGGAAGATCCTCAACGGAAAGAGCTTCAACCCCTGGGTCGGGTTCGTCAACTCGATGATCATCAGCTGCGGTGCGACGGTCTGTGCCGTCTACTTCTCCAGCCTCACCGCCTATGCGCTGGTCGCCTATACCTGGCGTCTGCGCGATGCGTTCTTCTCGTTCATCATGGCCGTCCTGATGATCCCGGCGCAGATCAGCGGCATCGGGTTCTATCAGTTCATGTACCGCATCGGATGGACCAATAGCCTCTTGCCGTTGATCTTACCCTCCATCGCGGCCCCGGCGATGGTCTTCTTCATGCGCCAATACCTCAAGGCCACCCTCTCGCTCGATATCGTCGCCTCGGCGCGGATCGACGGGTCGGGGGAGTTCCGCACCTTCAACCAGATCATCCTGCCCATCATGAAGCCGGCGATCGCCACCCAGGCGATCTTCACCTTCGTGGCCAGTTGGAACAACCTCTTCATCCCCTTGATCCTCCTCACCAGGCAGGAGAAGTACACCATGCCGATCATGGTGAGCCTGCTCAGAGGTGATATTTACAAGACTGAATACGGTTCTGTATACTTGGGCCTGACGTTGACGGTCCTGCCGTTGTTCGTCATGTATTTTATCCTCTCCAAGTATATCATCGCCGGGGTTGCCCTCGGGGCACTGAAGGAGTAACCAATGCACACGAGCATGAAACAGGCCAGCGCGCTTGTTCGTATGATGACGGTTGAGGAGAAGATCGCCCAGCTGGTTTCTGCCTGGCTTGAGATCGCGGTCGATGGCAGCTTCACCGTACGTGAATATGGTGCAAAGGGAAGAGCGCACAAAGATCGCCGCAAGGAGGTCCTTGGCGATGGCATCGGCCAATTGACCCGCCCCTATGGGACCATGGCCCATGAGCCTCGCGCCCAAGCGAAGGCCATCAACTCAATCCAGCACTACTTGGTCAGTGAGACGCGCCTTGGCATCCCGGCGATGCTCCATGAGGAGTGCCTCACCGGTGCGATGGTGAGCGGAGCGACGATCTTCCCGTCGGCGCTCAACTACGGCTCTTCGTGGGACAGCGCGCTCGTCGAGGCGATCGGTCAGGCCATCGGCTCTGAGCTGCGCTCGCTCGGGATCCACCAGGGGCTCGCCCCGGTGTTGGATGTGGCGCGTGACGCCCGCTGGGGACGCTTGGAGGAGACCTTCGGGGAGGACCCCTTCCTCTGCGGCGTGATGGGAAGCGCCTACGTCAATGGCCTGCAGGGAGCAGAGAGAAAGCCAATCGCGACGCTCAAGCACTTCATCGGACACTCAGCGAGCGAGGGGGGGCGCAACCACGCCCCGGTTCACCTCGGTCGCCGTGAGCTGCTCAATACCTTCGGCCTTCCGTTCGAGATGGCCATCCAACACACCGCCATCGGTTCGGTGATGCCCGCCTACCACGACATCGACGGCATACCCGTCACCTGCGACCGGGAGCTCTTGACCGATCTCTTGCACGATGAGTGGGGCTTCGATGGCTTGGTGGTGAGCGACTATGAGGCGGCCATCCAACTGGTGGGCGACCATCGCCTGGCCCGCGACAAAGACGAAGCGGCCGCCCTTGCTTTCAATGCCGGCCTCGACATCGAACTGCCTGGGTACACGGTCTACAAGGAAGGACTGCGCGGTGCCATCGAGCGTAAGTTGGTGAGCATGGAGAAGCTCGACGAGGCGGTGACCCGCGTCTTGGGGGAAAAGTATCGCCAGGGTCTCTTCGACAACCCATACATCGACGAGGGAGCCATCGACCTGGGCTCAAGTGCACATCACCGCCTCGCGGTCCAGGCGGCCGAGGCTTCGCTGGTGTTGCTCAAGAACGACGGGGTGTTGCCTCTCAAGGACGATGTGAAAATTGCGCTCATCGGGCCGCTTGCCGATCACCCGTATGCGATGTTCGGTGGCTATTCGCCGCCCATCCACCTCTTGGGGAGCGTGGCACCCGAATTGTGTGTCCCGGAGGCGGCACAGACGGTGAGGCGTGCCTTGGAGTCTCTCCTTGGCGCCGAGCGGGTGCAGTACGAGCCGGGATGCATGCTCTATGAGGATCGTGTTGAACGGGCGATCTTCTTCCCCGGTGATGTCGGTGAAGAGAGCGAGGGATCTCGTCGCATCAGCCTCGACACCTCACGCTTCGATGAGGCGGTCCAGTGCGCCACGGGCGCCGACGTCACCGTCCTGGTCGTCGGCGACATCGCGGGGCTCTTTGGAAACGGGACGGTGGGAGAGGGCTCGGATGTCTCAAATCTCACCCTGCCCGGGGTCCAGAGCCAGTTGATGGAGCGGATATTGGCAACCGGGCGTCCGGTGGTCCTCGCCTTGATCAGCGGGCGTCCCTACGACATCTCGGCAGCCAAGGAGCAGGCAGCGGCCATCGTATCCGCCTGGCTCCCCGGCCAAGGAGGAGGGGAGGCCATCGCCCGCACCCTCGTCGGTTTGAACAACCCCCAGGGCAAGTCGACGCTCTCCTTCCCCCAGTGTGCCGGAAGCGCACCGTACGCCTACAACCATACCAAGAAGGCCGGCGGCTTGCCCACCCAGAGTGAGTTCGCCCCCCTCTATCCATTCGGCCACGGGCTGAGCTATACCCGCTTCACCTACAGCGACCTGGTTCTCTCCAGCGAGCAGCTGCCCAGCGATGGATCGATCACCCTCTCCCTGGTGGTGGAGAATACCGGAACGCGCAGCGGCAGCGAGGTGGTGCAGCTCTACAGCACCGACCTTGTGGCCTCCATCGTACGTCCGGTCAAGGAGCTGAAGGCGTTTGCCAAGGTCCCCCTCGAACCGGGGGAGAGAAAGCGTGTCTCCTTCACCCTCAGTGGTGAGCTCTTCTCCTTCATCGGCTTTGAGATGACCCGGGTCGTGGAGCCCGGCCTCCTGGAGATTGCCATCGGGGCGAGCAGCGAGGATCTGCGCCTGACGCACACGATTGAAATCACCGGACAACGGCGGGTCTTGGGCCGATCGTGGCACTCGATGCCGACGGTAACCATCTCACCCCTCTCGTGATACCCGGCCATCTCCTTGCCTTTTGCCCCGAGTGGTTTATCATGGGAGGGGGAGGTCCCTATGATTCGAACGGCCTATTATGCCGGCTCTTGGTATCCGTCTGATCCCCACGCTCTGAAGAGTCTCGTCGAGGATTCCATCGCGCAGGCCACACACTTTGACGGCGCCTACCGCTTCGCGGTCTTGCCGCATGCCGGTCTCTTTTACTCCAAGGATGGCATCGCGCCCTTCTTCGCCTCCGATTTCTCTGCGGTGCGCCGCGTGGTCATCATCTCGCCGAGCCACTACACCAATCTGGGATCCAATGTGTTGGCCAGTGCGCCGCTTGGAGGGTGTGAAACCCCGCTCGGCACGTTGAAGAGCGAGAATTTCAGCTTTGCTGACCCGCGCTCCTTCTCTGCGGTGCAGAGCGAGCATGCCCTTGAGATGGTCTTGCCCTACATCGCTACGCTCAGCGATCCCCCGGCGGTGAGCCTGGCCCTTTTCTCACACGTCAGCGATGCGCCTCATGCCCACACGATGGCCAAACGCCTCATCAGCGAGCTTGGGGAGACGGCGTTGAGAGAGGGACATACCGTCGTGGTGGCCAGCAGCGACTTCACCCACTACGGCCCCCGCTTCGGCTACACCCCCTACCGCAGCCAGGCCCACCAACGGGTCAAGGAGGACGACTTGGCCTTGAGCACGATGCTCAGCGAGGGAAAAATAGAGGAGGCGTATGCCTTCTGCGTATCGCACCACAGCACCGTCTGCGGCTGCAGTATCAGCATGGTCGTCGCCTCGATGGCCTTGCAGATCGGGGCGAAGGGGAAGGTGGCCTCCTACTACACCTCCACTGACATCACCCACTCACCCGATCCAAACTTCGTCGCCTATTCGACCATCCTCTGGAGCTGATATGACCGAGACTGACAAACACACCCTCATCGCCTTGGCTCGAGAGAGTATCGAGGCCTCGCTCTTCGACTCACCGAGCCCGCTCGCCCAGACCTTGGCGACGACAGAGAAGCCTCCCTTTTGCGAGAGGAGGGGGTGCTTTGTGACGCTGCACACGAGGCGGGGCCAGCTACGCGGCTGTATCGGCACCATCATGGCCCGAGAGAGGCTTGCACAGTCGGTGGTGACCCTCGCCCGGGAGGCGGCCTTCGCCGATCCCCGCTTCCCTCCCGTGACCGCTTCCGAGTGGCCGACCCTTGCAGTGGAGATCTCAGTGCTCACCGAGCTGGCCCCGATCGAGGATTATCGGATGATCAGGG
>LVBF01000132.1 GCA_001604325.1 Spirochaetales bacterium Spiro_04
GTTGGATGATGGTCAGCCACCGCACGCGGTGGATTTGCAGTCGAAGCTGATTGGCATAATCATTCAACCGAGAGTTGTCTGCACAGGAGATGAGGAGCCTATGAAATTGATCATCAGCTTGAAAGTTCAACGCAAAATTATTGTTCTCGACATGGTGGCGCATCTGATCATTCCAATACAGCAATTGCGCGCGGTTTTCCGCAGACACCCCTCCCGTGGCCATGATCAACTCGACCGCCTTGCTCTCCAATGCGTCCCGCACCTCAAGGAGCTCCCTGATATCCGTAGCGGTCATCGGCTTGACGAACATGCTCGACTCTCCCTGTTCGATCAGCCCTTCGACCGTAAGGCGTACCATCGCTTCTCGAACCGGTGTCCTGCTCATCTTCAGTTCTTCGGCAAGCTGCGAGTCTGAGATCGTTGCCCCCGGCGCCACATCAAAGGAGAGGATCTTTTCCAGGATTGCCTCATAGGCGACCTTGGCCGCCGCAGTTCGTTTTCGTGCCATGCTCCTCCCCTCGTTACATCAAAAGCCCATCTGCATAGAGCTGGATCATCTCATGATACTCACTGTGCACATCGGTGTACGTCTCTGTGCCCGAGGCGATGTCCAAGATGAGTGAATAGATTCGATTACCCACCGATTCAACCGATTCTGTACCGGTGACGATATCGCCGGCATAGATGTCGAAGTGCTCTTTTTCCGATACATCATCCGAGCTTCCCAATACTTTGATGACAGGAAGCGGCTTCATGCCCGGGGGATACGAAGGCAAGTACCTGAACCGTGCCGGGAACCCTCCTCCATAGCTGAAGATTTGGATTTGCGCTCCCGAGGCGAACATACCCACGAAGAGCTGCGATGCCTGCGTGGTTCCATCAACAAAGAACAACCCAGGCTCACTTGGAGGCTGTGCGTAATCGAGCACACCCCTCAACACCGACGTCCCACTCTTCGAAATCGCCCCGAGGGACTTCTCCTCGATCGTCGTCAAGCCACTTAAAATGTTGCCTTGCGTAGGCTCCGACCCGAGGATGTCGACGCCGTTCTGCTTCACCTTGGCAAGCAGGGCGTCAACCTTGCCCAACAAACGGACCTTGACTTCTTCACAGCACGCCCGCTCTGCCAGGACATCCTGAGCCCCGATCAACTCGGCTGTCTCGGTAAACAGGACGGTCCCTCCCGCATCGACGAGACGATCGGCGGCATACCCGACAGAGGGGTTGCTCGATACCGCAGAGATGGTCCCCGAGCCTCCGCACTTGATACCGATGGTGAGTTTTGAAACATCACAGGGGACCCGCTTCTCACCGGCTGCGTGGCTGACCATCTCCGTCAATCGCGCAACCCCCTCTTCGACGACCGCATCATAGGAGCCGTTGGTCTCCACCGATACCGCCACGACCTCCTTGCCGGTTGTTGCGATCCATGCTGCCAGTTGTTCAGCCTGTATCGGTTCACACCCCAGACCGACGACGAGCACGGAGTGAACGTTTGGGTTGCGACCTATCCCGACCAGGGTCCGTTTGGCACGCTCGGCGTCCTCGCCGAGGCGTATGCATGCGTGATTATGAGTGAGGAGCACACTGTCGGGAACCTGTTTTGAAATTCTCCAGGCCAACTCATTGGCACACCCGATTGTGGGCAAGACCACCACATGATTTCGTACCCCCACATCCCCATTGCTCCGTACATATCCCATGAATGTATCGTTCATTGTTACTATCCCAGCGTATAGAGGCTTGCAACATTATGCACATGTGCATGCCGTCCTGATTCGATGCGCTCAACTGCACGCCCGATCACCTGGCCGTACTTGACCACCCCTGCCCCCTCAGCATGGTCAGAGAGAGTGATTTTATGACCAAAGGGAATCGCCTCCCTGGCCACCAACTCCCCGACGTCCCGCATGTCCGCATCGAGGATCCTGACAGCATCTCCAACAGAAAGCGCATCCAATGCGGTGGCCACGGTGTCGGCCTGGTGCATCACAATACATTTCTTCATCTTCAGCCTCGTTCAGTACACCCAATAATAGTATTCTGTTTTACCTATTATTGTATACTATTATCTTCTGATTCATTATACCCCACCCTACGGAGGATGCAATCACTTTATTTCTACTGGGGTGGAAAAAGAAGGGGCGCTGAAAAGCCACGACATTCGGCCATTGGCAGGTGGTAAGAAATGAGGGCTGCCTTTCGGCAGCCCCCTGATGAATCTCTCTCTGTTGACTTACATCAACGGTCCGATCTTCTCGTAGAAGTTCCAGCGCTTGAGCGCATCCTCCTCGGCTCGTGCGAAGAGGGCCTCGGCGTTCGCGGGGTTGGTCTTGTACAAGGACTTGTACCGAGTCTCTCCCTTGATGAACTCCTGGAAGTCGCCGGTGATCGGCCGGGCATCCCATGAGAAGCGCTTGCCTTCCTCGAGGTTCGGGTTGAAGCGGTACAGCGGCCAGTAGCCACTCTCCACCGCCCTCTTCATCTCGACCTGGCTGTAGCGCATGTTGATGCCATGGTTGATACACGGAGCGTAGCAGAAGACGATCGACGGTCCCTTGTGGGCGACGGCTTCCTGCAGCGCGCGCTGGGCGTGCATGCGGTTGGCTCCCAACGAGATCGAGGCGACGTAGGCGTGGCCGTAGGTCATCGCCATGAAGCCCATGTTCTTCTTGCCGATCTCCTTCCCGGCGGCTGCGAACTTCGCGACCGCTGCGATCGGGGTCGACTTGGAGGCCTGTCCACCGGTGTTGGAGTACACCTCGGTGTCCAGCACCAGGATGTTGATGTTGCGTCCGCTGGCCAAGACGTGGTCCACGCCACCGAAGCCGATGTCGTACGCCCATCCGTCTCCACCGATGATCCAGACGACCTTGTCGGCAAAGTAGTCCTTCAGCTCATCGATCTTGGTGAGCAACGCCTTCTCCTCACTCCCCTTTGCGGCGGCGAGGGCATCGGCGAGCGCTGCCTTGACCGCCTTCTGGGCGTCATTGGCTTCTTCGCTCGACTCCTCCCACAGCGCCAGGGAAGCCTCGATGGCACTCTTCAGCGCAGGAGTGGTCCCCATGGCGAAGAGCTGGTCGATGTAGATCTTGAGCTGCTTGCGGTTGCTGTCGATGGCAAGGCGCATGCCCAGGCCAAACTCAGCGTTGTCCTCAAAGAGGCTGTTGCCCCATGACGGACCCTGTCCATCGCTCTGACGAACGGTGTACGGGGTGGTCGGGAAGGTACCGCTGTAGATCGAGGAACAACCAGTGGCGTTTCCCGCGACCATCCGGTCTCCACAAATCTGGGTGACCAGCTTCAAATACGGGGTCTCACCACAGCCGGCACAGGCACCGCTGAACTCAAAGAGCGGCTGCTTGAACTGCATGCCCTTGAGGGTGGTCAGCGACGCACCATCGATGACGTCGTACGGAAGATCCTCGAAGAACTCGGCGTTGGCGACCTCACCAGCTTCACGCTCGACGGCGATCGGGCTGAAGACGAGGGCCTTCTCCTTGCTCGGGCAGGTCTCGATACAGACGCCACACCCCTGACAATCCTCGGTGTAGACCTGGATCTTGTACATCAAGTTCTTGTCGTTCTTGGTGGTCGACTTCAAGGCCTTGAAGGTCTCGGGGGCACCCTCGAGGAGTGCGGGCTCGATCTGCTTCGCCCTGATGGCGGCGTGCGGACAGCTCTGCACGCACTGGTTGCACTGGATGCAGTTCTCAGCAATCCAATGGGGGACGAACGGGGCCACGCCACGCTTCTCCAACTTTGCCGTGCCGGTGGGCAGGGTGCCGTCGAAGGACATGTGGGAGACCGGGATATCGTTGCCCTCAAGGTGCATGATCTTCTCGACGACGTTCTTGACGAAGTCAGTCGAATCATCGGGGACCAGGCGCTTGGGCTCATAGCTCTTGGTGATGGTCGCCGGGATGACGACCTGGTGCAGTGCATCACTGGCACCGTCTACGGCGGCCCAGTTCTTCTTGACGACATCCTCGCCCTTTCTGATGAAGGTGTCGCGGATATACTGCTTGACCAAGGCGATCGCCTCGTCCTCAGGCAGGACCTCGCTGATCTTGAAGAACGCCGCCTGCATGACGGTGTTGATCCGCGTCCCCAAGCCGGCCTTCTCGGCGATTTCCAGCGCATTGATGTTGTAGAAGCGGATCTTCTTCTCGATGATCTCTTCCTGCATCTTGCGCGTCAGGTGCTCGAAGACCTCGGAGGAGGGAATCTGGCTGTTGAGCAAGAAGACTCCGCCCTTCTTCAACGGGCCCAGCATGTCGTAGCGACCGATGTACGCCGGGTTGTGACAGGCGACGAAGTCGGCATGGTCGATGAGCCACGGCATCTCGAGGCTGCTCTTGCCGAAGCGCAGGTGACTGACCGTGATGCCGCCGCTCTTCTTCGAGTCGTAGGAGAAGTACGCCTGGGCATTCATGTCGGTGTTGTCGCCGATGATCTTGATGGAGTTCTTGTTCGCACCGACGGTGCCGTCGCTGCCAAGACCCCAGAACATGCAGGAGACGACGTCCTTGGGCACGACGTTGATCTTCTCATTGATGGGGATCGAGCGGCCGGTCACGTCGTCATTGATGCCGACGGTGAAGTTGCTGAACGCCTTGCCTGCGAGGTGGTCATAGACTGCGTTGGCATGGGCGGGGGTGAAGTCTTTGCTGGACAGACCGTAGCGTCCGCCGATGACCGTCATGCCGGTGCGGCCCATCTGGCTGAGGGCGGTCACGACATCCTGGTAGAGCGGCTCGCCCAGGGAGCCGGGCTCCTTGGTGCGGTCCATGACGGCGATGCGCTTGACGCTTGCGGGAATGGCATCCACGAAATGCTTGGCGCTGAACGGGCGATAGAGGCGGACCTTCAGCACGCCGGTCTTGCCACCATGCTCATTGCGGTAGTCGCTCACCCACTCGAAGGTATCGGCGCCACTGCCCATGACGATGACGAGGTCGGTGGCATCGGGGGCGCCGACATAGTCGAAGAGATGATAGGGACGACCGGTGAGGGCAGCAACCTTGTCCATGTACTTCTGGACCATCTCGGGAAGGGCATCGTAGTACGGGTTGACCGTCTCACGTCCCTGGAAGTAGACGTCCTCGTTCTGGGCGGCTACGTGGAGCATCGGCTTCTCCGGGCGCATGGCGCGCTCGCGGAAGCGGCGAATGTACTGCTCATCGACCAGGCCTCTGATCTCATCATAGGTGATGTCCTCGACCTTGGAGAGCTCATGGCTGGTTCTGAAGCCATCGAAGAACGCCAAGAAGGGAACCTGTGCCTCAAGGGTGGTCAAGTGGGCGACCAGGGCGAGGTCCATCGTCTCCTGGACGTTGTTGGCGGCGGTAATCGCAAAGCCGGTGTTGCGGCAGCTCATCACGTCGGAGTGGTCTCCGAAGATCGAGAGCGACTGCGCTGCAAGGCTACGGGCCGAAACATGGAAGACGGTCGGGATCATCTCACCGGCGATCTTATGCATGTTGGGGATCATCAGGAGCAATCCCTGGCTGGCGGTGAAAGTAGTGGTCAGCGCACCGGCTACAAGCGAACCGTGAACCGCTCCGGCGGCTCCTGCCTCGCTCTGCATCTCCATGATCTCTACCGACTTGCCCCAGAGATTCCTGCGACCGGTGCTGGTCCAAGAGTCTGCAAGTTCTCCCATCGGGGAGGATGGGGTGATCGGATAGATTGCGGCCACTTCGCTGAATGCATAGGCGATATGCGCCGCAGCGGTGTTTCCGTCAATAGTAACCCTTTGTTTGTTACCCATGTTGGCACTCCATAAAACAGTATTTGCAACGGCCTTGAAGAGGTCGTCTTATTGCGATACAAAAAGAAAAATACATACGTGTTTTTCCAGAATCCAATGATAGAACAATACGGCAATATTTGCAACCTACGCAAAAAAGATTTCCTTGATGGGTATTCTCTTAGCTCGGT
>LVBF01000015.1 GCA_001604325.1 Spirochaetales bacterium Spiro_04
TCCGCGAACCGGAAGCTCTTCGACTCCGTGCTCGTCGTCTCCGACCGCACGGTGATCGACGCGCAGCTGCAGGACGCGTTGTTTGATTTCCAACGGCAGACCGGCGTGGTCGCCACGATCAAGGGTGGCGAGGGCAGCAAGAGCGCCGAGCTCGCGGAGGCGTTGTCGGGCGACAAGAAGATCGTGGTCGTCACGATCCAGACATTCCCGTTCGCGCTGGAGGCGGTGCGCGAGCTCGCGGCCACGCAGGGAAAACGCTTCGCGGTGATCGCCGACGAGGCGCACAGTTCGCAGACCGGCGAGGCCGCGGCAAAGCTCAAGGCCGTGCTCAGCCCCGAGGAGCTCGCCGAGCTCGGCGACGGCGGCGAAGTGAGCATGGACGACGTGCTCGCCGCGCAAATGGCCGCGCGCGCTGGCGATAAGGCCATCACCTTTGTGGCGTTCACGGCCACGCCAAAGAACAAGACACTGGAGCTCTTCGGCACGCGGCCCGATCCCACGCGTCCCGCCGGGCCGGGCAACCTGCCGGTGGCGTTCCACGTCTATTCGATGCGGCAGGCGATCGAGGAGGGCTTTATCCTCGACGTGCTCCGCAATTACACCAGCTACAAGCTCGCCTTCCGCCTCGCCCACGAGGGCAAAGATTTCGACGAGAGCGAGGTCGAGCGCAGCGCAGCGGTGAAGCGGCTGATGGGCTGGGTGCGGCTGCACCCGTACAACATCGCGCAAAAGGTGCAGGTGGTGGTGGAGCATTTCCGGGCGCACGTGGCGCCGCTGCTCGCCGGCAAGGCGAAGGCGATGGTCGTGGTCGGCAGCCGCGTGGAGGCCGTGCGCTGGAAGCTGGCGGTCGAGAAGTACGTGGCCGAGCACGGCTACAAGATCGGCACGCTGGTGGCGTTCTCGGGCGAGGTGAACGATCCGGAGTCCGGCGACGAGGCGTTCGCCGAGGTTAGCCGCACGCTCAACCCGCTGCTGCGCGGACGCGACATCCGCGAGGCGTTCAAGGGCGACGAGTACCAGCTCCTGCTCGTGGCGAACAAGTTCCAGACCGGTTTCGACCAGCCCCTACTCTGCGGCATGTACGTCGACAAGCGCCTCGCAGGCATCCAAGCCGTGCAGACGCTCTCGCGCCTGAACCGCGCGCACCCCGGCAAGGACACGACCTACGTGCTCGATTTCGTGAACGAGCCGGCGGAGGTGCTCGCGGCGTTCAAGACCTACCATGAGACCGCCGAGCTGGAGGCCGCGACGGATCCGAACCTCGTCTACAACCTCCGCGCCAAGCTCGATGCCGCCGGTTTCTACGACGACAACGAGGTGGAGCGTGTCGCCGCCGCGGAGCTCAATCCGCACGCCACGCAGGGCGAGCTGCTCAAGGCCGTCGAGCCGGTCGTCGACCGCCTCATGAGGCGCTACCGGTTCGCCCAGGAAGAGCTACGCCTCGCCCGCGAGGAGCAGGACGAGCGCGCCACGAAGGAAGCCCAGGAGGAGCTCAACGCGCTCCTGCTCTTCCGCAACGACCTCGGCGCCTATGTGCGGCTCTACACGTTTCTCTCCCAGATCTTCGACTATGGGAATACCGCGGTGGAGAAGCGCGCGCTTTTCTACCGGCGACTGCTGCCGTTGCTGGAATTCGGCCGCGAGCGCGCAGGGATAGACCTCTCGCGGGTCGTGCTCACCCACCACCAGTTGCGCAACCTTGGCCGGGCGCCGATGCCACTCGGCTCGGGCGAATCACCAAAAATCGCGCCGATCACCGGCACCGGCAGCGGCACGGTCCAGGAAAAGCAGAAGGCCTATCTCGGCGAGCTGATCTCACGCCTCAACGAACTCTTTGGAGCCGAGACCACCGAGCAGGACCAGCTCGTGTATGTGAACCACGTGCTCATGGGAAAGCTCCTCGAGTCGAAGACGCTACAGCAGCAGGCCGCGAGCAATACCAAGGAGCAGTTCGCCAACTCTCCCGACTTCGGCAACGCGCTCACCGGTGCGATCATCGAGGCCCTCGACGCCCACAACGACATGAGCACGAAGGCGCTCAACTCTCCGGCCGTCCAACAAGGGCTCAAGGACATCCTGCTCAATTACGC
>LVBF01000133.1 GCA_001604325.1 Spirochaetales bacterium Spiro_04
GCGCTGGGAGTAACGCTCTATGACCTGGTAAGCTATATGTACAGCGTGCCTCAGGAGGGCTCAGGAACGCCAAGCATCTCATCGATGGGGGCTCCTGGAGCCACCATCGGATAGACCTTGTCGTCCACTGGTATCTCACAGTCGACGAGCACTGCCTCCCCGAGGTCCAGGGCGGCCTTCAACACGGCCTGTGGATCGTCATCTTTGCCCAGGCGCATTCCCTTCACCCCGTAGGCGGCTGCAAGCCCCATCCAGTCGATGGGGGTATCCAGCGTCGTCTCGCTGTAGTTGCCACTGAAGAAGAGGGTCTGCCACTGACGGACCATCCCCAGCGTCTTGTTGTTCATCAACAGGATCACGATCGGCAGGCGGTAGCGGGCGATGGTGGCCAGTTCATTGCAGTTCATCCGGAACGACCCGTCGCCGGCGACGTTGACGACGCGGCTCTTCGGGTTGCCCACCTGGGCCCCGATCGCCGCCCCAGTGCCGTACCCCATCGTCCCCAGCCCACCGCTGGTGAGGAAGTGGCCGGGCTGGACGTGCTTGAGGAACTGGGCGGCCCACATCTGGTGCTGGCCGACCTCGGTGACGATGAAGAAGTTGGGGGGAAGGACCGATTGCAACGCCTTGAGGATCTCCTTGCTGCGGGCACTCTCATTGTCCACCCTGATGGGATACCGCCGCTTATAGTCCGCCACCTGCTCCATCCACCGCGGGTGGGAGATTGGGCTCTCGAGGCGCCGGTTCAACTCTGAGAGCACCACCTTCACATCCCCGACAACGTTGCAGTAGCTCTTGATGTTCTTGTCGATCTCAGCCGGGTCGACGTCGATGTGGATGATCCGGGCGTTCCGGGCGAACGAGGAGGCTTTGCTCACCACCCGGTCGCTGAAGCGCGCCCCGATGACGATGAGCAGGTCACAGGCCGAGACGAGCATATTGCTCACCTTGGTGCCGTGCATCCCCACCAGGCCGGTGAAGCGGGCATCGAGGCTGCTGATCGCCCCGCTTCCCATCAACGAGGTACAGGCGGGGCTGTCGATCAGGGTCAGGAATTCTGAGAGTTCCTCACTCGCCTTGGCCCGGATGGCGCCGCCACCGACGTAGCACATCGGCCGCTCGCTGCCCTTGATCAACTCAAGGGCCTGCTGAAGGCTCTTCTCCCTCAGGCGATCGGTGCGCGGGACGATCGCCTCGATCGTCTCCCTCTCATAGTCGGTGGTGTAGACGGTGATGTCCTTGGGCAGGTCGATGAGTACCGGGCCGGGGCGCCCCTCCTGGGCGATTTTGAAGGCGCGGCGCATGGTGGGGGCCAGATCCTTCACGTCCTTGACGATGAAGTTGTGCTTGGTGATCGGCATCGTGATTCCGGTGATGTCGACCTCCTGGAAGCTATCCTTTCCCAGAAGCGGAACGATGACGTTGCCGGTGAGCGCGACCAGCGGCACACTGTCCATATAGGCGGTGGCGATGCCGGTGACCAGATTCGTCGCCCCTGGTCCGCTGGTGGATACACACACCCCGACTTTCCCGGTGGAGCGGGCGTAGCCATCGGCGGCATGGGCCGCCCCCTGCTCATGGCTGGTCAGGATGTGTCGGATCCGGTCGCGGTTCTGGTAGAGGGCGTCGTAGAGCGGGAGTACCGCCCCACCGGGGTAGCCGAAGACCGTATCAACCCCCTGTTCAACCAAACACTCTATGATGATCTGCGCTCCACTGATCTGCATCGCTCTCTCCTTCCTCTCAATTCTCGATGATGGCCCCACTCGCTGCACTGGAGACGTGTGATGCATAGCGAGAGAGGTATCCGCCTTGGATCTTGCACGGCGGCGCACTCCAACCCTTCCGTCGCTCAGCGAGGACCGCTTCATCGACGAGCAGCGAGATGCTCCGCTTGGGGATATCGATGCTGATGAGGTCCCCCTCCTCCACCAGCGCGATGGGACCGCCTTCGGCCGCCTCCGGGCTGATATGTCCGATGGAGGCACCGCGGGTCGCCCCGCTGAAGCGTCCGTCGGTGATGAGGGCGACATCCTTATCCAAGCCCATGCCCGCGATGGCGCTGGTCGGGCTGAGCATCTCCGGCATCCCCGGCCCTCCCTTCGGTCCCTCGTAGCGGATCACCACCACGTCCCCTCTGTGGATCTCTCCGGCGAAGATCGCCTCGATGGAGGCGTCCTCACTCTCGAAGACCCGGGCCGGACCGGTGTGGACCAGCATCGACTCATCGACGGCGCTCTGCTTGACCACCGCCGTGAGGGGGGCGAGGTTGCCGCTCAGCACGGCGATGCCGCCCGTCGGTGAATACGGGGACGAGAGCGGGCGGATGACCTCACTGTTGGTGACCTTCTTGTCACGGCAGAGCTGTCCGACGCTCTTGAGGCTGACGGTGGGCAGGGAGGCATCGATGAGGCCGGCTGCCGCCAATTGGCCAAGGACCGCCTGGATGCCCCCTGCGTGGTGCAGGTCCTCCAGGTGATGCGGCCCGGCTGGGGCCAGGTGGCAGAGATTTGGTACGCGGGCGCTGATGGCATTGGCATCGAAGATGTCGAACGTCACCCCCGCCTCGTGTGCGATGGCCGGCAGGTGCAGCATCGTGTTGGTCGAGCAGCCGAGGGCCATGTCGACGGCAAGCGCGTTGGCGAAGGCCGCCGCACCCATGATGTCACGGGGACGCACATCCGCTTTGAGCAGCTCCATGATCTGATAGCCCGTCTCCTTGGCCAAGCGGTCGCGGGCGCTGTAGACAGCCGGGATCGTCCCGTTGCCGGCAAGCGCCATCCCGATGGCCTCGGTGAGGCAGTTCATGCTGTTGGCGGTATACATGCCGCTGCACGACCCACAGGTGGGACAGGCGTTGTCCTCATATTCGAGCAGCTCTTCGTCCGAGATGAGGGCGGCGCCATGGGCGCCGACCTTCTCGAACATCACCGAGAGGTTGGTCTTGCATGCATCGTGGGTGTCCATCGTACCGGCGAGCATCGGCCCGCCGCTGACGAAGATCGAGGGGATGTTGAGCCGGGCGGCGGCCATGAGCATCCCCGGGACGATCTTGTCGCAGTTGGGGACGAAGACGAGGGCATCGAACGGGTGCGCCATCGCCATGACCTCAATCGAATCGGCGATGAGCTCGCGGCTCGCGAGGCTGTAGCGCATGCCGATATGCCCCATGGCGATACCGTCACAGACCCCGATGACCGGGAATGAGACCGGGTTGCCACCCGCCTGGCGTACTCCCGCCTTCACACCGTTGACGATCCGGTCCAGGTGGATATGGCCGGGGATGATCTCGTTGGCACCGCTTACGATGCCGATGATCGGCAGGTGGATCTCCCGGTCCGTCCACCCCAGCGCCTTCATCAGTGAGCGGTGGGGGCTGCGCTGCACCCCCTCGGTCATCACACTCGATCGTATCTTCATCGCGTCCATTTCGACTCTCCTTCCTTCACTGCTCCAGGGCATCGGCGATGAGATGTCCCATCTCTGCTGTCCCCACTCTCTTCATGCCCG
>LVBF01000134.1 GCA_001604325.1 Spirochaetales bacterium Spiro_04
ACGAGTGCCACCGCGGCGGGGCCAACGACGAGAGCGAGTGGCGCGCGATCCTCGAGTACTTTGCGCCGGCCGTGCAGCTCGGCCTCACCGCCACGCCCAAGCGCGACATCAACGGCGACACCTACGCCTATTTCGGCGAACCAGTTTACATTTACTCACTCAAGGAGGGCATCAACGACGGCTACCTGACGCCGTTTCGTGTGCGGCAAATCACCACCTCGCTCGACGAGTATGTGTACACGCCGGGCGACATCGTCGTCACGGGTGAGGTCGATGAGGGTCGGCGCTACACCGAGCCGGAGTTCAACCGCACCATCGTGATCGACGAGCGGGAGAAGAAGCGCGTGGCGCTTTTCATGGGCATGATCGACCCGCGGGAAAAGGCGCTGGTTTTCTGTGCCACGCAGGAGCACGCGCTCGCCGTGCGCGACTACATCAACCAGCTCAAGACGAGCAAGGACGCCAACTATTGCCACCGTGTGACGGCCGACGACGGCGAGCTTGGCGAGCAGCACCTGCGCGATTTCCAGGACAACGAGAAGAGCAGCCCGCTCATTCTCACGACCTCGCGCAAGCTCTCGACCGGTGTGGATGCCCGCAACGTGCGCGCCATCGTGCTGCTGCGGCCGGTGCACTCGATCGTCGAGTTCAAGCAGATCATCGGCCGCGGCACGCGTCTCTACGACGGCAAGGACTACTTCACGATCTACGACTTCGTGAAGGCGCACCAGCACTTCAGCGATCCCGAGTGGGATGGCGAACCGCTCGCGCCCGAGCCTCCGCCGCCCCCGCGTGGGCCGGGCGGAGAGGAGGAGCCGCGGCGTGGCCCCATCGAGCCACCGCCGCCGCCGGAGCGGTTGCAGATCAAGCTTGCCGATGGGAAGGCGCGCACGATCCAGCACATGGCGGTGACGACGTTCTGGCATCCCGACGGCACGCCGATGTCGGCCCAGCAGTTTCTGGAAATGCTCTTCGGCCAGTTGCCCGAGTTTTTCCACGACGAGGCCGAGCTGCGACGGCTCTGGAGCGCGCCCGACACGCGGGCCAGGTTGCTCGATGGCCTGGCCGAAAAGGGCTTTGGCCGTGCGCAACTGCGCGAGATGCAGCGGATCATCGACGCGGAGAATAGCGACCTGTTCGACGTGCTGGCGCATGTGGCCTACGCGTTGCCGCCACTGTCTCGGGAGACCCGAGCGGCCAAGGCGAAGGTCGCCATCAGTACGCACTTCAACAGCCGGCAGCAGGTGTTTCTCGATTTCGTGCTCTCGCACTACGTGGATGAAGGTGTGGACGAGCTGGAGCAGGCAAAGCTCTCGCAACTGCTGCGCCTGCGCTACCACGACTCGATCGCCGATGCGGTGGCCGATTTGGGCCGCCCGGACGAGATCGGCCACGCGTTTGCCGGATTTCAGCGGTACCTTTATTCAGCCGAAGTGGCCTGAACGGCCTCTCCGGTTTGTCGCTGGGTACAAAAACGCCCCGGGCGCGTGGGCGGCCGGGGCGTGGAGCGTGTGGCGGCGTTGTTTACAGAGCGCCGGCGTTTTTCGCGAGGTAGTCGGCGACGCCCTTGGGGCTGGCGGTCATGCCGGGTTTACCCTTTTGCCAGTTGGCCGGGCAGACTTCGCCGTGTGACTCGTGAAATTGCAGCGCATCGA
>LVBF01000135.1 GCA_001604325.1 Spirochaetales bacterium Spiro_04
CTTCGGCTCAGGCGATCTCTTTGCCCCCATCGACGCCAAACGGATGCTGGAGGAGACGGGCGTCGACGGGGTGATGTTCGCCCGCGGTGCCATCGGGAACCCCACCATCTTCTCCCAAGCGAAGGCCCTCCTCTGCGGATCAGAGCCGGCGATCCCATCGAGGGCGGAGATCCGGACCCTGATCATGCGCCACCTCGATTTGATGATCGACCACACAGGAGAAACGGCGGCCTGCAAGGCGATGCGCAAGCACGCCGCCGCCTATCTGAAGGGGATTGCGGGAAGCTCGGCCATCAAGCAGCGCTTGGTGCTGGCGGTGAAACGAGACGAGTACGAGAGAGCCCTTGTTGACCTCTAAAGCGCTAACATGGTAGCGTAATCCTACGAGAGAAGATAAGGACGCGCCATGAATGTTTTAGTGTTGGGCTCCGGGGCAAAGGACCACGCCATCACCTGGTGGTTCTCCCAAAGCCGCTTGATCGACGGCCTCTTCGTTGCCCCCGGCAACATCGGCACGCAATATATCGCCACGAATCTTGCCATCGACCCCTCCGATCCGAAGCAAGTCCATGAGGCGTGCCTGGCCCATGGGATCAACTATGTGTTCATCGGGACCGAGAACCCCCTCTTCACCGGGGTCATCGACTACCTCAACGAACGAGGCGTCGAGACCTTCGGCGCGCCGCTGAGGGTCTTGAAGCTCGAAGGGGACCGCAGCTTCTCCCGGATGTTCACCAACCGACACAATATCCCCACCTCTCCGCACGTCCTCTTCAACGATGAGGAGAAGCTCGGCCAATACCTGAAGGCCCACGCATGCCAACGCTTCGTCGTCAAGAGCAACGCCATCGCCCCGAGCCGGGTGATGCTCGACTCGCGCGACTACGATGCCCTGATGGCCTTCTCCCGTACGATCTTGGCCACCGGCCCGATCATTCTCGAGGAGCACCTCGAGGGGCTCCCCATCACGGTCACCCTCTTCTTGGACAACAAGGGCTACCTTGCGCTGCCCACCTGCAGCGACTACATGAAGAGCGAGAGCGGCGGCCTCCCCACCGGCGGCATGGGATCCATCTGCCCGGTACCGTTGCAGAGAGAGATCGCCGATGCCCTCATTGAGACAATCATCGAACCGACGCTCTACGGCCTGAAGGCTGAGCGGATGGCCTACAAGGGGGTCTTGACCATCAGCGTCATCATCACCCGAAATGGCCCGATGCTCGTCGATTACCATATCCGTTTCAACGATCCCGCAGCCCAGGCGTTCGTCCCGCTCATCAAGACCGACATCGTCGAGATCCTCAGAGCCATGCAGAGCGATACCCTCAGCGACCTGACGTTGGAAGTATCCACCAACAGCGCCGTCGCCCTCGTGGTGGCCAGCGAGGGGTATCCCGACAAGCCGAACATCGGCAAGAGGCTCGACCCACTCCCAGCCCCACTGATGATCAACGCCTTCGAAACCGCCCCACGGTACTTCTTCGGCGGTGTGCAAGAGATCGACGGGGTCGCCCAGACCACCGGAGGCAGATGTGTCACGGTCGTCGGCATCGGCTACAACATCATGAATGCCAATAAAAACGCCTATAAGGGAGTCACCCATGTGAACTTCGAGGGGGCTTGGTATCGTCCGGATATCGGAGATAAGTTCTTCGAAAACTAGGCGGGACACCCCAGAGTGTAAAAACCTTCCCCATTGCGTTTCATGAGAGGGACCATGGAACTCATCGCCATAGAGATCATCTGCCTCGTCATCACCGTAGCGACCCTCGTGATGATGACGCGCACCTCATTTACCGTAGATGGGACGAGAATCACCCCATTCATCCGCTCCTATATCGCCTTCATCATCTATCTCTCTTCTGCCATCATCATCCACCTCCAGGGCGCACAGGTCATCGCCTTGATGCCAGCCCTCCTGAAAACCCTCTTCTTCCTCCACATCTTCGTCATCCCCGTCTTCATCATCATCTGGTTCTCCGACACGGAGCGTCGAATCCTCCAATCCACCACCAAACGCTCCATCCTGATCACACAGATCGTGTTGGTCGCGTTCTTCGTCGCCGCATCTCTCATCGACATCCCCCGCTCCCACCTCTTTGTCTTCAACGGCGCGGGGGTGTGGGAGGGCGGCAACGGAGTATGGCTCATGCTCGCCCTCTCCACCGTGCTCACCCTCATCTCCTATGGCTCCTTTCTCCTCTTTCGGGTGATGCTCACCAGATTCAACCTCTTCGGACTGCTGGTCACCTCCATCACTGTAATCACCTCGCTCTTCTTCTATGCCTTTTTCGCCCACCCCTACCTCTTCAGCACGGTGGGAACAAGCATCCTCCTATTCAGCTTTTTGGAGTGGCAGCGTCGAGAGCTCACCCTCGACCCGTTGACCAAGATCCCCAACTACACCTCCTGCCGCAATCGCCTGCGCCAGCTTACCTTCCACATGCGTGAAAATACCATCTTCATGATCGATATCGAGAACTTCCGCCTCATCAACGACCGCTACGGCACCGCCATCGGCGACCGGGTCCTGGCCGCGTTCGCCGCCTCCCTCTCCTCACTTGGTGGGAACACACTCGCCTACCGCCTTTTTTCCAACCGCTTCGCCATCGTATCAAAACGGCTCAGCCATCCCGAAATTGTCAGAATCGTCAACACCATCCGCGCCAAGGCGGCACAGGGATGGAAATTCGATGAACACCATATCTCCATCCACCTGCAGTTCGCCATCGTGGAGACCCCCCTCGGTTCGAACACACCGGAAGAGGTCATCGAATCGCTGGAGTTCACGATGGCCCAGATCAAGGAACAGCGGAAACTCTCGGCGATCATCTTCAACCAACGGCTCGTGCTGATACGGAGAAGGCGGCTTGAGATCCTCTCCTCGCTGAGGGATGCGATCAACGATGAATCGAAGGTGATGGTCCACTACCAGCCGATCATCGACTGCAGTGACAAGCGCATCGTCGCCGCGGAGGCCTTGATGCGGCTCGCCGACCCGCACCTGGGGATGATCGGCCCCAGCGAATTCATTCCCGCAGCTGAGCATACCGGCTTGATCCGTGAGTTGACCGCCATCATGCTGAGAAAAGTCTGCACCATGTTGGCCGCTCATCCGGCAATGAACCTGAGCCACATCACGATCAACATCAGTGGGGCGGACATGGTCTCGCCGGAGATGGGCAGCCGCCTGCTCTCCATCATCCTCGAGTCGGGCGTCGATCCCTCCAAGATTGTCTTCGAGGTGACCGAGTCGATGCTCTTGGGCAGCGCAGCTCAGATTCTGAAGAATTGGAAGCTCTTCACCGAGCAGGGGGTCCGCTTCATGCTCGATGACTTCGGTACCGGCTACGCCAACATCGAGAGTCTGGTCACCCTCCCCTTCGAGATCGTCAAACTCGACCGCTGTGTCATCAACAACGAGGCGAACGATTATCAACTCCTCGCCTTGATCACCTCGATGCTCAAGCGCCTCGGCAAGCTGATGGTGGCCGAAGGTGTGAAGAATCGGACGCAGCTCGAGGTGGCCGTTCGCCATGGGGTGCACTACATCCAGGGGTATTACTTCTCAAAACCGGTTGAGGAGGACCAGCTCATCCAATGGCTGGACCACTCGATGTGCATCGTGGGCCAGGACCAAGATTGATGAGGGCCACCCTCAGGTGGCCCACGCTCTCTTCAGATCTTCTTTAGATGCCGGTGATCAAGCCGGCCATGTCGTCAGTGACCACCTCGTCGCTTTCACTCATCGTCACCGCATAGGTGGGAGCCTCGTAGTTTTCCAACCAGAGAGCCTGATCACCCTCCGGGTGGGCTACCAGAGCCGGGACGAGGACCATCACCATGTCCTGCATCAAGGGGACGGTGAAGCTGCGTGTGATGGTGCGCTCATTCCACGCGTCATCGGTGTAGGTGACCGTCACCCGATGCTTTTGGCCGGTGACTTCAAACTTGTCACGGTCGCGGGGGGTGAGCTCCAAGGCACCCTGCTTGGAGACGGAGACCTCGACGAGCTTCAATGGTGCGATCTCCCTCCCCTCGACGGTGACCGTCTTGTTGTCGACCAGGACGGTGTGGCTCTTGCCGATAAAGAAGAGGACGACCGAGAGAATGAGGATGACGAGGACGGCAGAGAGCCTGATCAAGAGTGTTCTTCCCATTTTCATGCCTCCACCTCCTGTGCCGCGGCCAGCGACAGTCCCGCTTCAGCCTGCTCCCGTTTCTTGCGCATCTCATAGAGCACCAAGCTGATCGTGATGACCCCGTAGGAGACGAAGACGCGGAAGTATTCGCCGAGCTGGGCTTGGCCGATGAGGTTCTTGCCGGCCATCGGGCTGACGATGAACATCAAGTGGAAGAGGATGACACCCAAGAAGACGTTGCGGATATTGGCCTTGGCCACCGTCGCCCCTCCCACCAGGAGGGCGGCGACGCTGAACATACCGATCTGCATATGACTGTTGTAGGTGTTCAAGGTACCGATGTTCTGCAGGTAGATGATCATCCCATACCCCGCCAAGACGGTGGAGATGACGATCGAGAGGATCCGGGTGTGCTCGACGGGGATGCCGGCGGCGCGTGCCACCTCCATATCCTGTCCCACCGCCCGCATATCCTGGCCGAGCTTCGTCTTCTTGAACCAGAGGACGAAGAGGCAGAGGAGGGCGATGAGGATGAAGGTCGCCACCGGGATCGGGATGCCGAGGATCCGGATCATCAGCAGGTTGTCCAGCGACTTGCGGATACCGATCAAGTTGACGGTGTTGCGGATGCCGTACCCACGGGGAAGCACCAGCGACTTGCTGCGGATCGGGATGACCGCCCCCATGCCGTAGAGGACCACCAGCTGGTAGATCCCGTTCATGAAGAAGCCGATGATGTAGCTGGTGACCATCTCACGCCCCTTGGCCATGTTGAGGATCTTGCCGCAGAGCCACCCCAGGAACATCGAGATCGGGGTGGAGATGATCATGGCGAGCACCATGCCCGGAATACCGACGATGCCCCAGTCGCTGATGAAGATCAGGCCGATCTGCCCGGCCATCGCGCCGAGGGTCATACCGAAGTTCAACCCCATGCCGGCGAGGATCGGGATCAGGAGGCTGACGATCAGGAAGGAGTTCCTCACCAACCGTATGATGATCTCACTGACCAGATAGTTCGCCGAGTAGCCCGAGAGCGGGATCCCGAAGGCACAGATGATGAGGAAGAGAATCGGAACGGTGTTGTTGGCCAAAAAGCGCAGCAGCTTCTGGCCTTTTGTTGCGTTCAAGGTCATCGCGCCGCCTCCGTCTTTCTCGTCAAGGCATAGAGGATCATGCCGTTGGAAACGACGATCCTGATGACCTCACTCATATCGGTGTGGATCATCGAGTTCATGACCGAGGGGGTCATGGTCACGATCCCCTGGAAGAGGAAGGTGCCGATGATGACGTTGAGGATGCTGGCCTTGTTCACGCTCGCCCCACCGATGAGGATGGCTGAGACGGCCGGAAGGGCCATATAGAACGGTCCCATGTAGAGCTGGATGAAGCCGAAGGACTGCTGGTAGACCAAGATTCCCACCGCTCCGAGCCAGGTGGACATCACCACGCTCAGTGTCCTGATGCGGTCGACGTTGATGCCGCTCGCCCGCGCGAAGACCGGGTTCGATCCCACGGCCGTCATCGCGGTGCCGGTCTTCGTGTGGAGGAATGCCCAGATGATGAAGGCGAAGAAGGCGAAGAAGAGCAACATCCCGGTGGGGATGACCAGGTGCTTGGTCAACTGGATCGATAAGAAGTCGTTGAGGACATGGAGGTAGTATCCCTCCACGCTGATGGTCGTCCTGAGCCCGCGCCCACTGAAGCCCCAGACCATCGTCGGATTGTTGAAGGGGAGGAGCAGCCACATGATGCACATGAAGGCGACACTGGAGAAGCCCACGTAGGTGGCGATCATCATCTCCCCGCCCTTGACCCGATTGAGCAACGCCCCGTATCCCCAGCCGAGGATCAAGGCGAAGGGGGTGCAGAAGAGGATCGCGAGGAAGAAGGAGGCAGGACCGGGGATGTTGACCTGCAGTGAGATCGTCGCCCCCAAGAGCCCCGCGATGATGCCCAAGGGCAGGCCGAAGTTCAGCCCACAGCCGCTGTGGATCATCGGCACCATGGCCAAGACCATGATGGCGTTCATCCCGAAGCGATTGAGCGTGTCGCTCAGGCTCGTGCCGACATTGACCCCGGCGAACGGGGCGAGAATGAAGAGGGAGAGCAAGAAGAGGGCGATGATGATCCTCGGAAGGCCGAAGGACCGGACAAACCGCTTGCCCCACGATACGACTGCGGCGCCGTTCATACTGCACCTCCTTGGACGTGATCGGAAGTGTGTCCGACCATGAGCAGACCGAACTCGGCGCTTGGGGCCGAGGCGGGCAGGATTCCGAAGACCTTGCCATCGCTGATGATGGCGATGCGGTCACAGATGGAGCGGAGCTCCTCAAGTTCACTGGATATCATGACAATGGTGGTACCACTCTCCTCGTTGTATCGTCTCAGTGCCTGCAGCACCAGCGCCTTCGCCCCCACGTCGATGCCTCGGGTAGGCTCGCTGACAAAGAGCAGCTTGGGGTGGACGGCAAACGCCTTGGCCAAGCAGACTTTCTGCTGGTTACCGCCGGACAGTTCCTTGGCCTTTTGCTTGGTGGAGACGCAGCGGATCTCCAGCTGCTTGACGTAGGAGGCGGTCTCTGTCTCGATCTGCTGCTGGTCGCGCCATCGGATCAGGCCACCGAGATACTTCTTCAAGAACTTCTCCTGCACCTGCATGGCGGTGAAGGCGATGTTCCACTCAAGGCTCTCATCGAGCAGGAGCCCCACCCCTCGCCGATCCTCGCTGACGAAGGCCATGCCGGCGTCGAGGAAGTTGCGTGGGTTGTTGAGCTGGATCTTCTGCCCCTCGAAGGTGATGGCACCACCGGCGGGGAAGAGCCCCATCGCGCCGTTGGGGATGCCGAGCTTGCCTTGGCCCGCCATCCCACCGATGCCGAGGATCTCGCCCTTGTGCACATCGAGGGAGACGTTGCGTACCGTCTCACCGGGCATGTTCACCCAGAGGTTCTCAAGTGAGAGGATCACAGGCTTGTCGGTATAGTCGAAGGTACGTTTTTCCCCTTTGCTGGTATCGACTTGACGACCGACCATCCAATGGGCGATGTCGGTGATCACCACGCCTTCGGCGGGGACGGTCTTGATGATCATCCCATCGCGCATGACCATGATGGTATCGCAGACATCGATGATCTCCTGCAGGCGGTGGGTGATGAAGATGATGGCGATGCCCGCCTCGCTGAGGCGTTTGATGGCGGAGAGGAGACTCTCGGCCTCCTGCTCACTGAGCACCGCCGTCGGCTCGTCGAGCACCAAGAGCTTGATGCCCTCACTGGTCTCGCTCGCTTCCTTGCTGAGCTCGCGGGCGATCTCGGTGAACTGCTTATGTCCCACCGGCATCTCGCTGACAAGCATCTCATCGTCGAGGGAGACGTTGAGCCGGCCGATGGCCGCCTTGGCGATCGCTTCCATTTCCGCTCGGTCGAGCGTCTTGAGCCGCTCGCCGAAGATCTCGCTGAGCCACGTATACTGCAGCGGCTCCCGGTTGAGCATGATATTCTCTGTGGCGGTAAAGTCAGGCAGGAGAGAAAACTCCTGATGCACCATTCCGATACCGCGTGCCAATGCATCGCTGGGGGACGAGAAGACCACCTTCTGCCCCTCTATGAGGACCTCCCCTCCATACCCACCGGTCTGGTGGATCTCATCCATTCCAAAGAGAATCTTCATCAGCGTCGACTTGCCCGCACCATTCTCTCCGACCAAACCGAGGATCTCTCCCCTCTTGAGCGAGAAACTGACGTCGTTGAGCACTTGGTTCCCGAAGAAGTCCTTGCTGATATGCCTCATCTCGAGCAATGGAACGTCGTGTACACTCATCTATTCCATCCTTCAATACCATGATTGTGACTCTTGCCTCCCTGAGGCAACAGCGACGACCACGGCCATCACTCCACTATAGTGGGATACGGGGGGAGAGTACCACTCTCCCCCCGACAAACCCTAGGGTTTGTTTACTTAATCGCAAAATACTTCTCAGGAACAACCAGATCGGCAGCGCCCATGTAGCCCTTGCCCATCATATAGGTATCCTGATAGATCAGCACGTGGTTGCGGGCCCGGACACCGGTGTTCACGTCGCTGTAGAAGGAGCCGTTCCACTTTGCATCCCCGGTGTACTTGCCGTACGCCTTCATGATGTCGCTGAGCTTGAGCAGCTCGCTCTCACCGCGAAGCACGTTGACGGCGTGGGTGCCGAGTCCTGCAGAGACGGTATAGCCGTAGGAGTACGCCCAGGTGCCGAAGCGGCCGGAGCCACCCTTCGCTGCCACCGCAGCCTCAACCTTCTTCAGGATGGCGGGGAAGTCCCCTGCCTCTGCGGTCAGGTCGATGCCCAGAGCGCCAGGGTATCCCATCAGCGGGCTGGGGAGGTCTGCTTCGATGAAGTACCCACCGTAGGCCAGAAGCTGCTTGAGCAGCGGCTCGGTGTGGGCATCGTTGGTGCAGAAGAAGGCGCTGTTCTTGCCATACTGCTCGATCCATGCGGGGACCTTCTCCAGGATGTACTGCTGGGCACCAGCGACACCAACGTCACTGGTCGGGTCCGGAGCGGTCTCCAGGACGAACTTCATGCCCAAGTCATCACAGGCTGCCTTCATGATGGCGGCGCGGCGAGAGAGGGTCTCGTAGCTCATGTGCCGGGGGAACGAGATGTGGACGAAGGTGTCCACGCCCAGCTCGTGAGCGGTGTGGATGATGGTGTAGCCGCGGGCAACGAAGTCGTTGTTCACCGCAAGATCAGCCGAGGTCTGGATGACACCCGGATCCTCGTGGGCTTCACCGGCGATGGTGATGATGTCGGGGCGCTTCTCCTTGATGACCCTAAACGCCTCGGTGGTCCCGGGGACCGCCTGGTTGACGATGATGGCCTTCATCTTCGGATCGTCGGCAAGGCCGGCGATGACGCTGATGGTCGTCTCCTGCTCATCCATGAAGTTGTCCGGATACGTTACGTGCTGGAAAATACCACCACTTGCAACCGAACCATACTCGGCGATCAGGCGCTCTGCTCCTCGCAGGTCATCCTCGGACTGTGAGACCGTACCGGTCACGATTCCCACGTGAAAATCGGTAGCGGCTGCTGCGGGTGCTTCTTTTGTACCGGCGGCAAAGAGGATTCCTGAGACCAGAAGAACACCGAGAACAAGTGCACATGTCTTTTTCATTGTCTTCTCTCCTTGGTTGGGGTATTCCCCATCTCTCTATGATACGGAATACCGCTTCTTATTACAAGAATCGCCCAAGATTTTATGCAATTTGATGCAAATTTCATGCATAGTTATAGAAAGACGGAGAAAATTACTGGTATTTGAGCAAGAAAACCCTGTTATTTACGCATTCCTCAGCATTTCAAGCGGGGTTTTTCTTGATTCTCACTGCATACAGGAATCTTTCGATACCCCGTGTCTCCTCATGAGGTATGCGTGGGGAGGGCTTGGTCAGCCCTGCCTCTGCCTTCTCACCTCGTAGAGCATGATGCCGGTGGCCACCGAAACGTTGAGCGAGTCGATGTGGCCGCTGGTGGGGATGGTGACGAGGTGGTCGCAGAGCTTCTCGGTCATCTGGGAGATTCCCTTGCCCTCGCTGCCCATCACGAGGACGGTGCGCTTGGGGAAGGACGTCTCAAAGAGCGACTGTCCGCCAAGGGCGGCCCCGTAGACCCAGAACCCCGCTTCCTTGAGGCACTCGATCTCCCGGTTGAGGTTCACCACCCGGGCGATGGGGACGTAGTGGGCGGCCCCGCTCGAGACCTTCACCACCGTCGGGTTGATCTGTGCGCTGCGTCGCTCGGGAAGGATGACCAAGGAGACGGAGAACTGGTCCGCCGAGCGGAGGATCGCCCCGAGGTTCTGCACATCGGTGATCTCGTCAAGGACGAGCACCAAGGCCCCGTCATCGTCGCCCAAGCGTCGGACGAACTCCTTCACGTCAAGCCGTTGGAGCTTTGCCTGAGAGCCTGGTGCGCTCATGACCAGGTCCAGGACCGCTCCCCGGTGGTCCGCTCCTCCCGACATCCGGTCGAGGTCAGCCTTGGGTACCTTCTTGATGATGACTTTCCCGTTGGCTTGGGCGAGGTGTTCGATACGCTGCACCCGCGCCCCCGCGCCCCGCTCGAGGTAGAGCACAC
>LVBF01000136.1 GCA_001604325.1 Spirochaetales bacterium Spiro_04
AGATATATTCACATATACTCATATATTGATACGGCCTTTTCCCCTCAGAGTCAAGGTGGCACTCTCCTGTGTTCCCTTTATTGTTGGCTGCAATCATCGACGTACGATGGTCGCTCCTGACCCAATCATACGCGTACCCCCTCCCTGCTGACAAGGTGGGACGATATCGCGCGCAGACATTGAACATCAATGAAGATGGCGAGCACATCACAGAGTATAGGGTATTTTCCTCTGATATCGGTCATGGAGATAGACCGGGACCGATGGCGATCCGATGTCGCAGATGGGTGGAAGCGCGGCCCCGAGTCGGTACCCACGCTGCGCTTTGACCGCGTCGACAAAGTCATGGATTGTCGTAAGTGGCTCGTCAAAGAGCATGGCTTGGGAGATTGTGGAGGCCTCTTCGATGGTGTGGATGTCCCCGCCGCAGGTGGGCGAGAGCGCAAAGGTGTTCGCATACGCCTCAGAACGGAGGTTGCACGCCATGGTGTTCTGTCCATTGATGACTTCCGAGCCATGGCAGCTGTAGGGGTGGAGGTTGACTTCTTTGATGTACGGGCGCTCTCGGAATGGATGGGCTTGGATCATCAAGCCCCCGGCGCGGTCAATCTGCTCAAAGAGGGTGTGCTGGTCCCACTCCATCATCTCACGGTGGTCAAGGAGCCACTTTTTGTCCAATCCATAGATGAGATACTCATCGCCTTGGAAGGCGTGCTCCCAGCCGAAGAAGACCGATAGCCCTTGTCGGTCCCCCTCCGCTTTGGCCCGCTCGTAGCCAAGGCAGAAGCCGTTGACCTGCTCCTCCCATCCCAGAGTTTGGTCGATGGCGGTATTGCCGTTGAAAAAGTGGTCGGTGACACAAATCCCGCTGTAGCCGAGGTGCTTGTAGACGGCGATGTACTGCGATCCACATGAGCGGGCGCAGGCACTGGCCTCCCTGGTGTGAAGGTGTGTTTCGTAGCGATAGCTCATCTCAGGGGAGACTCCTTCATCAGACGGAGGCACATTCGCCCATTGTTGTACGGCCCTTTCCACGGCCAGACCACTGCATACGGTTCAGTGACCGCCCCGCTTGCATCGACGCGGTAGAGCCACTCCCCTTGGGGACGCGAATCGACCAAGTGATCTTGGATGAAGCGCCAGATTTCCATGGCGGCGGTACGGTAGTGCTCGTGTTCAGGGGTTCGCCTGTAGGCGGCCATGAAGCCCAGCACCGCCTCGGCTTGGACCCAGTGCCCTCGTCGCTTTCTCGCTTTTTCATTGTGCGTCTCATCCATCACCGAGCCATTGTTGTAGGCATCGTTATAGACCTGGTTTGCCAGGATGTCGCAGATCTCCAGAATTTTGCGGGTGTTGTCACTCGGTGCAAGGGCTTCGACAGAGTCGGCGAGCATCCAGCTCGCCTCGATCTCATGCCCATAGGATCGATATGTGTTGGCCCGCTGCATCTCTTGGTCAAAGTAGATGATCAGAGAGTTGTTGCTGGGATCGAAGATGTGGGTGACAAAGAGGGAGATGATCTCCTCCATCTTGGCCAGCACCTCGGCCTCACCGGTTATCTGATGGAGCGCCCGGTAGGCGTCGAGGAGGTGGAGGGGGGTGTTCATCATCTTCGCTCCGCTATAGGAGTCCTTGCTAAAGAGGCCGGCGGTGTCGGGGTCAGAGGAGAAATCCCGGCAGAGGACCTCCTTGTACCCTACCGTGTCGGCAAAATGTTCCTCGGTGAGTCGGTAGAGCTGCCACGCTCGTTCAAGCGCCCGTTCATCACCTCTGAGGCGCCAGTAGGAGGCGAGGGCAAGGATTCCGTAGGCGAAGCAAAAGCTGCTCTTGGTCGAATCCTCGACCATGCCATCGTAGGCGAGGGACCAGTAGAGTCCGCCGTACTGTTCATCAAAGCCGTGGGCAAGGAGAAAGCGGAAGGCGTGGTCCGCGTAGGCAGCCAGCTCCTCATCCTCGTAGGCCATCGCTGCCTCGCTGAAGAAATAGATGATCCGACAGGTCTGTACAATGCCCTTGGGCGACTTCTTGAGGCAGGTCAAATCAAAATCGACCCGGCCAAAATAGCCACCGTTGACCTCATCCTTGAGGCGTTTCCAGAAGGGGATGATGACTGTCTTGAGGTGGTCGCTCGCCTCTGTCGCATATGCACTGTTCATTCCTTGACCGCTCCTCTGGCAATGCCGCTGTAAATATATCGCTGGAGGAAGAGGAAGGCTACCAGGGCGGGAAGGATGGTGATCATCACCCCTGCGCAGATATAGTTGTACTGGTTGCCATACTCTCCGGTGAAGGTATACAGCGATGTTGAAATTGTGACATACCTTGTCTTGGACTGTAAATAGAGGTTCGCGAGATAGTACTCCTTGTAGGTTGCCACACCTTTGAGGATCAGGACCGTGATGATCGCCGGCTTGATGAGGGGGAAGAGCACCTTGAAGAAGATGGTGAAGTATGACGCTCCATCGATGAATGCCGCCTCATCGAGGGAGCGGGGTATGGACTCGAAGAACTGTAAGAAGATGTAGATGGCGATGATGTCGGTGCCGGTATAGAGGATGATGATGCCCGGGATCGAGTTCACCAGGCCGAGGCTCGTCATGATCTGATAGGTGGAGACCTGCATCGTGACACCTGGGATGAGATTCGCCAAAAGGAAGGCCCCCTTGATCAAGCCCCGACCCTTGAAGGTGAAGCGGTTGAGCACGTAGGCGACCATCGTACCGGTGATCACCGAGCCGAGCAGGGTGAAGAGGAGGATGATGGCGGTATTGTAGAAAGCCAGGGGCATCTTCGCCTTGGTCCAGGCGGTGATGTAGTTGTCCAGGTAAAGCCAGCTGTTGGGCAGGTCCAATGCTCCCGAGACACCGAACTCCTTCACCCCTTTGAAGGAGGCCAACAGGACGGTGACCAAGGGCAGGAGAGAGATGAAGGCGCCGATGATGAGGGAGATGTAGGTGAGGACGCTGAGTGGGGTAAGTCGCTTGACGCTCATAGCATCGCCTCCCGCTTCTCGCCTACGATGAGGCGATAGATGACCTTTTGGGTAATTGTCCCCAAGAGGATGATGGCGAGCAGCACGATGGCCATCGCGGAGGCGAGGCCAACCTTGCCCGCCTCATGGGCAAGCTGGTGCATCAATACCACGAAGGTCGCCGTTCCGTTCATCCCGTTGGTGATGACGTACGGGCCCTCGAAGGCGCTGAACGATCCTTTGACCATCAAGAGCACGTTGAGGGTGATGATCGGCTTGAGCATCGGCAGGATGATGTGGGTAAATTGCTGGAAGCGGTTCGCCCCATCGATCTCGGCCGCCTCATAGAACTCCGGGCTGATCGATTGGATCGCCCCGATGAAGAGGACCATCGACTGGCCCATATAGCGCCAGATCGAGGTCGCTGCGATGCTGTAGTTGTTGATCGAGCGCTCACGTAGCCAGAACGGCAACGACGCCTTGTCGAAGCCGATGAGGCCGAGCACCGAGTCGAGGACCATGCCTCGGGTGTAGAAGTATCGGAAGATGAAGCCCATGGCGATACCACAGACCAAGTAGGGGAAGAAGAGGGTCGCCTTGAAGAAGTTGCCCCCGCGGACCTTGAAGCTGAGGATGGTGGCGAAGTAGAGCGACAGGGAGAGCTGTATGACCCCGGCCCCCATGTAGTAGAAGCTGTTGAGCAGCGCTGCGATCGTGTCGGTGCGCGAGAAGACATCGCGGTAGTTCTTCAACCCTATGAACGTGCGCGGACCGATGTAGCGCATCTTATAGAAGCTGAATTGGATCATCTTGAGGAAGGGGAGGTAGGTGAAGGTGACCAAGAGGGCCATCGGCACCAGTGAGAAGGTGATCACCACCAGCCATTTTTGAGTCTCCCTTCGATCGAGGAAGTGTTGCAATCGTGTTTTTTCTGTACTTTCCATAGCGCTTTTTGCTCATCGATGATGGCTCCCCCGCCAGAGGCGGGAGAGCACGGAATCCCAAGTCAAAGAGAGAGGTTCACCTAGTAGGTGCTCTTTGAAGCGTAATCTTTGCCAAGCTCTGCGATCTGGGCTTCTGTCCAGCGCTTGTTCCAATCCTGCATGATCGAGTCGAAGCTCTCCTTTGTCTGTCCCATGGCGGCCTCGACGATGCGGGCCTTCTCATAGTACTTGCCCAGGTAGAGTTCACTCTCATTGCTCAGCTCATCGAAGAGACCGATGTCTTCGGGATGAGGAGGATTGTCCAGTACCAAGATCACGTTGTTCTCCTGGAGGTTGGAGAGGGTTGCCGGGTAGGCGTCTCCTTTGACGATGGGGATTCCACCGGACCAGTAGGAGAAGTTGGACTTCTCGGTGAGGAAGGTCACGTAGTCCAAGGCGACCTGGTAACGCTCATCGCTGATGTTCTTGTTGATGGCGTAGGCGTAGTCAGCCGCAATGGTGGCGTACTGTTGGCCATCGATGTTCCACGGGAAGGCGGCGAAGACGATGTCGGAGGCATCGTCGGCGGCCTTCTGCGTGTCGAAGGTTGCCCATGATCCGATGACGGTGGCGGCAACCTTGCCCTGGGCGAGCAGGTTCTTGCAGGTGTCCCAGTTCGAGGTAGCCGGATCCTCTTCCACCAGACCCTCCGCGACGACGTCGTAGAGCATCTTCATGACGGTGTAGTACGG
>LVBF01000137.1 GCA_001604325.1 Spirochaetales bacterium Spiro_04
GGAAGAATATGTTGAGCAGAACGCCAAAGCCTGGGATCACCTGGTCGAGAAGGGCAACATCTGGACCGACGGGGTGACTGACAAGCAGATCGAGGCGGCGCGCTCCGGTGAGCTCGACATGGTCCTCTCCCCCTTCAAACGGGTCAAAGCGGAGTGGGTCGGCGATGTGCGGGGCAAGAAGGTCCTCGCCCTCGCCTGCGGAGGCGGCCAACAGGGCCCGCTTCTCGCCCTCGCCGGCGCTGAGGTGACGGTCTTCGATGCCAGTGAGAAGCAGCTCGCCCAGGACCGACGCTACGCCGAGAAGCTCAATCTCGACATGAAGCTCATACGCGGTGACATGCGCGACCTGTCGATGTTCGACGACGAGAGCTTCGACCTTGTCTATAACCCCACCTCCACCTGCTACATCGACGAGGTGCGGGGGATGTACCAGCATGTCCACCGCATCCTGAAAGCCGGCTCATACTTTCTCACCTCCATCACCAATCCAGTGCTCTACCTCTTCGATGAGCAGAAAGCGCTCAAGAACAAGTTGAAGATCAAATACACCATCCCCTTCTCCACCTTGAAGAGTCCGAAGCGCAGTGAGGTGGAGAGAATCATGAAGGGGAACGACACCATCGAGTTCAGCCACACCCTCGACGACCTGCTCGGCGGCATCACCGACAGCGGCTTCTTCATCCAGGACATCTACAGCGACGGCAGCGGCTTCTACATGATGGACAGCTTCATACACGACTGTCACCTCGCCGTGCGGGCATACAAGGCGAAGGGGAGCTTGTAGCGCGGCCTGAGGCCCCATATACTGAGGGTATGGAGAACTACTTTGCCAGATTGCTCCTCACCAGCGAGATGGACGATCCCCCGACCTTCGCCAAGGTCCAACAGGAGATCGCCGACCTCGAGAAGCAGCGCGTCGCCCACTTCAATGAGCATGGGCCCATCAACCAGGAGTACATCCTCCTCTTGACCGAGCTCAACGCCGCCTATGCGTTGGCCCGCGACAGCGAGAACGAGGTCGAGGTGGCCCAGCACATCTACCAGAGCCGGCGCATCCTCAGCGGCGATGAGGACGAGCTCACCCTCGAGGCGCTCCTCGCCCTCGCCTTCTCCTACCTCGACGACGGACAGTACGATGAGGCGCAGTCCATCGCCGTGATGCTCCTCCGCCTCGATTGGGGAGAGGAGAATGGGCCGGGCTACGACCTCTATATCGACGCCCTGGCCCTCCAGGCCGACATCAAGCACGTGAGGAAGGAGTATGACGACGAACTGACGCTGAGGCGCCACATCCTCGCCCTGCTCTCCGAACTGACCGGATCATCGAGCAACCAGACCATCATGGCCCGCTGTGCCATGGGGATCTGCTTGGAGAAGATGAAGCGCTACCCGGAGGCGCTCGAGCACTACCTGGTCGTGCGCGCCTACCTGGACTATGAGACCGACTTCGCCACCGAGGCGGAGAAGATCGGCCTGATGGTCCATATCGGGCGCTGCTACCGCAAGATGGGGAAGCACGCCGACGCCGCCGTCCTCTACCACTGGGCGCACCGGCACGCCACGAAACACTTCGGCCAAGGCAGCCCCCTGGTACGCAAGCTCCACACGCTCGTATCGACGCTCGAGCAAAACCGTCCCAATACCTTATAATTTTACTAGGTATTGACGAAGCACCCGATATCCAGTACCTCTACAAGGGTGGGCAGCAGCTCATCTTTGAATAGATTCCGCTTCACTTTGAAGCGTTGAAAAGGATAGTGCGATGAAGAACATTGCCATTGTCTACTATAGTGGAACCGGGAACACCGAACTCATGGCCGATGCCGTGCGGGAGGGAGTACAACAGAATGGAGCGGGGGCGAAGAAGATCAGCGCGGGCCTCTTCGGCAGCGATATGCTGGACAGCTACGACGCCTTCGCCTTCGGTTGTCCGGCAAGCGGGTCCGAGACGTTGGAGGAGGAGACGTTTGAACCGATGTTCGAGACGCTCCTGCCCCACCTCAGGGGCAAACGGATCGCTCTCTTCGGCTCCTACGGCTGGGGAGACGGCGAATGGATGCGCCGCTGGGAGCAACGCGTCAAGGAGGCCGGGGCGATTCTGGCCACAGAGAGCCTCATCGTCATGGACAGCCCCGACGACAGCGCCCTGCAGGCGGCACGCGAACTGGGAGCCGCCCTCACCACCTGATCAACACAATCAGCAGGGTGACACGCCCCCTTCATGTGAAGGAGGCGTGTTCTTTTTTTCCTCCGATTCCTCATCAATCCCCTTGATGGAACGCTCCCATGATGATACTATCTAGATGATATCATATTGATATCTTCAATCTAGGAGGTAGTCATGAACACACTCGCTCCGGTAGAGGAGAAAATCCTCTCCCCCAAGGCCAACGGGCTCTCTTTTCTCATCCTCAACTCACTTGCCATCATCCTCTGTATCGCAGCGATGGTCTTCGCCTTCGCCCTCTTCACCCCCTCGCCTCTGATGGTCACCATCATTGTGGTGACGATGCTCTACGCCTTCATCGTCGGCCCACTCCTCTACATCGGCCTGAAGATCGTAAAGCCCAATGAGGCGATCGTGCTCACCCTCTTCGGTCGCTACCTGGGGACCATCAAGAAGGAGGGCTTCTACTGGGTCAACCCCTTCGCCACCGCGGTCTGCCCCATCTCCGCCTCCGACTTCGCCCCCTCCTCAGGAAAAGTGGAGTTGAAGCGAGACCTGGTCAAGTCAAGCGGCAATCTCAGCGTCCAGATGCCCCGGCGCAAGATCTCGCTGAAGGCCACGACGCTGAACAACGACAAGCAGAAGGTCAACGATGCGCTGGGCAACCCCATCATCATCGGGGTGGTGGTCGTCTGGCGGGTGGTCAACACCGCCCTGGCGGTCTTCAACGTGGAGAACTACATCGAATACCTCTCGATCCAGTGTGATGCGGCACTGCGCAACGCGGTGCGCCTCTACCCGTACGACAGCGAGGATGATGAGAAATCACTGCGCGGATCATCCAGCGAAGTCGCCCAGAATCTCGCCCAGGAGCTGCAGGAGCGGGTCAGTGCCGCGGGGTTGGAAATCATGGAGGCACGCATCACCCACCTCTCCTACGCCCCGGAGATCGCGGCCGCGATGCTGCAGCGCCAGCAGGCCTCGGCCATCATCGCCGCACGGCAGAAGATCGTCGAAGGAGCGGTGGGCATGGTGGAGATGGCCCTCACCCAGCTCAACGAAGGGAACCTCGTGAATCTCGATGAGGAGCGCAAGGCCAATATGGTGAGCAACCTATTGGTGGTGCTCTGCGGCAACCGCGACGTACAGCCGATCGTCAACAGTGGCACCCTCTACTGATTCCATGGCTGACGTAAAGAACGAGCGAAAGCAGATCCTCCTCCGCCTCTCCCCCTCCCTCTGGGAGGAGCTTGCCCGGTGGGCTGAGGATGACTTTCGCTCGATCAACGGACAGATCGAATACCTGCTCACCGAGAGTGTGCGGCAGCGCAGGCGGAAGGACTTCCCCCCTTCAGAGATGGATTGACCTCCTATCCCCACTGGTAGGCGGTGGCCCGCGTTCCCATGATGGCATCGTCGAAGATCACGCGCCCTTCCCTCTGGGCAAGGCCGGCGCAGATGTGCAGGCTGAGCAGATGCTCTTCGCGTGGGTGGCAGTAGCGGGCCGATGGGGCCGACTGCCAATCGATGAGCATCTGCTTCTGCACCTCCACATCGGTATGGGTGCAGGCGGTGACCAAATAATCCTGGAAGGCTTCGTTTCGCCCATCCTCCCGCTCGCCGAAGGCACGCATGTTGTGGAAGGAGAAGCCACTGCCAATGAAGAGGATCTCCTCCTTCAGCAAGCTCCTGAGATTCTCCCCCATGCGGTAGTGCTCTCCGGCATCGAGGCTTCTCAGTTGGCTGACCTGGACGATCGGGATGGATGCGTCGGGATAGGCAAGCATGAGGGGGATGAAGACGCCGTGGTCCCACCCACGGCCACGCTTCTCCTCCCCATCCAAGAGGCCGATGATGCGGCGGGCAAGCGCCACATCGCAGACGGCCGGATATGCATAGGTATAGCTCTCGGGGGGAAATCCGTAGTAGTCGTAGAGGAGGGGGGGCCGCTCATCGACGATGACGGTGGGCCGCGCCTCTTCCCAGTGCGCCGAGAAGACCACGATGGCCTTCGGCCTCTGCAACAGGCCGCCCAGGCCTTGCATGAAGCGGACCATCGAGCGATGATTCGCATCACCGAGCAGCGGCAGCG
>LVBF01000138.1 GCA_001604325.1 Spirochaetales bacterium Spiro_04
AAAATCATGGCAAGCGGATTTGCCGGCAACTCTCCACAAACAAAGAAAAAAGCCCTTGAATACTTACCGACCGGTAGGTTAGTATACAGTATGACCAAAGAACGAATCCTCACCACCCTCCTCTCCCTCGCGGGTGCCCATGGCCTCTCCAACGTCTCCCTCTCCCGCTTGGCCGATGCGTGCTCGATCACCAAGGCGGCGCTCTTCCATCACTATGAGAGCCGCCGACAGCTCATCAGTGAGCTCTATCGCTATGGCTCATCGCTCGCCCAGGCCCAGATGGCCACCATCCCGCTGCAGGGCAGCGCCATCGATGTGCTCTCCTCCGCCATGGATCACTGGCATGAGCTCTACGCCGAGGAGCCGCTGCGCTCCTTCTACCGGATCGTGGAGGGAGGCGATGCGGATCAAGCACAGCCACGGTGAGATGATCAAGGCACAGAGCCGGGCCATCCTCGAGCGCCTCTCCTCGACCGGCAGGCTGGCCATCGGGGACCTTGAATTGGCGAGCCTGACCTTCAGCGCCACCGCCCACCACTATCTGCTGCGCCTCCTCAGTGAAGAGGAGGGTACGGTCGCGTGGGAGGAGGATCAGTTTATATCTGCGTTCGTCCGACTCTACGACCCGGCCCTACATTGAGGCCAGATACGGAATCCCCACCAAGGCGAAGGCGTTCTTCAACACCTGGTCGACCATGCGCACCAGTGTGATCCGGGCGCGTACCAGGGCGGGCGACGGCGCCTTGAGGACAGGGTTGTCGTGGTAGTAGCGGCTGAAGAGCTTGCTCAGTTCATAGAGGTAGGCGGTCACGAGCGACGGATCGTACTCCGCCCCCGCCTTGGCCACCACCTCGCCGTAGCGCGCCAGCAGCTTGACCAGCTCGCGCTCATCGGAGAGGGTGAGCAGGCCCGCATCGAAGGGGAGGGCCTCCACCTCAGGCTGCTCGCTGTGGAACTTGGCCAGCATGCTGCTGATGCGTGCCCCCATGTACTGCAGATAGGGGCCGGTGTTGCCGTTGAAGGAGATCGATTCGGCGGGGTTGAAGATCATGTCCTTGGTCGCGGTGACCTGCAGAAGGTAGTAGTTGAGCGCTCCCAGGGCGATGGCGGCGCTGGTCTCCGTGATGTCGCCGACCTGCTCCTCCCTCCCCTTTGACCGGATTTCCTCCTCGGCCAGGGTGGTGAGCGAGGCGAGGAGCTCGTCAGCGTCGACGACCGTCCCCTCACGGCTCTTCATCTTCCCCTCCGGCAGGTTCACCATGCCGTAGGAGAGGTGGTGGAGATTCTGCGCCCACGTATAGCCGAGACGCTCCAGGACGCTGAAGAGGACCTTGAAGTGGTACTGCTGCTCGCTGCCGACGACGTAGATGTGGGCATCGAACGGCCAGTCCTTGTGGCGCATGATGGCCGTTCCCACATCCTGGGTGATGTAGAGGCTGGTGCCGTCGCTGCGCAGCAGCACCTTCTTGTCCAGCTTGATGTCAGAGAGGTCGACCCACACCGAACCGTCCTCCTCCCGGTAGAAGACCCCCTCGGCAAGTCCCTTGAGAATCTCATCCTTGCCGTACTTGTACGTCTCGCTCTCCCAGTAGTAGGCGTCGAAGCTGATGTGCATCGCCTCATAGCTCTCATAGAGCCCCCTGATCGTCCAATCGTTCATCTTCTGCCAGAGGGCCAACACCTCGCTGTCGCCCTCCTCCCACTTCTTGAGCATCGCCTGGGCCTGCTCCTCGGCGGTGGGGTCTTCCTTCGCCCATTGGGCGAACTTCACATAGTAGTTGCCGACGAGGTGGTCGCCCTTGATCCCCGAGCTCTCCGGTGTCTCACCATGGGAGAACTTCTGGTAGGCGAGCATCGACTTGCAGATATGGACACCGCGGTTGTTGATCAAATTGACCTTGCGCACCTCGGCCCCGTTTGCCGCCAAGATGGCTGCCATGCTCATGCCCAGGCTGTCGTTGCGCATATGGCCGAGGTGCAGCGGCTTGTTGGTGTTCGGGCAGCTGAACTCGATGACCACCCGCTTGCCGGCAAGTGTCTCGTTGTTGCCGTACCGCTCTCCCTCCGCCTCGATCTTGGCGCTGAGGGCGTTTGCCAGGGAGGCGGCATCGATCTTGATGTTGAGGTAGGGGCCGCTGACCAAGAGCTCGCCGGAGGGGCGCTCTTCGAGTGCCTCGATCCGCTCCTTCAGTGTTTTGGCGAGGAGGGGTGGTCCCATGTGGAGGATCTTCGCATAGGCGAAGAGGGGGAAGGCAAGATCGCCCAACTCCGGCTTGGGCGGCACCTGGGCGACCAAGGGGGGGAGGTCTATGACCGGGCCCACCTCTTCTGCTATATACTGCGCAAGGAGCGCTTCGATCAGACTCTTCCATGTATCGCGAATATTCTCAAGCATCGTGGTATCCTCTCAGGGGACTATACAATAAACCAAACTCATCGGGCAAGGCGGATGGTGATCTCAGCCGAGCTGAGCGTGTGGACCCTCCCCTCCCGATCCTCGACGACCAGGTGTGCATCATCATCGATGCCGATCACATGAGCCTCAAACTGCCCCCCCGCCTGGTGCACCACCACGTCACGACCATCGAGGAGCGAATGGGCGCGGTAGTACTCCAGATAGGAGCGGTCGGGCAGCGCGCTGATCAAGGCGCTCATATGGGAGACGATCTTGATGACCAAGTCATTGGCATCAAGGGATGAAAGAGCGGCGTCCTCGCTCTCATAGAGGGAGACGGCCGTCCGCTCCAACTCCTCGCCCAAGGCGGTGAAGAGGTTGATGCCGATGCCCACCACCACACTGCTGAGCTGTCCGCTCTCCAAGCCCACCACCCCCTCGGTGAGGATCCCGCAGAGCTTCTTGCCCCCGAGGTAGAGGTCGTTGACCCATTTGATGGCGCAGGAGACGCCGGCCACCTCGCACAAGGAGCGGTGCACCGCGACGCTGGCCATGCTGGTGAGCAGCATCGCCTCCTCGAGGGCGAAGGAGAGCGGGAACCGGAGCGAGAGATAGAGACCGCCCTGGGGACTGTAGAAGGAGCGCCCCCGCCTCCCCCTGCCCGCACTCTGGGCGAGGGCGATGACCACCGCCTTCTCGCTCTCCAGGCTCTTTGCGTACCGGTTGGTCGAGTCGATGGTGTCAAAGAGCTGGACATCCCACCCCACCAAGGCACGCTGCAGGCGCTCACGGTCGAAGAGCGGGGTCATCGAGATGAGCCGGTACCCGATCTTCGGCCGCCCCTCGATGAGGTGCCCCTCGTCCCTGAGGCGTTCGACGCCCTTCCAGACCGCCGCCCGGCTGATGGAGAGCGCTCGGGCAAGCTCGGACCCTGAAAGATACCCATCACGACCGTGGGATAGAGCGTGGAGCACCGCTTCCTTGTTCGTCACCGCAATCCCCCCTATTGTCAACCTCTTTACAGTTTACAATAAAAAGCGGGGGTGATACCATCGCCCCATGCAACAAAAGCGACTCATCCTGACCGCCATCTTCTCCGCCTTGATCATCGTGGGCTCCTATATCCGGTTCCCGCTGCCGCCGGTGCCCATCACGTTGCAGACGCTCTTTGTCTTGCTCGCAGGTTTTCTCGGCGGCTCCCGGATGGCCCTCTTCAGCGTCGCCATCTACCTGCTC
>LVBF01000139.1 GCA_001604325.1 Spirochaetales bacterium Spiro_04
GCATCCCCGTCATCGACATCGCCAACTCAGCCAGCGGTGGCCTCTTCAATCAGGTGACCAACGATGATCATCAGACCGGGGTGAACGCGGCCCGCTACCTCAAGGAGTCGGGGAGCCGGAATTGGGGGTGGTGCGGGGTGAGCCGGGTACGCTGGGCAAGCCAACGTCTGAAGGGGTTCCTGGAAGGATCGGGACTCTCAATCGCTGGCGTGGCCTCCTTCACCGAGAGCCTGGGGTGGTGGAGACAGCTCTATGAGGTGAGCGAGGAGCTTGAGGCATGGCTTTCCACCCTCCCAAAACCAATATCACTCTTCTGTTGCAACGACATCAGCGCCATGAAGGTCGAGCTGGCCTGCCAGCGCGTGGGCATCGCCATCCCGGATGATGTCATGGTGTTGGGGGTCGACAACGAGACGCTGATCTGCGAGCTGGCCACGCCCTCGATCTCCTCGATCCAGGTCGATTGCCGGACCATCGGATACGAGGCGGCGGTCTTGTTGGACGGGCTGCTCGACGGGACGATACACGCACTCCAAAGTCGCAAGATCGCCCCGCTGGTGGTCATTGAGCGCGAATCGACGCGCTATGTACACTGCAGTGACGACCAGGTGGCCCAGGCACTGCGCCTCATCAAGCGGGAGGCGAGCTATGGGCTCACCGCAGCCGAGGTGGCCGCAGAATCGGCCATCAGCCGCAGGGCGCTGGAGATGCGCTTCAAGAAGGAGCGGGGGCGCACCATCCTCGAGGAGATCGTTCGCCAACGCCTCCAGGAGGCGAGCCGCCTCTTGATCTACAGCTCACTCACCGTCAGCGAGGTGGGCCAACTCTCCGGCTTTACCAGCGAGCACCGCTTCTTCGCCCTCTTCAAGGAGGCGTACGGCATGACCCCGCTCTCCTACCGAAAAGAGCGTCGTCAGCTGTAGCGCTTCTGCAGCTCATCTACGGCATTTGCCATCCGCTCGAGGGCGCCTGAGACGCAAAGCCGAGGGGAGGCGAAGTTGAAGCGTACGAAGTGACGGTACGCATCACCGCCGAACCACGTCCCATCGTTCATCGCCACCGAAGCTCGTTGCCCGAAGAAGCGGGAGAGCAATCCGCCGTTGGGGCTGAGGGCGGGGTTGTAGAGCTCGCTGTGTAGGGCCGCATCCTGCTCGACGAGCCGGTAGATCCCTCGGCAGTCGATCAGGGCGATGAAGGAGGCTTGGGGGGCGATGAAGGAGAGGGAGGGGACCCGCTCCCAGAGGTACTGCTCCACAAAGCGTGCCTGCTGCCTGAGGTAGTCGATGAGGAAGGCCAGGTGCGGTCCTCCCTCCCGGTAGGCTGCCGTGGCGAGGGCGATGGCCGTGGTGGAGACCGAGCCTCCGTAGAGCTGGTCACGCCGCCGGATGAACAGGTCCCGCATCTCGCTGTTGGAGAAGAGGGTGAGTGAGTAGTGCTCGCCGGCGATGTTGAAGGTCTTGGAGGGTGACATCAGGACGATGACGTCGCACCCGGTGCCCGCTGCGGCCTCGATGAGGCTGTGGTGGGGGCGAAAGGCGAGGTCACTGTGGATCTCGTCGCTGATGACCGTCACCTGATGCTTGGCGCAGAGGGAGCAGAGGGCGACCAGCTCGTCGTGTGAGAAGGTCAAGCCGGTGGGGTTGTGGGGGGAGCAGAAGATCATCGCCTTGGCGGAGGGCAACAGTGATTCCAACCCTTCCCAGTCGAGGCTGAAGCGCCGGTTCTGATGGTCGTATGCAAGTGGCCACGGGAGCAGGTTCCGCTTGAAGTTGGTGACGATCCTGATGAACGGTTGATAGGCGGGCAGCGGGACGATGATGCCGTCTCCTTCAGATGTGAGGATCTCCACCAGCGTCGCAAGGCTGGCAAGGACCCCCTGGCTGACCACTACTTCTGCAGGATCTAAATGCAAGTTGTGGCGTTCCTCCGCCCACCGGCAGAAGACTTGCCGCTGCTCAGGGGCAAGTGGGTAGCCGTAGATGCCGTGGTCNNGGGCGGGGCCTGCCAATCCATGTCGGCGACCCAGAACGGCTCGGCGTCGCCATTGCCACAGATGCCCTTGATGGCCCCACGGTCCCATTTCACCGAACCGGTGCCCCTTCGATCGATAATCCTGTCAAAATCTGGTTTGTTCATGGACGATACTCCACATGATACCCGGAGCGCTCATTGGGGTAGTGGTCACCCCGGATCCGGGACTTGAAGATGATCGCCTGCTCGGGACAGCGATGGTAACAGGCGAGGCATCCGCTGCAGACCCGGTCCCAGAGCGGTTTTCCCCCGCGTATCTCGATGTTGCCCGACGGGCAGATGCGTTGGCAAAGACCACAGGCGTTGCAGGCATCGGTGACGGCGAATGCCGCAGCCCCGTCCATCAGGGAGCGATGGATCGGCTTCATCAGGCGCCGGGTGGCGAGCCTGGCAAACGGGGCGCGTGGGGCGAGTTTGATGGCCCCCTCCTCGATGTCGCGAGCCATCTGTGCGATCTGCTTCGCTGCCTCGGTGTAGTAGCGATCGATGCGCTCGTCGCTGGGGGTCTTGAAGAGCGGAACGTAGGTGTTGGCCATCTTCACGCGGCCGGTGTAGCTTACGGCCAACCCCGCCTGGGTGAGCGTGCGCTCCATGGCGGAGAGGGCCCAGGAGCAGGCACGGTTGTAGGTGCAGACCTGGAAGAGGGAGGCGACGCCGTCAAGGTTCTGCTCTGAGAGCACCGTCTCGACAAAGAAGGTGGCAAGGTTGGGTGGGAAGAACTTGTAGGCGGGATAGACGATTCCCACCCGCTGTCCGAGCTCGATGGAGTCGGCCTCCATCAGGGAGGGGATCATCAACACGGTGGCGTCGCCCAGCTGTGTGGCGAGCTGGGATGCGACCCAGTAGCTGTTGCCGCTTCCACTGAAGCAGAGGATGGTGGTCTTCATCGTGTCATCTCCATGCCCTCAATGAGGGCGCAAATAGCGAGGGTGTCGTCCAAGCTGATATCCAAATTGGTCACCAGGCGCACTACACTCCCTTCGGTGTTGGCGAGGATGCCGACCGCCTTGAGTCGATCGAGGACCTCCTGAGTCTCCATGGTGGGGACGGTGAAGAAGATGATATTGGTCTCTACCCCCTCCATGTCGACCTGGGCCCACCCGCTCCGCTCCAGGCTCTCTGCGATCATCCGGGCGTGGCGATGGTCATCGGCGAGGCGCTCAATGTGGTGGTCGAGGGCGTAGAGGCCGGCGGCCGCCAGGATGCCGGTCTGCCGCATGCCGCCGCCGAGCATCTTGCGCACGGTGAGCGCTTCCCTGATGAACACCTCTGAGCCGCAGAGCAGGCTGCCGATGGGGGCGCCCAGTCCCTTGGAGAGGCAGAAGGTGATGGTATCGGCCCAGGAGGCCCACTCTTTGACGGGGATGCCGGTCGCCACCTGGGCGTTGAAGATCCTCGCCCCGTCCATGTGGACGTTCAGATGATGGGCATCGGCGAAGGAGCGGATGCCCTTAAGGTTCTCGATGGGGTAGCAGACGCCGCCGATGGTGTTCTCCACCGCGATGACGGCGGTGGTGGCTGCGTCGTAGGCGCCGCCTTTCACCCGTCCCTCCAGATCGTGTGCACTGAGGATTCCCCGGGGCACGTCGATGGTGATGGGAAGCGTTCCGGCGATGGCGGCCATCGAGCCGATCTCATGGCCGATGATGTGGCTTGAGGAGGCGGTGAGCACCTCCTTGCCCCGTCCGGCTTGGACGAAGAGGGCGATGAGGTTCCCCATGCACCCCGAGGAAACGAAGAGGGCGCGCTCCTTGCCGGTCAGGGCGGCTGCCCGATTCTCGAGCGCGGTCATGGTCGGGTCCTCGCGATAGACGTCATCGCCGACTTCGGCGCCAGCCATCGCCTCCCGCATCCCCTTCGTCGGCTTGGTGATCGTATCGCTGCGCAGATCAAAGACTCTCATCGCATCCTCCCCCTGTTAGTAACAGACTATATCCTTTGGAGGGCGATCCGTCCACCATCATAAGAAACGACCCCCGGGATCCGGGGGTCGTGATGGTACCTAGTGCATCTACTTGAGGTAGATGTCCTTCAGCGGGTGGATATCCATCGTGTTGGGATACCAGCCGCCCCACTTGTCCAGGTCGATCATGCCGAGGTTGACATAGTAGTACAACGGCATGACAGCCTGATCTTCGTTGACCATGATGTCCTCTGCGGTCATCAAGACACCGAAGCGGTCTGCGCCTGCCGGCATGCGGGCTGCTTCGTTGATCAACAGGTCGTAGACATCGTTGGAGTATCTGCCTCCGTTCATACCGGCACCGGTGATGAACATGTCGAGGAAGGTATTGGGGTCCTGGTAGTCTCCGACCCAACCGGCGCGTGAAATCACGAAGTTGCCGGCGTTCCGGTTGGAGAGGTAGGTGCCCCACTCCTGGTTCTCAAGCACCACGTTGATGCC
>LVBF01000140.1 GCA_001604325.1 Spirochaetales bacterium Spiro_04
GCCTCCCCCACCGCCTGCCGAGCAGCAGTGAGAAGAGCAGGGTACTCAGGTTCAAGAAGAAGGAGAGGTGCATCCCGCTGAGCGCCAGGGTGTGGGCGCAGCCGCAGGCGACAGCGAGGTCCTTGAGCACAAAGCTCTCACTGTCGCTTTGGCCGAGGAGCAACATAGTAGAGAGGCTCTTGGCCGCTCCCTGTCCCAAGAGCGTGACCACACGCTCGTTGAGACGCGAGATGAGACGCCTGCGCAGCAGGGCGAAGGCAGGAATCCGCTGAACGGTGGTGTGATCAGCGATGAAGAGGGAGGAGGCGGGGCTGAAACTGCCTTCAAGGGTGACCTCGGTTGCGGCGTAGAGTGGATCGGGGAGGGAGACGAGGGCGTTGACGATACCCCGAGATCCACCTTCATCACCCTCCTCTGTCCCACAGCAATGAACCTGCACCCTAAGGACTTGATTCTCAGAGCGGCTGAGCGTCGAGTCTTCCACCAGGGTGCCTTCAAGGTGGGTGATGCGCCCCTCCTCGAAGGCATAGGAGGGTGTACTCTTCACTGCCCCCCTGCCCACCAGGAGGTAGGTACAGAGCAGGAGAGAGACCACACGGGCGACGGTCCGGCGTCCCGGAAGCCGAACAGCGAACACGGTGGCCACCAAAAGGAGTGAAACCACGAGCGCCTGGACCGGATAGGCCCAGCAGGCTGGGGCGATGTGAAAGAGATAGAGGGCACAGAGCGGCAGGAGGGCGGTCATACCCTCTCAGGCCGATCGAGTGGGGTTTCGCTTCAGATCTGCAGGACGGCGGCGAGGGCGAGCAGTGGCAGGTCGATGCCCTTGTGCATCGCCTGCTGGTAGAGCTGGCCGGCAAGCTTTGGCGATGAACTCTTGCTCTGATACAGCGCCGCGATCTGGGAGGAGAGGCCATGCAGTTGCTTGGCGTCTCGACGCAAGAAGAGGACGAGCAGCTCGGTGATCTCCCCCTTCGTCGCCTCATCGAGCGTGTGCTCCAGGGGAGGGAGGGCGTGGTCACCTACCCGACACAGCGCATTGGCGAGGGTGAAGGTATCATAGCTCTCCAGCGCATCGAGGTACTCCTCGAGGGCGAAGAGCTCATCGACGATGACACTCTGTCGTTCACTGGAGCGCACCTTCAGTTCATGACGGCGGTGCTGGGCGACAGCCGAACGGCTGTCACGTCGGGCGATGGCTCGCCAGGTGACGATGGCCAGGACGCTGCTGATCACCAATTCATCGATCATCGGGATCGGATCGCGCACCGCCAACGAAAAGATGAAGTAGCTGATCGTGAAGACCACCGCACTGACCAGGAGCCTGGGCACATACTGCTTGTCCTGGATCCAGCGGTCGACGCTGTAGTCGATGGTGTTGTACAAGGAGAAGGTGACCTCGTCGTTCTGCCGCTTGGTGAGCAGCGTGCTGGTCTTGAGGACCATCTCCTCATCGCTGCTCCAGCTCTCCACCGACTTTGGGTCGGAGAGCGGGGTGAGGCAGATCAACGCATGGGACTTTCGTTGGATGGCGTAGGAGACGATCATGCGAATGCCGCCTTGTACGCCGCGATGCGTCCTTCTCTCTTCTGCTCAAACTCCGGACGACGTTCGCCGTCGCTCTTGAAGAAGAGGTAGTACTTGATCTTCGGCTCGGTGCCCGAGGGACGTACCACCACCTTCTCCCCATTCTCCAGGTGCATGATGATGACATCGCTGGAGGGGAAGCGGCTCTGTGAGCCGTCAAGGAGGTCTTCCATCTGCGCGATCGTGCTGCCGGCCAGCTCATCGCCCACCTTCAGGGCCCTGAGGTTGGCCATGATTTTAGCCATCTGCTCCTTGCCCCGGGCTCCCTCATACTCCTCGCTGATGACCAGCTCGGTGTGGTAGCCGTACTCACGGTAGATCTGGTTGAGGCGATCTTGGAGGCTCATCCCGTGCTTGGCCCACCAGCTCATCATCTCCACGGCGACCAAGGCGCTGCTGATGGCGTCCTTGTCGCGCACCGATGGCATGGCCAGGTAGCCGAAGCTCTCCTCACAGCCGAAGAGGAAGTACTCTCTCTCCCCTTTCGGCCCCTCAAGCTCCGCCATCTGCTCGGCGATGTACTTGAAGCCGGTCAGCACATCCTTGCACCTGCCACCATTGCGCTCCGTGATCTTGGCCACCAGGTCGGTGGTCACCAGGCTCTTGACCACCAACGGCCGCTTCTCCTGCTGTTTCTCCGCATCGGCGGTGATGAGGTAGTCGACGAGCAGGACGGCGATCTGGTTGCCCGTGAGCAGCATATACTCTCTTTTCTCCCCATCGGTGGGGATGGCGATACCGAGACGATCGGCATCGGGATCGGTGCCCAGCACAATGTCGGCCTTCACCTCACGGGCGAGGTTCATGGCCAGCTGCATCGCCCCCGGGTGCTCGGGGTTGGGCAGCGGGACGGTGGGGAAGTTCCCATCGGGCTCCTGCTGTTCAGCCACCACGTGGGTCGTGATGCCCAGTTTGTGCATCAAATGCTGGACCGGCACATTGCCCGAACCATGGAGCGGCGTATAGACCACCGTGATGGGGCTATCCTGCACCAGGGAGGGGCGTCTGAGCGTCAACAGGGCGCTATGGTAGTACGCCTCATCGACCTTGTCGGGCACCGGGACGAGCAGGCCCTTGGAGCGGGCGCTCTCCTCGCTGATGACCTTGATGTCCTTCGCCTTGACTCCATTGGCCCGCTCGGCGATCGAGAAGTCGTGCGGTGGGGTCACCTGCCCACCGTCGCGCCAATAGACCTTGTAGCCGTTGTACGCGGCCGGGTTATGGCTTGCAGTGATGACGATGCCGGCGGTGGTCTGCAGGTAGCGTACCGCGAAGCTCAGCATCGGAACCGGATGAAGGGTCGAGTAGAGGAAGACCGAGACGCCGTTGGCGGCCAGCACGAGGGCTGCCTGCATGGCGAAGAGGTCGCTGTAGTTGCGGCTGTCGTAGGAGATCACCACCGAGGGGTTCTCGCTCGCCGTATTGAGGTAGTCGGCCAGGCCTTGGGTCACCTTGCTGACCATATAGCTGTTCATCCGGTTGGTTCCCCCACCGATGATGCCCCGCATGCCGGCGGTTCCAAAGGCCAAGCTGGTATAGAAACGGTCGAAGAGCGCTTCCCAGTCCTGGGCGGCAAGCTCGGCTTCCACCTCGGCCTTGAAGACATCGTTCTGCTCGGCAGCCAAGTACGCCTCCGCCTTGCTTCTCAGATCTTTCTCATTATACGCCATTGATCGCCTCCTCCAGTCCATCGATGGTATCAACAAACAGTGCCCCTTCGAGGGCTCGCAACGCTTCTCGGGGCCGAAAGCCCCAACCAACCAGGATCACGGGCACCGAGGCTGCTTTGGCGGTCTGCCAATCGACCTCGCTGTCACCGACGTAGAGCATCGTATCGGGAGAGCGGCCCAACACATCACAAAACTCCCCGATCGTCGACGGGTGCGGCTTGATCTCCCTGCCACTGCGCTGTCCCCGCACCAAGACAAATTCGATGGTAGGTAAGAGTGTAGCAACAATACTCTTGGCAAGTCCATCCTCTTTGTTGGAGAGCACACCGAGGGGCATCCCCGCCTCCTGCAGCCGCTCCAAGAGTTCGATGATCCCATCATACGGGCGGCTCTCCACCACCGCATGGCGACGATAGTACTCTACCAGACGCCCGGTCCGCTCTCTCAGCTCATCTTCCGTCACCGTGATGGAGAAGGAGGAGAGCACCCCGCGCAGGGTGTTGGCCAACCCCCGTCCGACGTACGTCTTGACCAACTCATTGCTCAAACTTCCTAGGCCGAGGTCGGTCACCGACGCTTCCACGGCGAGGCGGATATCGGCGATGGTATCGACCAACGTCCCATCCAAATCAAAGATCACAGCCGGTTTTTCCATGCCCTATTATCAGATATTGCATACGGGCAAGTCAATCGAAGCTTTGACAAAAGAGCACAGGTACACTACCGTAAGGCCATGCAGACAATCATCATCAAAGCAGGCAAAGAGAAGCAACTGGTCCGCCACCACCCGTGGGTGTTCAGCGGCGCCATCGAGAAGGGATCATCAAAACTTGAAAGCGGCCCGAGCCGCGTCGTATCGGCTGAAGGGCGATTCATCGCATGGGGGTGGTACGATGAGAAGAGCCATATCCCGCTTCGCCTGCTCAGCTGGCATGAAGGGGAGACCATCGACGACGCGTGGTTCAAGCGGACCATCGCAGAAAGCGTCATGAGGCGCGCCTCCTTCTTCTCCGACAAACAAGGGGGGACGACCACCTTCCGCATCATCTACGGGGAAGCCGACTTCCTCCCCGGCCTGGTATGCGACGTCTACGGCACGATGTTGAACATCACCATCAGCGCCAGGGTCGCGTGGGAGCACCGCACGCTCATCGTCGAGACCCTGAGCGGGATCCTCAGCCCCACATTGGTCCTCCTCACCGTCGATCCCGCCTTCGCCGGGGTTGAGCAACTGAAGGAGACGACCCTTTACTGGCAGGACGGGGATTGGTTCATCCCGTCAAAACGCCTCGAGGCAATACGGTTCCGTGAGGATTCGATCATCTACGAAGTGATCCCGGGCACCGGGCAGAAGAGCGGCTTCTACTGCGACAGGCGCGAGATCCGCACCACCATGGAGCGGTACGCCAAGGATGCGGTCGCCCTCGACCTAGGCTCCTATACCGGCGCCTTCGCCCTCCACGCACTGCGTGGCGGGGCCAAGAGCGTAGACCTCGTCGACAGCAGCGCCTCAGCCCTTGAGCAGGCGACGGCCCATATCGCCATCAACGAGGAGGAAGGCATCATACCAAAAGGCAGCGGCGAGCGGGCCACCACTACGGTAGCCGATATGTTCGAACATCTGCGGGCCATCGAGAACGACCACTACAATCTCATCATCATCGACCCGCCCAAGCTCGCCTCCACGAAAGCCCAGACCGACGGGGCTCTGAAGGCATACAAGGACCTCAACCGCCTGGCGATGGAGCGGATCCAGCACAACGGCATCATCGTCTCCCTCTCTTCCAGTGGGAATGTCACCGCCGAGATGCTGCGCCTGATGCTCGCCTTCAGCGCCACCGACGCCCACGTGGAGATCCAGATCCTCCACGCCTTTTCACAGGACGAGGACCACCCGATCCGCCTCTCCTTCCC
>LVBF01000141.1 GCA_001604325.1 Spirochaetales bacterium Spiro_04
CGATGATCCGCTTCTGTTGCATCATGGTGATCTGGGCCCAGGAGGGGTGGTCGGCCCGCAATACCAGGGTATGCATCTTGATGTCGACGATCTTGACGTGGGGGTAGAGCCGCTCTGTGACAATCTCCTGCCAGGCAAAGCCCAAGGAGTTCTTGGGGTCGTGCGGGTCGATCTTGAGGCGGCGGAGCACCATGGAGAGGACTGCATCCCCCCGCAACGGCTCCCCCTCCTTGCATACCCGATCCCGCTTATCCTTGGCCACGTGCAAACCTTCCTTCGCTTACAGTATAGAGCAGGGCGTTCGCCTCCTGCAAGGATGCGCTGTAGTGCTCTTCGGGGAGGAAGGTGAAGAACGCCTGGCTATACGGATTCAGGTTCGCCAAGAAGCGTTCCCGCCGGGTGTGGTCGAGCTCCAAGAGGACGTCATCGACCAGGATCACCGGTTTTTTCCCGGCCATCTGCTCATAGAAGGCCATCTGGGCGCTCCTGAGCACGAGCGAGGCGAGGCGCAGTTGGCCGGTCGAGCCGCTCTGGTCGAAGCTCTGCCCCTGAGAGGAGACGACAAAGCGGTCGCGGTGGATGCCGCTGGTGGTCGTCGCCATGATCCGGTCCCGTTCGCGGTGACCGGAGAGGTGCTCCACCACCTCCTCCTCGGTGGCGCAGTTTTTCCAGGAGGGGATGTAGTCGATCTCGACCTCGATGTCGCTCTGGGAAATCTCCTTATAGAGGGCGGGAAAAATCTCATTGAAGCGCGCCACCGTACGGGTGCGCTCCCCCTGGATGGCGATGCCATGATGGGCAAGCTGCTCGTCATAGATTCCCAAGAGCTCACTCCTCCCCTCCTTGATGGAGAGGTTGCGTTGGCGGAGCACCGCCCGATAGCGGCGCAGATCATCGAAGAACAGGGGATCGTACATGCTCATCGTCTGGTCGAAGAAGTAGCGCCGCGACTCCGGCTCCCCACGCACGAAGGCGATGTCGTCGTGGCTGAAGACGATGCAGGGGATGTTGTAGATGAGCTCCTTTCGGTCCCTGACGATTTTGCCATCCAGGCTCATCGTCCGCTTCGATTCCTTGAACTCCAACTCGAGGCTGTGTTCCATCCCCTCATCATCGCCGTAGATCCCCACCAGCTTGAAGGAGCGCTCCCCATGGCGGGCGAGCTCCCTGAGGGTGTTGGTGCGGAAGGAGGAGCCGTAGCAGAGCGCATAGAGCGCCTCCAGCAGATTGGTCTTGCCCTGGCCATTCTCTCCGACCAGGAAGACCTCCTCGGCATCGAGGTCGATCCATCCGCTCTCCAGGTTGCGATAGAGGTTGGTCCAGACCCGTAGAAAGCGCATCAAGGATTCTGTTGCATCGGCATGATGAGGTGCAGGTAGTCACGCTCACCGTCGGGGACCACGGTCAATGCCCTCGTCGGTTCAGTGAAGTTCAGCGTGAAATACTCCCCATCCATGACCTTCAACGGAGTCATGAGGTAGGTGTAGTTGAGGCTGATCCTGCTCTCCGGTCCCTCATACTGGCAGGCGATGATTTCCTTCGCCTCCCCGCTCTCATTCTCGTCGCTGGTCAGAAGCGCCCCCGCCTCGCTGATGTCGAGGTAGACCCGCCTCGCCTTGTTCTCGACCAACAACGAAACCCGCTTGAGCGCATCGAGCATGTCTTGGATGCGCATCGTGGCCTGGTAGCGTTGGCTCTCGGGAATGACGCGGCGGTAGTTTGGGTAGTCTCCCTTGATGAGGGTCGTGTAGAAAACCCGGTTGCCTACGATGGAGAAGAGCAGCTTGTCGGTGATTGAGAGGCGGAGCGTCCCCTCCCCACTGGCGAGCCGGCGCAGCTCGATGAGAAACTTGGTCGGTATGATGATGGCCTGAAAGTCATCGATTTCATCCTCGAAGCTCCGCTCCACGATGGAGAGACGCCGTCCGTCGGTGGCCACCATCGTCATGCCGGTCTTGCTCCGCTCCAAGAAGACCCCGTTGAGGAATTGTCGTGAATCATCCTCGGCCGCGGCGAAGTGGGTCTGGTCGATCATCTCGGTGAAGGCCTTCTGTTCCACGGTGAAGTAGGTAAGGTCATCGCCTCTCTCCAACGCCGGGAACTCATCGCTGGTGATGGTCCTGAGCTTGAAGTCGATGCCTTGCGCCTCCGGCTTGATGGCGAAGGTACCGTTGCTGCTGGTGAACGTGACGTTTCCATCGGGGAGGGTGCGAAGAATCTCAAGTAGCTTGGTGCAGGAGACGAGGGCCTTCCCCTCTTCCAGCACATCAACGCTGATCTCGGTGCTGAAGCCGACCTTCGTGTCGGTGGCTTTGATGCTCAGCGATGATCCCTTGGTTTGGAAGAAGACATTGCTGGTGATGGAGAGGGCGTTTTTCTGGCTGGTGAAGTTCATGGCATATATGATTTCAGTCAGGATGGTTTCTTTGGTACAGACAAACTTCATCGTATTGCTCCTATAATAGTAAAAGATTAGTAATAGTAGTAATAATAGCACGAATTCTGTGGATAACTGAATAAATCATTAAAAGGGCACCTCTTATTGTTTTACATCCTGTGGATACCATTGCGCTTTGTCCACAATTCTTCCAGAGGGAAAACACCTTTATCCACAAAAATCTTTATCTATGCACATGTTGTCAAGGTCTTATGCACAGCTTGTCAGCTCTTGATGGTCGTCAAATCACGCTTGAGCTTGAGCACGGTATTGGTGAACGCCTCGTCCGCCTTCATCATGGACTCAACGCGGTCGTAGGAGTGCATGACGGTGGTATGGTCCCGTCCACCGAACTCGGTCCCGATCTCGGTGGTGGAGAAATCGGTGATGTCCCGGGCCAGGTACATGGCGATCTGTCTCGGCTGGACGATGCTCTTGTTCTTCTTCTTCCCCTTGATCTCGAAGCTGGAGATGTTGAAGTACTGGCCCACCACCTTGATGATCGTGTCGATGGAGAGCGTCTGGCTTGCGTTGGCCGCATGGGCGGGCAGGACCCCCAAGAGCTCCTTCGCCTTCTCGAAGGAGACCTCCTGGTCGAGGAGCTCGCTGTAGGCGACCAGCTTGGTCAGAGAGGACTCGAGGTCACGGACGTTGGTGACGACGTTGGTGGCGATGTAGTTGAGGATCTCCTCACTCATCGACGCGTTCTTCTGGAAGAGCTTCTTCTTGAGGATCGCCATCCTCGTCTCGTAGTTCGGCGGCTGGAGGTCGACGTTCAATCCGCGCTCGAAGCGTGAGGAGAGGCGGTCGGTGATGTTCTTCAGCTCGCTGATCGGACGGTCGCAGGTGAAGACCATCTGTTTTTTTGCATCATAGAGGTTGTTGAAGGTGTGGAAGAGCTCCTCTTGGGTGGAGTCCTTGCCTTGGAGAAAGTGGATGTCGTCGATGAGCAGCACATCGACCTTGCGGAACTTGTTCTTGAAGTGCTGGGTCCGTTGGCTCCCGATCGACTCGATGAACTCGTTGGTGAACATCTCGGCGGTGACGTACATCACCTTCAGCTCGGGGGTGTTGTCCAGGATGTAGTTGCCGATTGAGCTGAGCAGGTGGGTCTTTCCCAGCCCGACGCCGCCGTAGATGAGGCAGGGGTTGTAGCTGGAGCCGGGGTTCTTGGCGATGGCGAGCGACGCATTGTAGGCGAAGGCGCTGTTGTCCCCGATGACGAAGGAGGAGAAATCATAGGAGGGGTTGAGGTTGCTCTCGGCCCGGTTCTTGGCGTTCTTCTGCGCCGAGATGGCCCGCTTCGCCTCGCTCTTCCTCGATGAGACCTCACGCTCCTCCTGATCGATCTCCGGCCCCTGTTCCAGCTCATCGCGCGAGGCGACCTCGAACTGGACGGTCAGCTCCTCCCCGGTGAGCTCACTGAGGGTGTTGACCAACAATTCCCGGTAGCGGGAGACGACGGTGTCCAGGATGAACTGACTCGCCCCGCCGAGGATCACCTTGCCTTTTTCGCTGCGCAGGTAGGTGAGCCGGTTGAACCAGGTGTTGTACTCCTGCTCGGGCAGCGTCTGCTTGATGCGTGAGACTGTCTCTTTCCAGAACTCATAATAGCTATGTTGGCCGTCACTCATGCGGCTATTTTACCTTGTAGCACGCCGGGGTGCAAGCATCGGGATGAGGAGCGGGGTGGTGAAATGATAATTGCTTGTATTGAAAGAGATAAATAATTGAGGGAAATTTGTTCGATTGCTTGCAACACCGCCCTGTTTTTGCTATAATCAGTAAGAATATATGAGAGCATTTTTTATTATTACATAAGGACATACCCAATGAATGAAGGCAACTTTGCCAGCGGGGCAACCGACGAAGCGTTGCACCATGATGGCATCGGTGAGACAAGCGGTGCGCAAAGCTACGGGGCATCCAGTATCCAGGTCCTCAAGGGGCTTGAGGCGGTCAGGAAACGACCGGGGATGTATATAGGGTCGACCAGTATCGAGGGGTTGCACCACCTGGTCTATGAGGTGGTGGACAACTCGATCGATGAGGCGATGGCGGGATACTGTTCCCACATTCAGGTGACCCTCGCCATCGACGAGGAGGGGCGGCAGTCCTGCACCGTCGAGGATGACGGAAGGGGCATCCCCGTCGCGATGCACCCCACCGAGAAGCGCAGCTCATTGGAGATCGCGATGACCCAGCTGCACGCCGGCGGCAAGTTCGACAAGAACTCCTACAAGGTCAGCGGCGGGCTCCACGGGGTCGGCGTCTCCTGCGTCAACGCCCTCTCGATCCTCATGGAGGTCACCGTCTGCCGTGACGGCGGCATCTATCGCCAGCGCTACAGCAAGGGGATCCCCATCACCGAGGTGGAGCGCATCGGGGACACCGAAGCCACCGGGACGAAGGTCGTCTTCTCACCCGACTACTCGATCCTCGAGGAGCACGCCTTCAGCTACGAGGTGTTGCAGAGCCGCTTCCGTGAGCTCGCCTTCCTCAACAAGGGGGTGGCCATCACGATCAGCGATACCCGGGGTGAGGAGGTCAAGAGCCAGCGGTTCCAGAGCGAGGGGGGCATCAGCCACTTCGTCAGCTACCTCAACGAGTTCAAGCGCACCCTCATCGACCCCCCGATCTCCATCGAGGGGGAGAAGGACGCCATCAAGGTGGAGATCGCGCTGCAGTACAACGACAAGTACGACGAGAAGATCCTCACCTTCGTCAACAACATCAATACCCGCGAAGGGGGGACCCACCTCACCGGATTCCGTACCGGCTTGAGCCGGGTCATCAACGTCCAGTTGCAGAAGAACCCCAAGCTCTTGAAGAAGTACGACGAGAAGCTCGAGCAGAGCGACATCTGTGAAGGGCTCACCGCCATCATCTCGGTGAAGGTCCCCGAACCGCAGTTCGAGGGGCAGACGAAGATGAAGCTGGGCAACAGCGCCGTCACCGGCGTCGTCTTCTCCCTCGTCTACGAGAAGCTCGGCAACTACTTCGATGAGTTCCCCGCCCAGGCGGAGATCATCCTCACCAAGATCATCAACGCGGCCCTCGGGCGCGTCGCCGCCCGCAAGGCGCGCGAACAGATCAGGCGCAAGAGCGAGGGCGGTGGCCTTCCCGGCAAGCTCGCCGACTGCTCGGAGAAGGATCCGGCAAAGTGCGAGGTCTTCATCGTTGAGGGAGACAGTGCCGGCGGCTCGGCCAAACAGGGGCGCGACCGGCGCTTCCAGGCGATCCTGCCGCTCTGGGGCAAGATGCTCAACGTCGAGAAGGCCCAGGAGTACCGGGTGCTCGGCAACGACAAGCTGCAGCCGGTCATCTCGACCATCGGGGCGGGACTGACGCGCTACAACGACATGGGCAAGGACGCCGACTATGAGAGCGACGTGACCTTCGACATCGAGAAGGTGCGCTACCACAAGGTCATCATCATGGCCGATGCCGACGTCGACGGCTCGCATATCCGTACGCTCCTGCTCACCTTCTTCTTCCGGTACATGCGCCCCCTCATCGAAGCGGGCTATGTGTATTTCGCCATGCCGCCGCTCTACAAGATCACCATCGGCAAGAAGGTGGAGTACGCCTACGACGAAGAGGCGCGGGTGAGGATTCTGGAGGAGATTGGCACGAACGATAGCTCGAAAGTGGCCATCCAGCGCTACAAAGGCCTTGGAGAGATGAATCCAGAGCAACTTTGGGAGACGACGATGAACCCCGAGACCCGGCTCATCAGCCAGATCACCCTCACCGACGCCGAGGAGGCCGACCGGGTCTTCTCGATGTTGATGGGAGAGGAAGTCGAGCCCCGGCGCGCCTTCATCGACGCAAACGCCGTCTACGTGACGAACCTTGACATCTAAGGATAAGGATACAGCTGTGCAAGAGACTACCCAAGACAGGACGATCCGTGTGGACGTATCGAATGAGATGCGCACCTCGTATCTCAACTACGCGATGAGTGTCATCGTCAGCCGGGCGCTGCCCGACGTGCGCGACGGCCTCAAGCCGGTCCACCGCAGGATTCTCTACGATATGTTCGAGATGGGGCTGAAGGCCTCATCCTCCTATAAGAAGAGCGCCCGTATCGTCGGAGACGTGCTGGGCAAGTACCACCCCCACGGGGATAGCTCGGTCTACGACGCGCTGGTGCGCCTCGCCCAGGACTTCAGCCTCCGGTACCCGGTGGTGACGCCGCAGGGCAACTTCGGCTCCATCGACGGGGACCCGGCTGCCGCGATGCGGTACACCGAGGCGAAGATGAGCCGCATCGGCGACGAGATGCTCGCCGATATCCAGAAGGAGACGGTGGACTTCGGTCCCAACTACGATGATTCGCTCACCGAGCCCACCGTGCTGCCCGCCGCCTTCCCCTTCCTCTTGGCCAACGGCTCGAGCGGCATCGCCGTCGGCATGGCCACCAACATGGCCCCGCACAACCTCGGAGAGATCTGCTCGGCCATCGCGGCGGTCATCGACAACCCGGACATCACCATCGACGAGCTGATGGAGAACCACATCAAGGGGCCGGACTTCCCCGGAGGCGCGGTCATCTGCGGCATGAAGGGCACCTACGACGCCTTCACCACCGGGCGTGGCAAGATCGTGGTGCGCAGCCGGTATGAGATCGAGACCAACGAACGCGACCACGACATGATCGTCTTCACCGAGCTCCCCTACCAGGTCAACAAGGCCGACCTCGCCAAGAAGATCGACGATTTGCGCAAGGATGGGGCCATCCCGATGATCAGTGCGGTCCGCGATGAGAGTGACCGCAACGGCATCCGCCTCGTCATCGAACTGAAAATGGGCGCCGAGGTGATGGTGGTGCTCAACCAGCTCTTCGCCCGTACCGCGCTGCAGTCGAACTTCAACGTGAACAACCTCGCCCTCGTCGATGGGCGGCCGACGCTGCTCACCCTCAAGGATATGTTGGTCCACTACATCCACCACCGAGAGGAGGTGGTGACCCGGCGCACCCGCTTCGACCTTCGCAAGGCCGAGGAGCGGGCCCACATCCTCCAGGGGCTGAAGATCGGCTTGGAGAACATCGATGAGGTCATCAGGATCATCAAGGAAGCGGCTGACAACGCCGTGGCCATGGATGAGTTGATGAAAGCCTTCGCCCTCTCCCCTGTTCAGGCCCAGGCAATCATCGACATGCGCCTCGGACGCCTTTCCCACATGGAGAGCTTCAAGATCCTCGAGGAGCTTGCCGACCTCGAGCAGAAGATCGCCTACTACAAGGAGCTGCTCGCCGATGAGCAGAAGATCCTCTCCGTCGTGAAGGACGAGACACTGAACTTGGTGCCCTCCCTCGCCCCGAAGGACAAGCGGCGCACCGCCATCGTCCGTGAGGAGCTCGGCCAGGCGACGATGGAGGACTTCATCAAGGAGGAGGAGGTCGTCGTCCTGATCAGCAACAAGGGCTTCGCCAAGCGGATCCCCACCGAAGAGTACGAGGCCCAGGGACGCGCCGGCAAGGGACGGAGGACCACGAGGCTGCAGGACGGCGACTTCGTCGACCATATGTTCGTTGCCTCGACGCACGACTATGTGATGTTCGTCACCAACGCCGGCAAGGCGTACTATACCAAGGTCTTCGACATCCCCGAGGCCTCAAAGGCCGCCAAGGGAACCAGCGTCAAGAACATCCTGCAGATCGAGACCAACGAGAAGATCACCTCGATCATCAACTTCAAGGAGTTCGATGACGACCACTACCTGATGATGATCACCCGCGAGGGGGTCCTGAAGAAGGTCGCCTTGTCCAACTTCATCAATGCCCGCGTCAGGGGCATCTGGGCCATCTTCCTCGATGAGGGGGATGAACTGCTCTCCTGTGAGCTGGTGGAGGATGGGGATGAGGTGATGATCATCACCAAGCTTGGCCAGGGCCTGAAGATCGGCCAGGATACGGTCAGGGCGATGGGCAGGGCCTCCCGGGGAGTGCGTGGCATCCGCCTCAAAGGGGATGACAAGGTCGCCGGCCTCCTGAAGGTCGACAACACCAAGCGCATCTTGATGATCACCGAGAATGGGCAGG
>LVBF01000142.1 GCA_001604325.1 Spirochaetales bacterium Spiro_04
CGATGCCGCGGGCGGCGACGTCGGTGGCGACGATGATGGAGAGCCGCTTCTCCCGCATTCTGCCCAAGATCGATTCCCGTTGGTTCTGGGAGAGGTCGCCATGGAGCGCCTCGGCGTCGTAGCCGCGCTGGGCGAGCTTTTGCCCCACCTCATCGCACTGGACCTTGGTGCGGCAGAAGACGATGCCGTAGAAGATCTCCTCCATGTCGATGATGCGCGTCAGCGCCTCAAGCTTGTCGCTCTCCCTCAGCTCCACATACGCCTGGTCGGTCAGTATGCTGGTCATCGTCTCCTCTTGGATCTTGACGACCTCGGGATTCTGCATATACTGCTCGGCGAGCTTCTGGATGGCAGGCGGCATCGTAGCGGAGAAGCAGAGCATCCGCTTCTGCTCCGGCGTCTGTTTGAGGACCTCCTCGATATCGTCGATGAAGCCCATGTCGAGCATCTCGTCGGCTTCGTCAAGGACCATGAATTTGAGGTTGTCGAGGACCAACGAGCCGCGCCTGAGGTGGTCGAGCACACGCCCCGGGGTCCCGACGACGACGTGGACGCCGCGTCTGAGTTTGCGGAGCTGCAGCTCCATCGAGGCGCCGCCGTAGACCGAGGCGATCTCGAGGTCACGATCTCCCTTCAGTGAATTGATCTCCTCGCTGTTCTGGACGGCGAGTTCGCGGGTGGGGGCGAGGATCAAGGCCTGGACCTTGGCCAAGGCGGGGTCGACGATCTCAAGGATCGGAAGACCGAAGGCGGCGGTCTTGCCGGTTCCGGTCTGTGCCTGGCCGATGACGTCGACCTGGTCCTTCAAAAGGAGGGGAATGCATGCGCTCTGAATCTTGGTGGGGGTCTCAAACCCCTTGGCCTGAATGGCGCTGATGGTCTGTGCGGACAGGCCGAGGTCCGCAAACGTAATGGAATCTGACATGGGTCTCCTGCTGGTATGTGGGTAGATTATCGGTGAATGACCGGATGTTCACAATGAGCTCACCCAGTCTATCCAAATGGACAACTTCTTGCAAGACAGACACATCGACTTACCACCGGTTATAGACTTCTTCGGCAAATCCGACAGCGTTATCGAGGGTGATGAGGGAGCCGTCATCGAGGGTGAGCGTGCCGCTGTAGGCGCCGAAGAGCTGGTGTTGCACCGATTTGATGATGAGCATATTGGTCAGCGTCGACCGGTCGACCCACGGCTCGAAGATCAAGTTCAGGCGCCCCTCCGTGTCCGTGATGCGCCAGTTCTTCATCAGGTCGCTGTGGTCATAGTCGAAGGTGACCTCTCCGAGCTTGTGGATGGTGTGGTTGTAGGCGATGGCGTTCTCACTGGCGGGGGAGCGGTCAGAGAATCCGTAGCCGAGGTTCAAACCGACCGTGTTGTTCTCCACGATGGTCGAGAGGCTCGCCCAGTACCAGGTGTTCTGATAGGTCCACCGTCCTCGTCCCCAATCGAGGACCCCCCATGCCTCACCGATGAGCAGCTCCTCGCTCTCCATTCCCCGTCTGACCGTCCCGGTGGCGCTGTAGCAGTTGGCCTTCTCATTGTAATAGAATGCCTTGCGTTGTTGCTCCCAGCTGGTGGCGATGACCAAGCTCTGGGCCTCCTTGCTGCGGCTGAGGGTGATGTCGAAGTCCAGGCCCACCGTACCGTCGGGCAGGACGAGGGACGGGCAGGCAACCATCAGGCGGGTGGAGCTGCCGCGGTTGAAGAAGGCGAGGCGGATCTTCTTGTTCGCCCAGCTGACCTGGCTCTCCGCGCGCGAATCCGGCCCCAAGCCGATGGTGCCGCGCGGCAGGAGGGCGATGGCGTCACTCTGGGCGACCTGCCGCCGCTTCAGGTCGATGTAGGAGAGGGCCATCAAGCCGGCATAGCCCAAATCGCTGATGGTGGCGGTCAGCGCATACCCTTGGCTCTGGTTGACGATCGCCCAGTACTCCCACTCCTTGATGA
>LVBF01000143.1 GCA_001604325.1 Spirochaetales bacterium Spiro_04
GGGAGGGGGCTCTCTTGGTCGCGACCCCCTGGGCCGTGGAGAGCGACTGGGAGGGGCCGGAAGCGGACTACCTCCCATTCTGGGAGCAACACCTGACTTCCTTTGCGCTCCTTACCGGAGTGAGCAGGGAACGCATCGTGGAGAACAACCGTGCAGCACGAGCAATTCTTACGGATCAGCAGACTCCTTGGTGAGGAACAGGTCGCCCGCCTCCATGCCAAGCGGGTGGTCCTCGTCGGTTTGGGGGCGGTGGGCGGCATGTGCCTGGAGAGCTTGGTGCGCAGCGGGGTCGGCTGGATCCGCATCGTCGACTTCGATACGGTCTCCATCACCAACATCAACCGCCAGATTTTGGCCACCCATGAGACGGTGGGAATGAGCAAGACCCGCGTGGCCGAAGAGCGTATCAAGGCCATCAACCCGGAGTGTACGGTGGAGGTGCTCCCCCTCTTCGTCAACAACGACACGGTCGCCGAGATCGTCGGCGGAGAGATCGACCTGGTCATCGACGCCATCGACTCGCTCAACCCGAAGTGCGCCCTCTTGGAGGCGGCGTACACGCGCGGCATCCCGGTCATCAGCAGCATGGGGGCGGCGCTCAGGCGCGACCCCTTCCTGGTGCGCAAAGCCGATTTGATGGAGAGCTGGGGGTGTCCGCTCGCCCGAGCGGTACGCACCAAGCTCAGGCGACGAGGCGTGGGCCGCGGCATCGAGGTGATCTTCAGCGCCGAAGAGGTGCAATACACCTACAAGAGACCGGAGGACGAGGAGTACGCCGACTTCAATGAGCAGATCAGCGACCAGGGACGGCGGCGCAACGTGCTCGGCAGCCTTCCCACCGTCACCGCGGTCTTCGGCCAGATGCTCGCCCACCTCGCACTGACCACGCTCTTGGGCAGCGAGACCTTCGCCGGCAGGGAGGCCTACAACCCCGCTACGGGCGTGTGAAAGTCAGCGGGATGAAGTACTCGCTTCGGTGGAAGTCCGGAGCGGCCGTCATGATCTCTCCCGCCGCCAAGAAGTGTGGCTCATCGAGCTTGTCGCCGCACTTGTAGAAGTTCCCCAAGAGCTTCACATCCTCCATCCGTTCACCGCTCTCCATCAAACCAAGGGCCACCAAATCGAGCTCGAGGTCGGCTCGCCAGCGGCTGCCTGCATTTGTATGCTCCATGACGGTGATGGTAAGCGGGATGGTATCGATGAACTCAACGGGATAGTACTGTCGCCCGTGCCGCGATTCTCCACGGGCTACGAGCATCCTTGTCGAAGCCGAGCACTCGACGTTGACGTACTCCTTCTCGCCTTCACGCATGAGGAACGCCTCGACGCAACTGTCCTCCCAGACCGCCTCGTTGTGCTGTTGTGTCATCCGCCTCAGCTGCGTCTCCTTCACCATGAACCGGATGAAGAGTTTCCCCTCCTCCCAGCGAAGGCGCACGCTCGCCTCCACCCCCTCCCACTCACCCCACAGATGGGTGAGTGTGATGGGGAGGATTGCATCCATCTTGTTCTGCCCGATTCGAATCGTCTCTGCTTTCATGGCTCTGAGTATAGACAAGAGTTTCCAACTCTCCTAGCCCTCTGAAGCAAACCGGGGGCCGTTTGCTCTTAGGGGGTATCACAGAGAAGGAGCATTGCATGAAAACCAAAGGATTCATCATCATCACCATCACCGTCCTCATCCTGGCCCTGGCCGGCTGCCAGGAGGCGAACCATGAGGCCATAGGAGGTGAAGCGAGCCTCCGCCTCCACCTCACCTCCCCGCGCTTCTCCCACCGCGCCCTCCTCCCGAGCACCGAAGCGCTCACCATCGATCACTTCGACATCGTGGCACACGGGCCGCAGAACAAGAGCGTCGAGCTCACCTCACGTGAGGACGAGGTCGTCCTCGGCAACCTCCTCATCGGCTGGTGGACCATCGAGGCCACCGCGTACAACAAGAGTGGAGTGGCGCTGGTCTCAGGCAGCGTGAAGACCCTGCTCAGCACCAAGACCACCACGGCCAACCTGGAGCTCTCCGACCTCGTGGGAAGCGGCACCCTCTCGCTCTCGGCAACGTGGGACCCTGACCAGGTGGCAGATGATGTGGCTCTCTCCGTGACTCTCTTGGATCAGGAGATGCACACAGTCGCCCTCGATGCACCGGTGTTGCAAACAGCTGAAGGGACGACCACCATCTCCAAAGAGCTTCCCGCCGGCTCGTATATCCTCACCCTCAACCTCTCCAGTCAGGGGGTAGTGGTCAGCGGAGCCACCGTGGCGCTTCGGATCATCGATGGGGTGACGAGCAGCGATACCCTTGAGTTGGTCATTGGCGATCTCTCCACCGAGTACACGGTGACGGTGACCAACAAGACCGGCCTCCCCATCCAAGGGTCGGTGGAGTGTACGCCAAAGGAGCCGAAGGCCGGCGATGAGGTGACGATGGTCTATACACCGACGAATCTCCCCGAGGGAGTGAAGAGTGAGGATTTGTCCATACACTGGTACTGCGAGGGAGAGTTCGTGCAAGAGGAGTCGGACACCTATGTGTCGATCCCATCGGCCGGCACCCACCGCTACGATGTGATCGTCAACCACCCCACCTTGGGAAGCTTGGGTTCGACCTCAATCCTCTTCGTCATGCCGCTCGGCGGCGAAGGCGGCGAGTAGCGCCTCACCCATCGCCTTGGGGCGCAGCGTGACGGCGTCGAGGGAGCCAACCTTCACACGCATGACGCAGAGGACCTCGCCGTCACGCTTCACCGTCTGGGTGAAGATCAGGGAGAAGCGCTTGATCGACTCGGCCACCGTCTCGACCACCAACAGATCGTCGAGGTAGGCGGGGCTTTGGTAGTCGGCGGTGATCGACTTGACGACGAAGACGAGGTTCAGCGACTCGAAGAGCTTGGACTCGGCCCCCTCAAGCTGATGGGAGACCGCGATCTCGCGCAGCATCTCAGTGCGGGCGTGCTCGGCGAAGTCGAGGTAGCGCGCATGGTAGACGATGCCGCCCGAGTCGGTGTCGCTGTAGTAGACGCGCTGCCGGTAGCGGTGCATCACACCACCACCGGCGCTCCATCAAAGCGCAAGGTCGCGACGTAGTCGTCGTAGGTCTGCGCACGGCGGATGAGGTCCACCGACCCGTCGCGCCGGAGCAGGTACTCGGCGCTGCGCAGCTTGGCGTTGTAGTTGAAGCCCATCGCATGGCCGTGGGCCCCAGCGTCGTGGATCACCACCACATCGCCCTTCTCCATCTTCGGCAGCATCCGGTCGATGGCGAACTTGTCGTTGTTTTCGCAGAGCGACCCAGTGACGTCGTATCGATGGTCACGCTTCTCCTTATCCTTGCCCAACACGGTGATGTGGTGATAGGAGCCGTAGAGGGCCGGGCGCATCAAATTGGCCATACTCGCATCGAGGCCGACGTACTCCTTGTACTTGCTCGTCACGTGGAGGACCCTACTGACCAGGTAGCCGTACGGGCCGGTGATGACGCGCCCACACTCAAAGAAGATCTCAAGGGGATCGAGGCCGTTGCCCTTGATCGTCTCCTCATAGAGCGCCTCCATCGCACGGCTGACTGCGGCGAGGTCCATCTTCTCATCCTCCGGCTTGTACGGAATCCCGATCCCACCGCCCATGTCGATGAAGTCGATGCGTACGCCCGCCTCCTCCTTGATCCTCACGCAGAGGTCGAAGAGCATCCGGGCCGTCTCGACGATGTAGGAGCCGTCGAGCTCGTTGCTCGCCACCATGGTGTGGAGACCGAAGCGCTCCGCTCCCCTCGCCTTCGCAGCCTTGTAGCAGTCGATGATCTGAGAGGAGGTCACCCCATACTTCGCCTCGACGGGGTTCCCGATGATGGCGTTGCCGGTCCTCTCCGGCCCGGGGTTGTAGCGGAAGCTGATGGTCTTGGGGAAGGTCCCGATCGCCTCCTCGAGGGCGGCGATGTGGGTGATGTCGTCGAGGTTGATGACCGCGCCCAGCTCGTAGGCGGCTCGAAACTCATCGGCGGGCGTATCGTTGGAGCTGAGCATGATCCGCTCCCCCCGGATCCCGCAGGCATCGCTGATCAAGAGCTCGGGCAGACTTGAACAGTCGGTGCCGAACCCCTCCTCGCCCAAGAGCTTGATGATCGTGGGATTGGGACACGCCTTGACGGCGAAGTAGTTGGTGAAGCCCGGTGCCCAGGAGAAGAGGCGCTTGAAAGCGCGGGCGTTGTCGATGATGGCCGCCTCGTCGTACAGATAGAATGGGGTGGGAAGCTTGTGTGCGAGCTCGAGCAGCTCGCCGTGACCCAATGGTAATTTCTTCTCTCTCATATGCCTGAATTCTCCTTCACACTCTCGATCGCCCGCTCGATGTCCTCCCGGTGCCCATAGGAGGAGAAGCGGACGAAGTTCTTCCCCGCCGGCCCGAAGCCGCCACCGGGGGTGACCACCACATGGCACCGCTCCAAGAGGAGGTCGAAGAACGCCCAGCTGTCCATCCCGCCCGGGGTCTTCGCCCAGATGTAGGGACTGTTGGTCCCGCCGTAGACTTTGAGCCCCAAGCTCTGCAGCCCGTCGCGGATGATCTTCGCATTGCCCAGGTAGTACTCCACCAGGGCCCGGCTCTCGGCATACCCCTCATCAAAGAGGGCGGCGTAGCCCCCGCTCTGGCTGATGTTGCTCGCCCCATTGAAGAAGGTGCACTGACGGCGGTTCCAGAGCGCGTTGAGCACACCCGGCGCCGCATCCTCACAGGAGAGCTGGTGCGGTACGATCGTCCAACCGAGGCGCACCCCGGTGAACCCACTGAACTTGGAGAAGGAGGAGATCTCGATGGCGCACTCCTTGGCCCCCTCGACCTCGTAGATCGAGTGGGGGTACCCCTCCTCGGTGATGTACTCGCTGTAGGCGCTGTCGTAGATGATGACGGCCTTGTTGGCGATGGCGTAGTCGACGAACGCCTTGACTTCCTGGTGGTTGGAAACCGCCCCGGTGGGGTTGTTCGGATTGCAGAGGTAGATGAGGTCGACCTTCCCACTCGGGGGGGTGGGGATGAAGTTCCCCTCCTCGTTGGTGGTGAGGTAGACGAAGCCGTCGTACTGGGCGCGCTCGCTGTTGTAGCAGCCGCTGCGCCCGCCGACGACATTGGAGTCGACGTAGACCGGGTAGGCGGGGTCCTGGACCGCGACGATGTTGTCCGGGCCGAAGATCTGCTGGATGTTGGCCGCATCGCTCTTGGCCCCGTCGCTGATGAAGAACTCGGTGGGCTCAAGGGTGACGCCCCACTTCTTGTAGTACTCGACCATCGCCTCACGCAGGTAGGTATCGCCCTGCTCATCGCCGTACCCGGTGTAGGTGCGCCGGTCGCCGAGCTTGTCAATCTTCTCCTTCATCGCACGCTGCACCGCCGGGGGCAGTGCCTCGGTGGTATTGCCGATGCCCAGGCGCATCACCGTTGCGCCGGGATTCCTCTTCTGCCACAGCGCTGTGCGGCGGGCGATCTCAGGAAAGAGATAGCCACTTGCCAACTTATTGAAGTTCGCGTTGATCGTTGCCATCGAAGTCGGTCTCCTTGTACAGGGCCAGCGCCCTACGTTTCAATGGGCAAAGGTTAGCAGAATGAAACAATTGTGTCCATAGCATAACAGTTTGTTTTTATTGTAACAATTTATGCTATTTTCCCCGCTTTTTGTTGCGCTGCTCACGCTCCGCCTTCGCCCGCATGAAGTCGGCGATGC
>LVBF01000144.1 GCA_001604325.1 Spirochaetales bacterium Spiro_04
CCCTCAAGCGACTCCATGAGCGCCATGCCCTCCTCGACCCCCAGCGCATAGAGTGTCGTCGAGAGCGCATCGGCGAGGAAGGAGCTCTCCGTGATGATCGAGGCGCTGATGATCTCATTGACCACTGGGTATCCGGTGGTGGTGTCCAGGATGTGGTGGTAGGTCTCCCCCTCGAGGGTGAAGAAGCGCTCATACGGGCCGCTGGTGACCAAGCTGGTGCCATCGAGCTCGGCGATGAGGGCGTAGCCTCCCCGCTCCTGCTCCGGGTCCTGGATGCCGATCTTCCAGAGCGAGCCATCGACCTTCCGCCCGACGGTGAGCACGTTGCCGCCGAGGTTGACGATCGCCGAGCCCACCCCATGTTCGCCTAGCACCCGCGCCGCCTCATCGGCCGCGAACCCCTTGGCGATGGCCCCCAGGTCGAGGACCATGCCCGCATCGGATAGGAAGATCGTCTGCCGCTCCGCATCGAGGATGACACGGTCATAGCCCACCAGAGTCAAGAGGTGGGCGATCTCCTCATCGTTCGGGCGGCGGGGGTTCTCCCCGCCGATACCCCAGGCCTCCACCAGCGGACCGACGGTGGGATCGAAGGCACCGCCGGAGAGGCGTGCGATCTCAAGCGCCTTTTGCACCACCAGGAAGGTATCGGGGGAGACAGCGACCGCCTCTTTGCCGGCACTGCGGTTGACCCGGGAGATCTCACTCTCATCCATGTGGATGCTCATGTGCTCCTCGATCTCCTTGATGCGCTCGAAGGCCGCCTTGAAGGCGGCGTCACTTGGTTTGTCGTAGATGGTGATGCGGCAGACCGTGCCGAGCATCAAGAAGGATTGGGAGCGCGGCTCAACACCGCTCTTCGTGCATGAACTGAAGAGCACTACCACCATGAAGGCGACAAGAAGTCCAATACGCCGCAGCTGTTTCATATATGGTGAGTATGATTTGATTGATTGACAATTACAACCACTGTATACCTTCTTCGGTTCACCATCCCTCGATGAAATGCCCAAAAGATAGAGTGGTGCTGCTGCGCTTCTTCTCGAAGAGCAGATGTTCGAAGTCCTGCCGCTTCTGCTCCAAATCGGTTCGCTCCACCAGAGCCAACAACGAAACACAGCCCATCGCTGAGAAGGTCGTAAGGAAGTCAATATATGAGACATACTGTTTTGTTCTTATGCACTAATTATAGTGCATTTCTAGAATATTTTGAGATTATTGTGCTGTTCTACCACTGCAAATTACACCCGAGAACAACAAATAATCGTCCTCTCCCCTCTTGACGATATACCCCCAGGGGGTATATATACAGAGTATGGACACCACAGCGAGAAAGAAGGCCGATGTTCGCCTCGCCCGCATCGAAGGGCAGGTGAGAGGGATACGAACCATGGTGGAGAACGGGCGCTACTGTGTCGATATCCTCCTCCAGCTCAGCGCGGTCATCAGCGCACTGAAGAAGGTCGAGGACCTGGTGATGGAGAATCATCTCAACACCTGCGTCGTCGACGCCTTCCAGAGCGATGATGAGAGTCAGAGAAGCGAGAAGATCCGGGAGGTCATGGATGTCATGGCGACGTTCCGGCGCCAATAAAAAGCAAGCATCCCGTTGGATGCTTGCTCTGGGCGATGCCAGGATTGAACTGGCGACTTCCACGATGTCAACGTGGCACTCTCCCGCTGAGTTAACCGCCCGATGTACAAAAGCGATAGTAGCTGAAAATTTCAGCTCTGTCTAGAGCAAAGAGAATATTTCCCGAATTGGGGAAAGAAGAGAGGAATCACATGAAGACCATCATCAACACAAGCGGCATGCACTGCAGCGGATGTGAGAATAGGACCATCAACGCCCTCAAGGGGCTCGATGACATCAAGGGCGTGAAGGCCGACGCCAAGAGCGGCAAGGTCGTCATCAAGCACTCCAAGGAGGAGACGGTCCAGGCGGCCAAGGATCTCATCGTCGAGATCGGCTACGAGGTGCTCGCATGACAGAGGTCAGAGTAGGCATCGAGGGCATGACCTGCGCTTCCTGCTCCTCGGCTGTTGAGCGCACGCTCAACAAGCTGGAGGGGGTGGATCTTGCCCAGGTGAACCTCGCCACCGAGACGGCCACCATCAGCTTCGATGAGGGGAGCCTCGATCTGGACAGAATCAAGGCGGCGGTCAAGCGCATCGGCTACGGCGTCAACGACGCCATCGACCCCAAGGCGAAGGAGGAGGAGCGGAGGCGCGAGCTGAAGGATCTCGGCCATCGGCTCATCATCAACGCGATCCTCACCGTCGCCTTGATGACCCTCTCCATGGGCTCCATGATCGGCCTCAACCTCCCCATCGGAGCGTTGTCCAATGCCCTGCTGCAGATGGCGCTCGCCACCGGCACGCTCATCGGCGGCTCGGCCTTCTTCACCAAGGGGTATACCCTCCTCTTGCGGCGGGAGCCGAACATGGACAGTCTGGTTGCCATCGGCACGACGGCCAGCTATCTCTACTCCGTCTGGGGGGTGGTGCAGATCATCCTCGGCGATGCGACAGCGTTGCACCACCACCTCTACTTTGAGGGGGTGGGCATGATCCTCACCCTGGTGATGCTCGGTCGCTACCTGGAGCACCGCTCCAAGGGAAAGACCGGTGAGGCGATCGGGAAGTTGATGGAGCTGGCACCCCAGACCGCCACCATCCTCGTCAACGGGGAACAGAAGACCATCGACGCCAGCGCGGTGAAGGTGGACGACATCATCCTCGTCAAACCCGGTGAGAAGCTGCCGGTCGACGGCTTCGTCATCAGCGGCCACAGCGCCATCGATGAGAGCCTGCTCACCGGTGAGTCCATCCCGGTGGAGAAGAGCCTCGGAAGCGAGGTCTATGCGGCGACGCTGAACACCACCGGGGCGCTGCAGTATCGGGCGAGCAAGGTGGGAAGCGACACCGCCCTGGCCAACATCATCACGCTGGTGCAGCAGGCACAGGGCTCCAAGGCCCCCATCGCCCGCATCGCCGACAAGATCAGCGGGATCTTCGTCCCGGTCGTCATCGCCATCGCCGTCCTCACCTTCGCCGGCTGGATGCTCGCCAAGGCGCCGTTCGACCTGGCGATACTGCGCGCAGTGAGCGTGCTGGTCATCGCCTGTCCGTGTGCGCTGGGCCTCGCCACCCCGATCGCCATCATGGTGGCAAGCGGCAAGGGGGCGAAGATGGGCATCCTCTTCCGCCACGCCGCAGCCATCGAGACGCTGCGCGACGTGGAGACCTTCATCTTCGACAAGACCGGCACGCTGACGGTCGGAAAGCCGGAGGTGACCGACATCATCGCCGAGGATCCCACTGAGATGATGAGCGTGGCCGCCACCCTCGAACTTGCCAGCGAACACCCCCTCTCCAAGGCGGTGGTGGCCAAGGCAAAGGAGCACTCCATCACCCTCGGTACGGCACAGGACTTCAAGGCCTTGGTGGGCAAGGGCATCGAGGGGACCGTCGACGGGGCCTTCATCCGCATCGGCAACAAGAGTCTGCTCACCGATGCGTCCATCACGCTCACTCAAAAGATCGAGGACGAGATGGCGCGTCTCTCCGATGAGGGGAAGACTCCCCTCCTGGTCTCCAAGGACAGCACCTGCCTCGGCATCATCGCCGTGGCCGATACGCTGAGGGCCGAGACGAAGGAAGCGATCGCCCAGCTCAAGGAGCTCGACATCACAACGGTGATGCTCACCGGAGACAACGAGAGAACCGCGAAAGCGATCGCCGCCGAGGCGGGTATCGACACCTACATCGCAGAACAGCTGCCCGAAGACAAGGAGGCGGTCATCGCCGACTGGGCCAAGAAGGGGAAGGTGGCGATGGTGGGG
>LVBF01000145.1 GCA_001604325.1 Spirochaetales bacterium Spiro_04
GTGCCCGAATTGACTAGGAAGCCCTCTGTGGATGCTTCCTTCTCACTCTTCTCTCTTCCCTACGCTCTGTTTTCATAAATCGGTGAAGCGTTTCCGCTTCTCTGCCTCTTTCGTCGAGGCGCTCGGACACGTTACCCGATTTAGAGCCCTTCAGTCAAGGCCTTTTTGCGAAAAACGCAATCACAATCGGAATTTTGGCCAACAATGGCCCAAAGTCAATACTCCATAACTAATTACATCCAAATTTGGCAAGGAGTTGACACCGCTTCTTATTCCTTGCTATAGTCCATTACGTTGCCGGGCCGCTAGCTCAGTAGGTAGAGCAACGCCCTTTTAAGGCGTGGGTCACAGGTCCGAATCCTGTGCGGCTCAAACCGGTATAGCTTTTTATTACCGAGACCATCATGTCTCCTTCGTCTAGTGGTTAGGACAACGGGTTTTCATCCCGTCAACAGGGGTTCAATTCCCCTAGGAGATGACCGGGAACTTCGCAAGAGGTTCCCTTTTTTATCACCCGGTGTTGCACATCCTCCAAAACAGTGGATAATAAGGCCATTGCAAGGAGAAAACCATGAACCAGTACAGTAGGATCCAGCGCCTCTGCGATGCCAACGGCATCTCCGGCTTCGAAGACGATGTCCTTTCGGTCATCAGAGAGGAGGGGGCCCACCTCGGCCGCTTCGAGGAGGATCGGCTGAGAAACCTCTATCTCCATCGAACGGGAAACCGAGGCGACCGACCGGTCGTCCACCTCGATGCCCACACCGATGAGGTTGGGTTCATGGTCAGGGCCATCAGAGACGATGGCATGCTCCTCTTCATCCCCATCGGCGGCTGGGTGACCAGCAACATCCCCGCCCACCTCGTGCGCGTCATCGCACGGGACGGCAAGGCGTACCCCGGCGTGGTGGGCAGCACCCCACCCCACTATATAAGCGAGGCTGAAAGAAAGAACGCACCGGAGTACTCTTCCTTATATATAGACATCGGGGCGAGCAGCGCCGATGAGGTGAGGGCACTCTCCATCGGCTTGGCGAGCCCCGTGGTGCCCGAGGCGACGCTCAGGCGTCTGGAGAGCGGCTTGCTCCTCGGCAAAGCCTTCGACTGCCGCCTCGGCTGCGCCGCGATCCTCAACCTCCTCGACGCCGTCAAGGAGACGGAGCTCTCTGTCGACCTCGTCGCCGGGTTCGCCAGCCAGGAGGAGGTGGGGTTGCGCGGCGCCGGACTCTCGGCGCGGCGCATCCAGGCCGACGTGGCCATCTGCTTTGAGGGCAGCCCCGCCGACGACACCTTCCTGCCACCCTTCCAGCAGCAGACCAAGGTCGGATACGGGCCCATGCTGCGCCACATCGACCGTACGATGATCACCAACCCCCGCTTCCAGCGCTTCTGTCTCGAGGTAGCAAAAGATGCGGGCATCCCCGTCCAGGAGGGGGTGCGTGAGGGCGGCGGCACCAATGCCGGCGCCATCCACCTCACAGCCCAAGGGATCCCCACCATCGTCATCGGCATCCCGGTGCGGTACGCCCATACCCACTGGGGGGTGGCGAGCCTCGAGGACACCGAGAATTCCGTGCGCCTCGCCCAGGCGATCATCGAGAAGTTGGACAAAGAGACCATCGCTTCATTTTGACAAATGGGGGCATGGATGTCATACTGCATCCATGAAAGAGTTTGACGCGATGCGCGCCTATCATGACGCAGGCGAGACCGCCACTCTCGCCTTTCGTCAGGAGCAGCTCAGGCGCCTGAAGAGCGGCATCGAGGAGCGAGAAGCGCAGATCCTCGAGGCATTGCAGACGGATCTGGGAAAGAGTGCCTTCGAAGCCTTCTCCAGCGAGGTGGGCATCGTCTACAGCGAGATCTCCCACCACCTCTCCCACCTGAAGCGGTGGATGAAGAAGCAGCGGGTCAAAGGATCGCTGGTCAGCTTCCCCTCACGCGCCTACACCGTCGCCCAACCGCTCGGCGTGGTGTTGATCATCAGCCCGTGGAACTACCCCTTCCAACTCTCCCTCGTCCCGCTGGTCAGCGCCATCGCGGCGGGCAACTGCGCCGTCATCAAACCGTCGACGCAGAGCCGCGCCACCACCGCCATCATCACCGAGTTGATCACCTCCCTCTTCGATGAGCGCTATATCCGCGTCGACACCAACCGCGCGATCATCGAAGAGAGGTGGGACCACATCTTCTTCACCGGCGGCGCCGAGGTCGGCGCCATCATCGCTTCCAGTGCGGCGCGGCGCCTCATCCCCGTCACCCTGGAGCTGGGGGGAAAGAGCCCGGTCATCGTCACCGAGCACGCCGACATCGCGCTCTCTGGGCGCAGGGTCGCCTGGGGCAAGAGCCTCAACAGCGGGCAGACCTGCGTCGCACCCGACTACGCATTGGTGCACGAGAGCGTCAAGAGTGCCTTCGTCGAGGCGATGAAGCACTCCCTCTGTGAGATGTACGGAGCAGACGCCCTGGTCAGTGAAGACCTCACCACCATCATCAACGAATCACACTTTGAGCGCCTCATCGCCCTCTTCGATGACGGGACGCTGCTCTGGGGCGGGCAAATCGACCCCAAACGGCGCAAAATCGCCCCGACCATCATGGGGGACACAGACCTCTCCTCACCCTTGATGCGTGAGGAGATCTTCGGCCCGATCCTCCCCATCATCACCTACGAGCGCTTTGATGAGGCTCTCGCCTTCGTCAAGGGGCGGGCCCACCCGCTCTCTGCGTATCTCTTCTCCAACGACAAGGAGGAGCAGCGGCGCTTCACCGACGAGCTCTCCTTCGGCGGCGGATGCATCAACGATGTGGTGATGCACCTCGCGAACCCCCACCTCCCCTTCGGTGGCGTTGGGGAAAGCGGGATGGGCGCCTACCACGGCAAGACGGGCTTTCTGACCTTCAGCCACATCAAGAGCATCACAAAGAGCTCCCACCGCATCGACATCCCGGTGCGGTACGCACCATATCGACGCACTCTTGGCCTGCTCAAGAAACTCTTACACTAAGGGAAGGAGGAGACACCCCATGCTGCGAACCCTCTCGATCATCACACTCTCGTTGATCCTCGTCACCGGCTCGCTCTTCGCGGCCTTCACCCCCGTCCAGGCTGACGCCCTCTTCGACAGCGACCACTTCATCGAGGCGCGCTCACTCCTGCTCGACGAGCTTGCCCGCTCCCCCTCAAAAGAGGAGGAAGCGGCCATCCTCTGGCGCCTCGCCCGCGTGATGGTCTCCATCGGCGACGACATCGACCGCAAGGACAAGGATGGCCGCTATGCCGCCTATGAGGAGGGGGAAGCGTACGCGCTGCGCTCCCTCGACCTTTTCCCCACCCCGGAGGGGTACCTCTGGAAGGCCTCCAACGTCGGGCGTTGGGGGCAGACCAAAGGACCCCTCAACGCCTTGAGCAAGGCAAAGGGGATGCTGGATGACCTCACCGTCATCATCAATGACTTCGATACGCTGGACTCCACCGAGACGTGGTACGTGCTCAGCGCCCTGTACAATGAGGTGCCGTCACTCATCAGCTTCGGCAACAACGACTGGGCCATCAGCTACGGGCGGAAGGCGCTGGAGCACATCCCCTCCCACCTCCTCTACCCCGGTCACTACAAGAAGGTGGCCGAGGAACTCTGGGCACGCAACTGGAGCGCCTCCAAGCGGGCCAAGGAGCTGGCCAAGATACAGAAGAACTGGAACAAGGCGACCAGCAATATCGAGCGATACCGCTACTACGAGGGCAAGGATGCGGGGAAGAACACCCCCTTCTACTCCTCGGTGAACCTCAATGCCATGAGCGACCGCCAAGAGGCGGAGTTGTTGCTCGCCTACGTGCTGGCCAAGTACACGGTCTTCACCCCCATCAAGCGGTCGGACACCCGCGAAATAGAGGAAATCGAGGCGTTCAAGGCCA
>LVBF01000146.1 GCA_001604325.1 Spirochaetales bacterium Spiro_04
CCCATGAAGCGGGACAAGCCCCTTCTGCCCTCCATCATCCTCTTGGTCTGTGCGATGGTGTTCGGTTTTATCGCGCTCGCCTGGATCGCCGACGCGTCCCTTCTGGTGATGGTATTGGTAGGATTGGTGGTGGTGGGCACGTCGGTCATGGTGCTCCGGTTCGCGGTGATATTCGACCGCCAGATGCGACAGAAACGGGGCAAGGATGAGAAGAAGGAGCGCACCGAGTGCTGATCGTCACGTCCGCACAGCAACGACCAGCTTCACCTTCAGTACGCCATCGCGCTGCAGAAGACGATCAAGACCAAGACAGCGCCGGTAATCAACTGGACAACGATGGCCCGCACCGCGCCCCGTCTGGTTTCGGGTTTGTTCAATACGAGGGAGATGATCAATCCTACCACTGGGAAAAAGAAAGTCAGGAAGAACCCTCCCCAGAACGATCCTTCGTCGTACCCCTGGGCCGAAGCGTGGGTGACATACACATTGGTTCTGTTCTCACTCTTTTCCACCGGTTCAGTGCGCTTTTCAACCGCGGGTTTCTCTTCTATGTACACGATGGCCTGACTGTCGTCGAGGTACGCCCACAGCTCATCACCGATGGATACAGTGAATGAAAAGAGGTGTTTGGAAACCTGTTCTCTTCTGCCGGTATCCAACAACACCAAGAAGTATTCATCCTCTTTGCCTATGACTTTGCACTCGTGTTTGTTCTCCATGCTGCATACTCCTTTCTCGCCTATTATACACACATCGCGCACAATATCGCCAGTGAATGAATTCTGCGCCTTCCATTCCCTTTGCAGTCGTGGTAGGATTGGTGTTGGTGGCCGCGTCGGCCATGGTGCTCTGGTTCGCTGTGATATTCGACCGTCAGATGCGACAGAAGAGGAGAGGTGATGAGGAGGCTGACCACGTGTGAGCTGTTGGCGAGCAGGGTATGGACAGAGCGTCGTACCGTGGTCTTCCTCAGTGACTTCGGAACAGCCGATGGCGCGGTCAGTGCAATGCATGGGGTGGCCAATGCGGTCAGCCCGGCCCTCGGTCTCTATGACCTGACCCACGATGTCCCGCAGTTCAATATCTGGGAAGCCTCGTATCGCCTCGCCCAGAGCCTGCCGTACTGGGCAGCCGGCACGGTCTTCGTCTGTGTCGTTGACCCGGGGGTGGGGTCGGACCGCAAGTCCATCGTCGCCCTCACCGAAAGCGGGCATCTCATCGTCACCCCGGACAACGGGACCTTGACTCATATCAGCGACCAGATCGGCCTCCTTGAGGTGCGCACCATCGAGGTGTCGGCCAATCGTCTCGCCGGAAGCCAGAAGAGCCACACCTTCTTTGGTCGTGATGTCTACGCCTATACCGGGGCCCGTCTTGCCGCCGGGGAGATCGCATTCGAGGAGTTGGGACCGACGCTCACCAAGCTGGTGAAGCTGAAGATCGAGCGCCCCCGCCTCGAGGGCGGCTCGCTGATCGGCTCGATCGACATCCTCGATACCCGCTACGGGTCGCTGTGGACCAATATCCCGAGCGACCTCCTCGAAGAGATGGGCGCGAAGTGGGGTGATGACGTGGCCATCACCATCAGCAAGGACGGGCGGGTGGTCTATGGCTATCACCTCAGGCTCTGCAAGGCCTTCACCGAGGTGAAGAAGGGGGAGGCGTTGGTCTATGTCAACAGCCTGCTCAACCTGGCGGTGGCCATCAATCAAGGAAGCTTCGCCGCCGAG
>LVBF01000147.1 GCA_001604325.1 Spirochaetales bacterium Spiro_04
CCATCATCACCTATTCATCGGCCCTCAAAGTTTTGGCGAAGCCGGAGAAGATCTTGCGGGACTACACCAATCGTATGGCGGTGCTTGGCCGTCCACTCCTTCATAGCAGAGCGTGCGGGAGACGGTCTTGGCAAGCCAACGCTCCGCTTCCCATCGTCTGGAATATCCAGAGAGGGGAGACTTCTTCGTCGATGGGTGGTACCCGATCGAAGTGGGGTGGGCCAATACCATACCCCTCTTCGGCTTCGTTAGATGAGGATCTTGCCCGGGTTCATGATGTTCTTTGGGTCGAAGGCGCTCTTGAGCGTCTTGAGCAGCTCATACTCCGCCTTCGGCGTCAGCTCCTTGACGAACTCGCGCCGCTTCACCCCGATGCCGTGCTCCCCGCTGATTTTCCCCTCCAGTTCACCCACGATGAAGGCGTAGAGCTCGCCGAGGATCTTCGGCTCCGTCTCAAGCCACCGCTCCATCGTCCAGTCGGGATCCTTGATGACGGTGGCGTGGAGGTTGCCGTCGCCGGCGTGTCCGTAACAGGGAATCTTCAGGCCGTACTTGGCCGAGAGCTCCTCCAAAAATGGCAGGACGCGGGGGATCGAGGCGATGGGGACCACCACATCCTCGAGGCTCTGGATCGGGCTGTAGACCTTGATGGCCTCGGCGATGGCGCGCCGCACCGCCCAGATCCGTTCACGGTTGTTGGCATCCTCGGCGATGTACACCTCCATCGCCCCCTGCTCTTCGCAGAGCTCCCCGACGGCGATGAGGTCGGCCTCGACCTGCGCCTCGTCGCTGCCGTCGACCTCGATGAGGAGCAACGCCCCCACTCCGTCGAGGGGGAGGCTCTCATTGAGATACTCAGCGGAGATTGCGAAGGAGAGCCGGTCCATGAACTCGATGGAGACCGGGATGATGCCCTGCTTCATCAAGAGGGGGACGACGGAGATCGCCTCCTGGGCGCCGGTGAAGGGGACCAGCAGGGTCGAGGCGACCTTGGGGACGCCGATGAGCTTGATCGTCGCCTCGGTGATGATCCCCAGCGTCCCCTCGCTGCCGATGTAGAGCTGCTTGAGGTCGTAGGAGCTCACGTCCTTTGTTACCTTGCCTCCCAAATGGACAATCTCCCCTTGGGGGGTGACCACCGTCAAGCCGAGCACATAGCCTCTGGTGACCCCGTACTTGATGGCCTTGCCGCCCCCGGCGTTCTCCGCGATGTTGCCGCCGAGGAAGCAGCTCTCCAGGCTCATCGGATAGCCGGCGAAGAAGAGGCCCGTATCCTTGAGGCGCTCGTTCAACTCGTTGGTCACGATGCCCGCCTCTGCCGTCACCGTCAGGTTCTCCTCATCGACCTCGATGATCCGGTTCATCTTCTCAAGGGAGAGAACGATGCCTCCAAAGAGCGGTATGGCACCGCCGGAGAGACCTGATCCGGCGCCTCGGGGCGTCACGGGGATGGTGTAGCGGTCTGCAAGGCGCATGATCTGGGCCACTTGACTGGTGGTGGTGGGGGTGACCACCACCTCGGGCATGGCACAAAACTGCTCCCGGCTCGTCTCATCGTGGCTGTACCCCTCGATGCGCTCACGGTCGGTGATGACGTTGGACAGGGAGCAGATGGTGATGAGCTCTTCTATGATGTCGCCGGTGATGGGGGTGTAGGTCATTCGATGGTCCTCCTCTCTTCTAGGCGCCTCAGCAGGACAGGGATGATGGCAAAGAGATCGCCGATGATGGCGATGTCGGCGAGGGCCAGGATGTTTGCCTCGCTGTCCCGGTTGATGGCCACGATGGTCTTCGCGGTCTTGATGCCGGCCAGGTGTTGGATGGCCCCCGAGATCCCCACCGCCACATAGAGCTCCGGGGAGATGGTCTTGCCCGAGAGGCCGACCTGGTGCGGGTAGCTTGCCCACCCACGGTCGACAGCGTCGCGGCTCGCCCCCACCGCCCCTCCCAAGGCGGCGGCGAGATCCTCGATGAGGGTGAAGTTGTCCCGTTTCTTGAGACCCTTGCCACCGGAGACCACGATGGCGGCGTTCTCGATGGAGGAGCTCTGGTCTCCAAACGGCCTCAGTGAGAGGACCTGGACCGGGTCATGGAAGTCGTCTGTCACCGCGATGGGGATGATCGTGGCCCGGCGCGCATGGTCAGGGGATGGGAGGGGGGTCGAGCGTGGCCTGATGGTGGCCATCTGGGGGCGGTGGTCGGGGCTCTTGATCGTCGCCATGATGTTGCCCCCGATGGCCGGCCTGATCTGCAGCAGGTTCCCCGTCCCCTCCTCGATGGCCAAGGCGGTGCAGTCGGCGGTCAGTCCACAGCCGAGCTTCACGGCGAGGTAGGGCAGGAGGGTCCGTCCGCTGGTGGTCGCCGCCGCGAGGATGATCTGGGGCGCATGGCGGGTCACCAAGGCCGTCAAGAACGCAGCGTGGGAGGCGACGGTGAAGGGAGCGAGGCGTGGATCTCGCTCTGCGTAGATGATGTCGGCGCCGTACGAGGCCAGGCGCTGCAGCTCCGCTTCTTCGATCTCATCGGTGAGCACCACGCTGGCCAACGGAACACCCAGCTCATCGGCAAGTGAGCGTCCCCGGGCCAACAGTTCGAAGGAGACCTCCTTGAGCGTACCGCCGCTCGCTTCCGCGATGGTCCATACTTCAGCCATGGTGTACCTCCGCAAGCAGGTTGCGCTCCTGGAGGAAGTCGAGGAGGTGATCGCATGCTTGAACGGTCGCCTCGTCTCCATCGGCGTGGTATATGAGGGCAGAGCGGGCGACCTTCGGCGTCTCGATCTGCACCACCCGGGTGGGCGAGCCCTTCAGCCCGATCTTCGTCCGGTCGGCTGCAATGGCCTCGGCATCCCAGGTCTCGATCTCTTTGCCCATCGCCCGCTTCTTGCCCCGCAAGGTGGGGAGGCGGGGGATGGCGATCTCCTTGACGACGGTGAGGAGCGCCGGGAGGCTCACCCGTACCCGCTGGTACCCCTCTTCGATGAGACGCTCGGCGATGAGGTGGCCATCAGCGACTTCCTCGATGGCCGAGACGTAGGTGGCCAGGGCGAGGTCAAGCCATGATGCGATTCCCGGCCCCACCTGGGCCGTGTCCCCATCGGTGGCCCGCTCTCCGGTGATGACCAGGTCGAAGGAGCCGATCTTCTCGATGGCCCGGGACAACACGTAGCTGGTGGCGTAGGTGTCGCCGCCGCCGAAGAGGCGGTCGGTGAGGTGGACCGCCCGGTCGGCGCCCATCGAAAGCGCTTCCTTGAGGATTTGGACGGCGCTCGGTGGTCCCATCGTCACGACGGTGACCTGGGCGCCGTGCTCGTCTTTGAGATGGAGGGCCGCCTCCAGGGCATAGAGATCCAACGGGTTGAGGACCGAGGAGCGCGCCGACCGAATCATGGTCCCGGTGACCGGGTCCATCTTCACGTCGCTGCTCTGCGGCACTTGTTTGATCGGGACGATGATGTGCATGAAGCCTCCTTGTGCGCTGTCATGACCATGATAGGGGCAGTTTGGACATCCGTCAACAAAAAATGACCGCGGTCATTTTTACCGCTTGAGCGCTTCGATCAAGATGGAGGCACAGTAGTGCATCCCGACCTCGACGAGGTCGAAGGAGGCCGAGCTGATGTTCCAGTCGAGGAACAACCCCCTGATGACCCGGTTGAAGTACCGGGCATAGGTGGTGGCGCTCTCGCGACTGTTGAACTCACCGCTCTGCTGTGCCTCGGCGATGATGTCGACGATGAAGGTGAACCAGAAGCGGTGTTCGTTCGTGATGGTCTTGTCCGATCCGGCCTGCTGGACCTGGTTGGCATAGAGTACCTTCAAGACATCGCAGGTGACCTCATCCCGCACATAGGTGAGTTGGAGGCGGGTGAATTTGAGCAGGCGGGATTCGCCGTTCGGCTCTTGGAGCACCTCCTCTTCGATGCTGCGGTAGTATGCATCGATCTCCCAGAACTTTTCGACGATGATGTCGCTCTTTGTGGTGTAGTAGTTGTAGAAGCTCCCTTTGGCCGTGCCGGCATGGTCTGCGATCCTTTGGATCGAGACCGCTTCATACCCGTAGGTGGAGAAGAGGTGGATGGCGCTCTCGTAGATCAGGGCCCGGGTGGCTTCCCCTTTCTTGGTCTTTCCCATGGCCCGTTACCGGTGCGTCGCCGCCATCGTCTGCTCGATCGCCTCAATGGAGGCATCGAGGTCGGAGGAGAGCATCAACGAGTAGAGGATGTCGACGACGGCGAGCTGGTTGATGCGTGAGGTGCTGGCCCCTTGGCGGTAGATCCGCTCACTTGCCGGCACCAAGAGCGTGATGTCCGCGCTCTGGCGCAGGGTATTGGGGCTGTCCATCGTCAGGCTGACGACCGTCGCCCCATTCTTCTTGGCAAGATGCGCCACTTCGAGCATCTCCGCCTTCTCGCCGGAGTAGGAGATGACGAAGGCGCAATCTCCCGGTCGGATGGCGGAGGCGGCGACGAGCTGTAGGTCGGTGTCGGGGGTGTAGAAAGCCGAGGTCCCGAGGCGGGTGAGCTTCTGCATGAAATCGTTGGCGACGACACCGCTGGCGCCGATGCCGAAGAGGGCGGTTTTTTTCGCTTCTTGGATACAGGTGACCGCAGCGGTGATGCTCTCTCTGTCGAGGGTGTGTTCCAGGGCTGAGAAGGAGCGTTGCAGACGCTCGATGACGGTGTGGATCACCGCCTCCGCCTCCGTGCCGCTCTCCAGGTCGAGGTCCGGCATATAGCGTTCATCGTAGGTGTCGAACACGTCCCGGGCGAGACGGAGCTTGAAATTGCTGTAGGACTCGAAGTTCAGGTGCTTGCAGAAGCGGATGACCGCCGCTTGGCTTGAGGTGGATTGCTTCGCCAATTCTCGTACGTTGAGGTGCAGGACCTTCTTTGGATTCTGCACGACATAGGAGGCCACCCGCTTCTCACTCTCCGATAGGCTCTCCCATCGGGCGTTGATCTCAAAGAGGGCCCCTGGTATCTGGTGTGTACTCTCCATCGCTGCCTCCCGCTCCATTCTACCGTGCAGCGCGTTTGTGGTACAAGGCGATTGCTTTTGAGATGGGGCCGTCGGCCCTCCGGTCCAGCTCGATCGCCTCTTGGGCATCGATGGAGAGGAGGATCATCAGGATGGCGATCTTCGGCCGTTTGCCCGACGCTTCGAACGCGCTGTTCGCCTCCTCGTCGGTACACCCGGTGGCTTGTTTGATCAGGCGTTTGGAGCGGACGACCAGCTTGGCGTTGACCGGGGTGAGGTCGACCATGAGGTTGCCGTAGACTTTGCCCAGGCGGATCATGGCGGCGGTGGTCAGCATGTTGAGCACCAGCTTCTGTGCGGTGCCTGCCTTGAGGCGGGTGCTGCCGGTGATGACCTCAGGCCCCACATCGAGGAAGATCGTGTGGTCGGCGATGGCGAAGGTCTTGGAGTTTTCGTTGCAGCTGATGGCCCCGACCGCGGCCCC
>LVBF01000148.1 GCA_001604325.1 Spirochaetales bacterium Spiro_04
GATTTTGTGTCATTTCTCTATAAAAGCATATAAATCAATATAAAATATTCAATTAAATTCTTTTAAACAAATTACTAAAACTATTGCTTGCGGTTCAACAAAAGCCGGCCTATACTAAGTGTACTGATAACGTTTTCAAGTAGAATGTTCATCATCCGACTTGAAATAGACCATATGGAATGTACCTTTTGGATTCAAGATGGGCTATAATGCAGGAACAGCGGGCATGGCTCGCTGCTATGATCGGGTTTCTGCCTTGATGGTCGTTCACCCGTGCTTGAATACAAAATCATGGAGTGTTTGATGGCAAAAAACAAAGAAGCGAAAGCGATACGTGGGGGAATACAAAAACCCCAATTTTGGATCGAACCCTACTTGTTCCTCCTTCCGTCCCTGTTGATTTTCGGGATGTTCTTGTACTATCCCTTCTTCAGGACAATTTTCCTTAGCATGTTTTTGACCAACAAGACCGGCCATGCCAAGATCTTTGTTGCTTTCACCGAAAAGGACAACTACCTGGCGCTCTTCAAGAGCGCATCGTTCTGGGCAAGTGTGCGCGTGACCTTCAAGTTCGTCTTCGCCGTCGCCTTCGGTGGCTTGCTGATCGGCCTGACCTCCAGTCTCCTGACGGAGAAGAAGTACGCCGGGTCGAACTTCACCGCCGCCGTCTACGCCATGCCGATCGCAATAGCCTCGGCTGCTGCCTCGATGGCGTTCAAGATGGTCCTCCACCCGACCAACGGGTTGCTCAACAACATCATGGGTACGCAGATCAACTTTACCGGTGATATGCGATATGCCCTGGGCTCGGTCATCGCGGTGACGGTCTGGCTCACCAGCGGTATCAACTTCATCTTCATCAGCGCGGGCCTGCGTAACGTGCCCGCCGAACTGTACGACAGTGCCGCCGTCGATGGGGCAGGGTACTGGCGCCGGGTCTGGTCGGTGACGATTCCCTCCATCTCCCCGACACTCTTCTTCCAGATCATCATCAACATCATCGGGGCCTTCCAGTCGTTCAGCCAGATCAAGCTGCTCACCGAAGGGGGGCCAGGCGATACGACCAACGTCATGGTCTGGTCGATCTACATGGATGCGTTCAGGAACTTCCGATTCGGATCGGCAGCCGCCCGGTCGGTCATCCTCTTCCTGATCGTGATGGTCATCACGGTCATCCAATTCAGATTTGAGAAGCGGGGGGTGAACTACTGATGCGTATAACTACCGTACAACGAAGAAAATTGCAGAATGCCGGACGCTTTGTCCTGAATATCCCCTTGATGCTGGTGATCCTGATCCCCTTGCTCTACACCTTCTCCATCTCGGTCATGCCACCGGATGAGATCTACAACAACCACTTGATCCCCACCTCGGTCAAGTTCACCAACTACGTCCAGGCGTTCACCAACCCGTACTACAACTTCCCGCGGATGATCCTCAACTCCTTCGTCGTCTCCACGACGGTGATGCTCGGCCAGATGGTGACCTGCTCGCTTGCCGCCTTCGCCTTCTCGTTCTTGGAGTTCAAGGGCAAGAACCTGCTCTTCCTGGCGGTACTTGCCACGATGATGGTCCCCGGTGAGGTGACGATCATCGCCAACTACCTGACGATGATGCGATGGGGGTGGCTGGACTCCTACCGCGCCCTGATCTTCCCCTTCCTCACCAGTGCGATGGGGGTCTTCCTCCTGCGCCAGTACTACCTGACCTTTGCCAAGGAGCTCTATGAGGCGGCGAAGCTCGACGGGTGCAGCAACCTCCGGTTTTTGGGCAGCATCGTCGTACCGCTCTCCCGCCCTGCCCTCGGCGCCCTCGGAGCCTACGTATTCCTCAACACCTGGAACCAGTACATGTGGCCACTGTTGGTCACCAACTCCCGCAACTATCGGACGGTGCAGATCGGTATCTCGATGCTCTATGACATCGATGCGGTCTCCCTCGGCCTCATGATGGCCGGTGTGGTGATCGTCATCGTCCCGTCGCTGAGTATCTTCGTCTTCATGAACAAACAGCTTATCAACGGTTTGATGAGCGGGGCTGTGAAAGGATAGCCCGGAAACATTGGTCCTGTATGGGTGGATTTTCCACCCCGAAAATATAGAAAAGGAGAAAAGGAAATGAAAAAGACATTAGCTCTTATTCTTGTCGGACTCTTGGCAGTCAGCTTTGTATTTGCAGCTGGATCCGGAGAGGCCGCTCCAGCAAAGGCTGCTGGCCCGGTCAAGATTACCTTCTGGCACTCCATGGGTGGAGTCAATGGCGAAGCCATCGCGGCAATGGTCAACGAGTTCAACACCATCAACGAAGGCAAGATCGAAGTAACCTATGAGTACCAGGGAACCTACGACGAGGGGTTTGCAAAGCTCCAGGCGTCGGGTGGCAACTATCCCTGTGACATCATGCAGGTCTACGACATCGGTACCCGGTACATGATCGACTCCGGTTGGGTCCTGCCCATGCAGACCTACATCGAGAAGGACAAGTGGGACATCAACCAGATCGAGCCGAACATCGCCGCGTACTACACCGTCGACGGTACCCTCTATTCGATGCCGTTCAACAGCTCGACCCCGCTCTTGTACTACAACAAGACCGCGTTCGAGGAAGCCGGCATCACCAAGGTCCCGACAAACTTCGATGAGATCTATGAGGCTGCAGCCAAGCTCAGAGTCATGAACGCAGACGGAAGCGTCAAGCGCTACGGCTTTGGAATGGGCAACTACGGCTGGTTCTTCGAGCAGTGGATGGGCAAGCAGGGCCTGCACTATGTGAACAACAACAACGGACGCGGCGAACAGTACGCAACCGCCGTTGCGTTTGATTCCAACGGTGGCGGACTTGCCATTGCCAAGGTCTGGGACAAGGTCCTCAAGGAAGGGATCGCCCCCTACCTGAACATCGGTAACAACGATGCCAAGGCAGCCTTCATCTCCGGCAACATCGCCATGACGCTCGAGTCCACCGCGGCTCTCAAGTCCCTCTTGCTGAACATCGGCGATCGCTTCGAGGTCGGTGTGGGATACTTCCCCAACATCAACAAGGACGACAAGGGTGGTGTATCGGTCGGTGGCGGAAGCCTCTGGATGCTGAACACCAAGGACACCAGGCGCGAGGACGCAACCTGGGAGTTCGTGAAGTTCATGATCTCCCCGGAGCAGCAGGCCAAATGGAATGCCCAGACCGGTTACTTCCCGATCACCGTTGCTGCAGCCGAGACCGAGACCTTCAAGAAGAACATTGCTGAGTACCCGCAGTTCCAGGTCGCCATCGACCAGCTGCACGACACTGCTCCCCAGTACGCAGGGGCACTGTTGAGCATCTTCCCTGAGGCCCGGAATGTGGTCGAGTCCTACATTGCACGTCTTGCAAACCGCACCATCGACGCCAAGGGTGCTGTCGACGGCATGGCAAGGGACATCAACAAGGCGCTCGCTGAGTACAACTTGGTCAACTACTAAGCTGTTGTCGATTGCCTTCGGGCAATTGAATCACCACACAAAAGAGGATCGCTGCACTACTGCAGCGATCCTTTTTGTTATAGGTGAGAGTGGAACGATTACCCGTCAGCTTTTGTCGTGCCGCACCTTCGGGACGGTGACACAACCGTCGGGAAGGATGATCACCTTCGGGTCTGCCACGCCCCGCTCCCGAGCCCGGTCGAGGGCTTTGCCCACCGCCGTGTCCAGGTCATCGATCGGCTCGAGGAAGAGGGAGCGGATCGTCGCCCCATCGAGGTCGGTGAGGGCCATCACGGTGATCCGCTTCGAGACCGCCGCCATCTTGGCCGCCTTGTGGTAGCCGAGCTTGTAGGTGCCCTGGATCGTGGCCAACGCATCATCGGGGCTGCTGCTTGAACTGAGCAAGCGGGCGAACTCCTCTCCGCCGATCCCCTCACGGCAGGAGGCGACGAGGATCAGGGTCCCGCCATCCTTGACGGCGAGCGCCCCGTTGTCGATCGCCTTCTGCGCCTGGTAGAGGTTGATGTCCATCGGGAATTTGGCAACCGAGACGACGACATCACCGCGCTGGGGGATCTCGACGCAGAAGACGCCCGTGGCCACCCCCACCGCTTCCTCGAAGCTGGTGATGAGGTCGCCGCCGGTGGCGGCCACCACCTCCTGCTCCTTGTTGAGCACCGTCATCAGGCTGAAGATCGGCGCCTTGATGTGGGGCAGGGCATCCATCATGTCCTCGTGGACGGGGTTGCCCTCCAAGGCGAGGGCACAGGCGCTCGGTGAGATGGCGAGCTTGTGGTTCGCCTCGATCGTCCGGTAGCCGGCGATGCCGGGCAAGAAGGCCTTCCGTCCCCCGGTGAAGCCGGCGAAGTAGTGTGGCTCGACGCTTCCGGTGGCGATGATGCGGTCGCAGGCAAAGAGGAGCGTGTTGAGGATGATCGGGGTGCCGTTGCGCGTCTTCCCGATCTCGACGAGGCGCTCCTCATCCGTGGAGACATGGCTGACCAGACGGCCTTTGAACCGTTCGGTCCACACCCCGAGCAGCTGGGGCAGCTCGCTCTCCTTGACCGCCCGGTGAGCGCCGGTGGCCACGAGGATGGTGATCATCTCGTCCTTGATGCCGGCCTTCTCGAGGCGCGGCATGAGGGCGGTGAGCATCGCTGGCGTCGGGGTGGGGCGGGTCGCGTCGTTGATGATCACGAGCAGGGAAGTACACCCCGTGAGGAAGGCATCGAGACCGGTGAGGGCGCCTTCGAAGAGCGCAGCCCCCTCCGCTTGGGGAATGTCGTTCGGCTCGTAGATCCCCAAGAGCTGCTCTTCGGCGATCGTGAGGGCGAGGTCTCCTTTGCCGGTGTACGGTATCGCTGTGGTCATTGCTTCTCCTTCTGTGCTCGATCACGCTCCCACGCCCGCTCCATCGCCTCGATGAGCGGCATCTTCTTGCCCGAGAGGAAGCGGATCATCGCACCGCCGGCGGTACAGACATAGGAGAAGTCGTCGAGG
>LVBF01000149.1 GCA_001604325.1 Spirochaetales bacterium Spiro_04
GTTGCAAAGCGCTATCCGAACATCTACTTCGAGCACTGCTCCGGCTACCTCGACAACCCGAACATGTCCAACTACTTCGGTCGAATGTACCAGATGCGCTACCTCTCGGGCATGATCGCGGCCAGAATGTCCGCAAGCGGAAAGATCGGCTATGTCGGTGCCTACAACACCCCTGAGGTCGTACGTGGCATCAACGCGTTCACCCTCGGTGTCCGCTCGATCAACCCCAAGGCAACGGTGACCGTGGTCTGGACCAACACCTGGTTCGATCCCTCCCTCGAGCGGCAAGGGGCGATCTCCCTGCTCGACCAGGGGTGTGACGTCATCGCCCAGCACCAAGACACCACCCAGCCGGCCCAGGCAGCCATCGACCGCGGCAAGTATGCCATCGGCTACAACGCTGACTTTGGCAAGATCCTCAATGATGAGCGTGTCTTGGTCTCCCCGATGTGGAACTGGGGCAACTACATGATCCCGACCATCCAGAGCGTCCTCGATGGAACCTGGAAGAGCCAGAGCTACTGGGGCGGCCTCGAGGATGAGATGATCCACCTCTCCCCGATCTCCCCGCTGGTGCCCGCCGACATGGTCAAGGCCGTCGAAGCGAAGCAGCAGGAGATGCACGACAAGACGTGGGATGTCTTCTGGGGCGAGATCTGGGACAACACCGGCGTCATGCGCCAGAAAGCCGGCGAGAAGATGAGTGATGAAGCGATGCTCACCATCGACTGGTTCGTCGAAGGGGTCATCGGCAGCGTGTATTGAGCAAAACCGTAGAGGAGGCGGCGTTGCCGCCTCCTTCTCTTTTCACCCGGGCTTCGGCCCTCCATTACGGAATGTATAGATGGCAGATTTGAAAGCAGATGGAACTCCCGTCGTGCGAATGGTAGACATAACCAAGACCTTTCCCGGTGTCCTCGCCAACGACCACGTGTCGTTGACTCTCCATAAAGGGGAAGTCTTGGCCCTGCTCGGAGAGAACGGAGCGGGCAAATCGACGTTGATGAACATGCTCATCGGTCTCTACCAGCCGGACAGCGGAACAATCTACGTCAATGGTGTACAGCGCGATATCCAATCCCCCCAGGACTCGATGGCCCTGGGCATCGGCATGATCCACCAGGAGTTCATGCTGGTCGGCAATATGAGCGTCGCCGAAAACATCATCCTCGGGATGAAGGACCTTCCCTTCGTCCCCCCGATGGGTGAGATAAAGAAGAAGATCACCGCATTGAGCAAGCGCTACGGCCTGCAGGTCTACCCGGACAAGATCATCCGTGATCTCTCGGTGGGTGAGCAACAGCGGGTGGAGATTCTGAAGCTGCTCTATCGCGGAGCTGATATTTTGATCCTCGACGAGCCGACGGCGGTGCTCACCCCCGGCGAGTCACGTGACCTCAATGAGATCCTCAAGCGGATGCTCGCCGAGGGCAAGAGCGCCATCTTCATCACCCACAAGATGGATGAGGTGATGTCCTTCAGCCACACCGTCCAGGTGCTGAGACGGGGCAAGAGCGTGGCGGTCAAGCCGACACGCGAGATCGCCAACGTCCAGGAGCTGGCCAACATGATGGTCGGGCGCGACATCCTCTTCAGCCTCGACCGTGGCCCCTATGAGCCGGGGCCGGAGATGATCGAGATCAACGACCTCGTCATGCTGCCCGTCGGCGGGGGAAAGCCGATCCTCGACCAAGTGACCTTCTCGGTCCGCAGCGGGGAGATCTTCGGCATCGCCGGGGTTGCCGGCAACGGGCAACAACAGCTGACCGAAGCCATCACGGGCCTCTTGCATGTCGATGGGGGGAGCATCATCCTCAAAGGCAAGAACATGACCAATAAGAGCCCCATCGCCATCATCAAGGGCGGGGTAAGCCATATCCCCGCCGACCGTGGCCGCATGGGAGTGGTCGGGGACATGAGTGTGGGAGAGAACCTCAGCATGAAGAAGTACCGCACCGAGGAGCTCTCCCACAATACGGTGATGAAGAAGGGCCGCATACGACAGTTCGCCGAGGATTTGATCGAGCGCTTCACCATCAAGACGCCGAGCCAGGACACCTCGGTGAAGTTCCTCAGCGGCGGCAACATCCAAAAGACGATTTTGGCCCGGGAGATCGACTTCTGCCGCGGCATCCTCATCGCCGTCTACCCTTCGCGCGGCCTGGATATCGGGGCGACCGAGGCGGTCAGACAGAATTTGATCAAGCAGCGGGACAGCGGCGCGGCGGTCCTCCTGGTCAGCGAGGAGCTCGAGGAGCTCTTGATGGTCGCAGACCGCATCGCCGTGATGTTCGAAGGGAGGATCATGGATATCCTTGATGCCAAAAAGACCGGGACCGAAGAGCTCGGGATGCTGATGGCCGGTGTGGCGAGGGGGGAACAATGAGAATCCATCTGCAAAAGCGAGACAGCCGCTCCACGCTCATGACCATCTTGGTACCGGTGGCCAGCCTGCTCGTCTCCTTCCTCCTCGGGGCCATCGTCCTGGCCCTCTCCAAAGCCGACCCACTGGTCACCTACCGCGCGATGCTCAGGGGAGCCTTTGGAAGTCAGACCAAGCTGCAGTACACCATCGCCAAGTCGATACCACTGCTGCTCTGTGGCTTGGCCGTCGGGGTGGCGTTCCGCCTCAAGTTCTGGAACATCGGCGCCGAAGGCCAATACATCGCCGGGGTCATCGGCATCACCTGGGTGATGCAGTTCTGGACCTTCCTGCCCGTCGCTCTCCTCTTGCCGGTCGGCATGGTGGTGGGAGTCGCGTGCGGGGCATTGTGGGCGGCCATTCCCGGGGTATTGAAAGCTCAGTGGTCGGTCGATGAGACGCTGACCACCTTGATGATGAACTACATCATCATCGGCTACGCCGAATACCTCTACATCAACGCCTGGAAGGCCCCTCGCGGGAACATGGGCACGATCCTCTACCCCGAGGCGGCGTGGCTGCCACGCATCTGGGGGCGGGTCCACGCCGGTCTCTACTTCGCCCTCGCCCTGGTTGTGGTCCTCTACTTCGTCCTCTATAAAACCCGCTGGGGATTTGAACTGAACATGATCGGGAAGAACCGTCGGGCCGCCCAATGCCAAGGGGTGTGCATCAAACGCAACATCATCCTGGGTATGCTGCTCAGCGGCGCCATCGCGGGTCTTGCCGGGGTCATCGACAGCGCGGCGGTCACCCACCAGCTGACCAAGGGGGTGAACGCAGGCTACGGCTTCACCGGCATCATCATCGCCTGGATGAGCAATCTCAACCCCTTCGTCTCCATCCTCGTCGCCCTGATCATGGCGGCCCTCGAGACGGGCAGCGATGCCCTGCAGATTTTGAAGCTGCCCAGCGCCATGGGCGAGGTGATGCAGGGTCTGATCCTCATCCCGCTGCTCGCCGGCAGTGTCTTCACCGAGTACCGACTGGCCAAAAGCGGCACGCATACGGAGGCCACAGCATGAACGCAATCGACTTCACGACCAACCTCTTGGCCGCGACGCTGGCCATGGGGACCAGCCTCACCTACGCGACCCTGGGAGAGGTCTACACCGAAAAGACCGGGGTGCTGAACCTCGGCATGGAGGGGACGATGCTGCTTGGTGCCTTGGCCGGTTTCGCCACCGCCTTCAAGACCGGCAACCTCCTCCTCGCCCTCTTCATGGCGATGGCGGTGGGGGCCGCCCTCTCCCTGATCCACGCCTTCCTCTGCGTGACGATGCGGGCGAACCAGGTCGTCAGCGGCCTGGCCATCACGATGTTCGGCTCCGGACTGGCCAACTTTCTCGGCCAGCGTCTCGGACCGGCATCCAACCGCTACAACCTCACCGGGATGAACCTCTCCTCCCGGTTCACCAACATCGCCATCCCCTACCTCTGTGACATCCCGATCCTTGGGGCGCTCTTCAATGTCTCGATTCTCACCTACGGTCTCTATGTCCTGGTCCCCTTCGCGTGGTTCTTCCTCTACAAGACCCGTCACGGGATGGTCATCCGCGCCGTGGGCGAGAATCCCCGTACCGCCGCAGCCATGGGGATATCGGTCAGTCGGGTACGCTACCTCTACACCCTCATCGGCGGCATGTTCGCCGGCTTGGGTGGCGCCTGCCTCTCCCTCTCCTTCATCCCCAGCTGGAATGACGGAATGACGGGAGGCAAGGGGTGGATCGTCATCGCCTTGGTGATCTTCTCAGCGTGGAACCCCGCCCGGGTCGTCATCGGGACCTTGGTCTTCGGCGGCATCACCAGCCTGCAGTTCTCCATCCAGGCCGCCGGCTTCAAGCTGATGGTCCCGGCGCAGTTTCTCGGCCTCTCCCCCTATCTCATCACCCTCCTGGTCCTTACCGCCATGACGATCATCGCCCAGAAGCGCAAGGGGGCGTTCGCCTCTCCCTCGGCCCTCGGATCGGCGTTTGCCATCGACGATAAGTAGGAAGTACGCTACGATGGGGGCATGAAAAAGACCAACGCCATCCGGATCCTTGAGCGGGAGCAGATTCCGTTCGAGATCGTCACCTACCAGTGGGATGAGGAGAGCCTCGATGCCATCTCTGCCAGCGTGCACCTCGGCGTCGAGGCGCATCAGGTCTACAAGACCATCGTCTGCGCCGATGGGGAAGGAGGACACTGCGTCTTCTGCCTCCCCGCCGAGTTCACCGTCAACCTCAAGAAGGCCCGCTCCCTCACAGACAAGTGGGAACTCGCTCCCCTCAAGCTCGCCAAGCTCAAGGAGGTGACCGGCTATGTCCATGGCGGCTGCTCCCCGCTCGGGATGAAGAGCAGCTTTCCCACCTACCTCGAGGCGCTCAGTGAATTGGAGGAGTTCATCTTCGTCAGCGCCGGGGAGCGCGGTCTGCAGATCAAGATCCGCCCCGAAGATCTGGTAAAAGCCTGCTCGGCGACGGTGGCCGACTTTACCTAGCTGTGTCGGATGTGGCTGGTGAAGTAGCGCCTGATGCGCCGTGAACAGCTGAGGGCCAAGAGGAAGAGCAGCGCCACCAGCGCAGCCCAGAGCAGGCTCTTCGACCAGCGCAGGGCGAAGAAGCCGCGCTGATAGTGGGTCAAGAAGAAATCGAAGCCGCTGATCGCGACAAAGATCACCACCAAGGTGGCCAACACGACATCGGAGATCGGGATGATTGTCCCTTTGCGTTTGATGAGGAAGAGGGCGAAGATGGTCGCCAAGAACCCGAAGAGCAGCATGGTGGGCAGCGCCACCGGGACAAACCAGGTAAGCGCACCCGCTATCGTGATGTTGATGATGAGCAGGTAGAGCAGGACAGCGATGAGCGAGAGCGTCACGATACGCCACTTCTTCATCTTCGTGGCGGGGGCGACCGCGAAGAGCCAGAGGAGCGGCAACGCCGATGAGGCGATGAGAGACCAGGAGAGGGTGAGGTCCGCGAGATCCAAGCCCACCAGGTAGATGCCGGCTCCGATCAACACGATTGAAGAGAGACGCACGTAGCTCGGTTTTGCCAGCAGTGATGCGACCAAGGTCGCCTCGACCATGACTATCGAGAAGATCGGGATGAAGCTGTAGCGCCCCAGGCCGCTCAAGGTGAGGGAAAGACCGACGGCGATGAGGGCCACCACAGCCAGCGAGAGCGTCAATTCCAGGATGCCCTTCCGCACCTTGGTGATACCGCTCGAACGCGGTCCGTCAAGCTTCTTGGCAAAGAGCGGCTCACCCTTCCGCTCCACCACGGTCGGGGGGAGGAGCACTGGGGTATTGCAGAGCGGACAGGCCGCCGCTCCATCGGCAAGTTTCACACCACACTGCACACAATAGGCCATATCACATACCCTCCCGGTTGGAAGCGACCGATACCGCGATCCCGTCCTCGACGAGGAACGTACAGAAGAGTCGTTCAAGGACGGTGTCGTCATCATGATAGCTGGTGAAGTTTATCGCAAGGCTGTCGCGGTAGCCAACCACCGCGACACTGACCGGGTTCACCAAGCCCGGGCTGAGGTGGAAATCCATCGCCGTCACCACGGGAGAGAGGGCGTCGGGCAGAGAGACATACCCGAGGTTTGAGATGACCCCGCTGTATTGCTGGTCCCCGAGCGCATCGCTGAGCAGCTTGAAGAGTGGGTTCTTCAAGAGCGTCGGGGCAAAGCGGAGCGCGGCGCTGCGCTCTCCCGCCACATTGCGTCGAATCTGGCTGAGCAGCAGCTTCGGCTGCGCCGCCTGCGCCATCTGCAGCCGAACCTGGGTCGCAATTTCATCAAAGGTGTACCACCCGAGGGCCGGGTCGATGCCGATCAAGGCGAAGAGGGTGAAGTTGCGCATCGTCTCCGTTGCAAAGACCTTGCGGAGGTTCATCGGCACCGAGAGGCGGATGGGCCGCCGCTTGCGTTTGACGGGGACCTGCTCACCCTGCAGCTGCTGGAGGCTCATCAAGAAGACGGCGCTCAGGTACTCACCGATGGTGAGTGAGCGCGCCTTTGCCCGCTCCTTGATCTCTTTGATGCCCACCTCGGCCCTGATGACCTTCACCGCCTCGCTGCGCTCCCCTCTCCCCTTGCGGTGATACGCTCTGCTCACTGAGGGGAACGGTCGGATCGTACGATCGTAGAGCATCTGGAACGGGTCGCTGAACTCATGCGCATCGCTTTTGCTGGTGAAGCAGAGACCGTCGGTGAAGACGGCGTCGACGATACCGGCGAGGGAGCAGTAGCGCTCCAGCAACAGCTTGAGGTACGAGAGCGCCCCGGTGCCGTCGGTGAGGGCGTGGAAGCACTCGATGGCGATTCTCCGCTCTCCGGCGATGATCTTGATCAGGTAGTGCTGGTTGCGCTTGAACTCAAAGCGGCCCGCCGGATAGCTCCCCTCCTCCCAGATGGGGATCTCCTCCTCATTGGGGCTGAGGTAGTACCAGAAGAAGCCCTTCTTCAGCCGTACCTTGGCATAGGGGCAGCGTTCGAGCAGTTCATGGGCCGCCTCGCGCAGGATCTCGACCTGCACCTCCCGGTTCAGATCGACGGAGATGCGGAAGGTGTTCGTGTTGTACGCTGCCTCGGTGGGAGGGTAGATCAACGCGGAGTTGTCCAGGGCGATGAACCCCTCCGGGGCTTGGCTTTTGATCGCCCTTCTCATCGAGGGCGCCGGTAGAAGGGGCTCTTCACCACCCGTGCACGCTTTTCTTGGCCATGGATCAACACACAGACCTCAGAGCCGAACTTCAAGGCGAGGGAGCGGTCCAGCAGTGCATACGCCCAGAAGCCGCCGAGGGTCGGGCTCTTCAGCCCGCTGGTGATCGCTCCGATCTCCCTGCCCTCCAAGAGGACCGGGTAGCCTTGGCGCGGCACCCCCCGGTCGATCATCTCAAGGCCTCTCAGCGAGCGGGGTATCCCCTCCTCCTCTTGCCGCACGAGTGCATCGCGGCCGCAGAAGTCGCCCTTGTCGAGCTTGACGAAGGCGGCGAGGTTCGCCTCAAGCGGCGTGATCGCATCGCTGATCTCATGGCCGTAGAGCGGCAGCTTCGCCTCGATGCGCAGGCTGTCGCGACAGCCGAGGCCACAGGGAAGGAGCCCGAACGGTTCTCCCCGCTCCAGGATGAGGTTCCAGAGCCGGGGCGCATCATCGACGTTGCAGAAGATCTCAAAGCCATCCTCACCGGTGTAGCCGGTGCGGCTGATCAGGGTGAAGATATCCTCTGCCTCACACTGGCTCTTGAAGGCGAAGCTCTCAATCTCCTCACACCCCGCCGCCACGGTCTTCAAGATCTCTTGTGCCTGCGGCCCCTGCAGGGCCAGCAGGGCGGTGGTATCAGAGATATCGATCACCTCGGGGCAGTGGGAGGCACGGGGGTTGTCGTGCATGATCCAGGAGAGGTCCTTCTCGGTGTTCGATGCATTGAGGACCAACAGATAGGTGTTCTCGTTTCTGTGGTACACCAAGATGTCGTCGACGACGGTCCCATTGGGGTAGCACATCATCGTATAGCGGCAACGGCCCACCTCGAGGTCGGCGATGGCATTGGTACAGAGGTACTCCAGGTAGTCCGTGGCTCCCTCACCGCTGATGACGCACTCACCCATGTGCGAGACATCGAAGAGGCCTGCCCTGGTGCGCACGGCGATGTGTTCGCCGCTGATGCCGGCAGCAAAGTGCAACGGCAGTTCCCAACCTCCGAAGTCGACGAGCTTCACCCCGTCATAGTCGCGGTAGGTATCGTAGAGTGGTGTCCGTTTCATGGTACTCCGTCAAGCGAGGACGATCATCTCGATTTCAACGAGGGCGTCCTTGGGTAAGCGGGCGACTTGGACCGCGGAGCGGCTGGGCAGCACCCCGTCCCCGATATAGCTGGCGTAGACCTCGTTCATCGCGGCAAAATCCGCCATATCCTTGAGGAAGACGGTGACCTTCACCGCCTTGGAGAGGTCGGTGCCGGCGGCAGCGAGCACCGCCTGCAGGTTCTCGAAGACCTGGCGTGTCTGCTCAGTGGCATTGGAGCCAACAATCTGGCCGCTCTCAGGATCGAGGGGCAGCGTCCCGCTGGTGAAGACGAAGGGTCCGGCTGCTACCGCCTGACTATATGGCCCGATGGCCTTGGGGGCCGCTTCGGTTGCGACCACCGACTTTTTCAGCTGGAAAATCATTGTGTTCCTCCTGTTGGCAGGATACCCCCGCCGGGCGGTTTGGGCAAGGGTCGTCAGAGCAGGGAGAGCACATCTCGGGCACTTCTTGCCATGCCCACCATCCCCTCGTCCTGCGGATGGCCCGAGGGAAAGCCGAAGCCGTAGTCTACGGCGAGGAAGTCCACCCCGCTCTCTTTGGCCCCCTCTTCGTCGTGGATGGTATCCCCGATGAGGATCGCCTCCTCCCGCTCTACCCCCAGCTCAGTGAGGACCGCATTGATGATGTCACTCTTCGTGCGCGAGGAGGAGTCGTCACTGCCCCTGATGCTCTCAAAGTGGTGGGCGAGGCCGAAGTGCTCCAGCATCCGGCGGGCGAGCGGCTCATACTTGAGCGTCCCCACGGCCAAGCGGTAGCCACGGCTTCTCAGATCCGTGAGCGTCTCCTCGATCCCCTCATACGCCCGGGCGAGGAAGCGACCGCTCTTCTCGTACTCAGCGCGGTAGATCTCTATGGCATCGTCGATGAGGGAGGGGTCGAGGTCATAGACATCGACAAAACAGCGGGTGATGGGCGGACCAATGAACTTGGAGAGTTGCGCCTCGTCTGTGACCGCCTCGCATCCGAGGGCGACGACCGTTTTGTTTGCCGTGGAAAAGATTCCCTCGGAGGTGTCGAGCAAGGTCCCATCGAGATCAAAGATAGCAAGCCTGTACCTCATTGTTGCACCATATGTAAAATCTGGGAGTGTATCAAGCCATTTGAGGCGACCAGGTCGCATGCGGTGTCGGTGAACGGGTGCTCGTCATCGACGGGGGTACCCATCCCACCGGCTTCGCGCACCAAGGCCAAGCCCGCCGCCATGTCGTAGTAGCCCAAGCTCATCTCATAGTAGGCGTCCAAGCGCCCGGCGGCGATGTATGAGAGGGCCAAGGCGCACGATCCGTAGGAGCGGATGTCGCTGGTCCCCAAAAAGAGACGGGATGCCTGCTCGCCATAGCGCTCAAAGCGTTCCCGACGGCGGTGAGGGGGGACCGTGACGATGAGGGCGCGCTTTGCTTCAGCCACCTTCGATACGG
>LVBF01000150.1 GCA_001604325.1 Spirochaetales bacterium Spiro_04
CCCGAAGGTCGTAGGTTCGAGTCCTTCCCCTGCTAAATAGTTGGTTTGATAATGGACTGTCCGAGGCACAAAGGTGCAGGACAGGACGGTGGTTCCAGATTCTACCAGGCTTTCGGGCAACTCGTTGGGGCGACAGAGGTCGCACAGTGGGTTGCCTTCCTTCTTTTTCGGCTCTTTGTTCCCAGAATTCCCTTTCGTTACAATGTATCGATTGTGCGCTATGATGGAGGGAGGAGGCCACGAAACGAACTATGTCCACCCACCGTTGCATCGGTATCTTCACCGCCGGCTTGGATGATGAGTATCAGGCAAACCTCTGGCATGCCATGGAGCAGGAGGCTTCGCGTCGCAGTCTGGGCACCATCTCCTTCATCGGCTCACGCCTCGGCAGCCCCATCGCCAGCGAGGCCTCTTCAAACCTCGCCTACCATCTGGCGAGTCAACACAACATCGACGGCCTCATCATCATCGCCTCTTCGCTCGCCACCTTCTTCACCACGCTGGACCTCTCCCAGTTCTTCTCCTCGTGGGCAGCCATCCCCACTGTCTCCATTGGGATGCAGTTGGAGGGGATGAGCGACATCACGGTGGAGGGAGGGCAGGGAATGGGCAGCCTGGTCGAGCATTTGGTGACCGTCCATCACCGACGCCGCTTTGCGGTCGTCAAAGGGCCGACGAACCACCAGGAGTCCATCAGTCGGCTCGCCGCCGTCTCCCGCGTCCTCTCTGAGCATGGAATCCCCCTGTCCGATGAGATGGTGTTCGACGGGACCTTCACTGAGGATAGTGGGCGAGAGGCGGTGCGGTCTTTGCTCGAGAGAAACGTCTCCTTCGATGCGCTGGTCTGCCTCAACGACTGGATGGCCCTCGGGGCCATGAGTGAGCTTGTCCAGCGGGGAGTACGCGTCCCTGACGACGTCTCGGTGGTCGGGTTCGATGGTCTGGACGCTGCCCGCTATGCCAGCCCGCCGCTCACCACCGTGGTGCAACCACTCTATGAGATGGGAGTCCTCGCCGTCGACATGCTCGATCGGATCATGGCGGGAGGGGAGGAGGAGCATGTGCGCCTTCCCTGTACCGCGATCATCCGCGAGTCGTGCGGCTGCAACCCCCACGTCGATCTCACCCCCGGCCTCACGGAGCTTCCTAAGACCGCCACCATCGCGGAGCGATTGGCATCCGAGGAGCTGGTCAGCCTGATGAATCGGGGCCAGTACGACCTCTTGATCGCCCGGCTCAACCGCGCCCTCGATGCCACCGCCTCCTCCAGTGGGGCGTTGCATCGCTGGCACGACTACCTCTCGGTGATCGAATACCAAGCCAACCGGGCAAGCGAGGGGAACCAGGAGCGCCGCCTGACCATGATGGCGGCTGCGCGGACGCTGGTCGGGGAGAAGCTCGGGCGCTTCCAAGCCGCCAAACGGGTGGCGGTGCAGAAGTCGTTCGACAACCTGCGCAAAGTCAGCGCGACGCTCTCCGGGACCTTCGATATGGCCCAGTTGATCCCCAGCCTGCGTGAGTGTCTGCAGCTCTTCGATCTGGATGAGGGGTACCTTGTCGCCTTCAGTGAAACGCCGGAGCATGCCCGCCTGATGATGACCACCCACCGCCTTGAGATGGAGGAGGCGCTTGGCACTGACTTTCCCGTGCAGGAGATCCTTCCCCCCTCCCTCGGCTCCGCATGGAGGCGGCGGCAGTGGGTGTTGCTGCCCCTCGTCTACCTCGATGAACCGCTGGGGTATCTGCTCGTCCCCTTCGGTATGGTCGTGAGCGAGCTCTACGCGGTGTTGCAGGAGCAGATCTCCAGTGCCCTCAAGGGCTCGCTGTTGCTCGAGCAGATCCGAGGCCATGAACGCACCCTCGAGGAGCAGGTGGCGGCGAGGACCGCGGCGCTCCGCACCGAGGTGAAGCGGAGGATCGAGCTGGAGGACGAGGTGATGGAGATCTCCACCCGGACCATGGAGCGCATCGGCCAGGACCTCCACGACGATCTCTGCCAGTACCTGCTCGGCATCTCCCTGCTCGCCACCGCGGCGAGCCAACAGCTGGTGGAACACCACGGCATACACCTTGAGGAACTTGATCAGATCAGCGAACACCTCAACGACGCCATTTCGAAGGTGCGGACCATCAGCCGGGGGCTGATGCCCCTCGAGCTCTCCTCCTCATCCTTCGTCCAACGCCTCCAGGCGCTGGCCAATGAGAGCCTGCGCCGCGCAGACATCGAGATCGACATCAACGTCGATCCTGCGTTTCAGATCGCCGACTCCACCCGCTCCCTCAACCTCTTTCGGATCGTCCAGGAGGCGTTGACCAACGCCGTCAAGCACTCCAAGGCCTCACACATTGAACTCTCGTCGTCCAGCGTCCTGGAGGAGGATGGAAGCGTGAGCTACACCCTCACCGTCAGCGATGACGGCACCGGCATGGACGCCAAGCCCAATCAAAGAGGGCTCGGCATGCGGATCATGAAGAACCGCGCCGCCATGGCGGATGCCGAACTTACGGTTGAGTCGTCCAGCGAGGGGACGGTGGTACGTATTCGATTCAAGGAGCAACACCATGGGTAAGCGCATTCAATTTCTCATCGTCGATGATCATCCGCTCTTCAGCCAGGGGCTTGCCAGCCTCATCTCGAACGTCTCGGGGTGGGAGGTCGTCGGGGAGGCGGTTTGCATCGCCGATGCCCTGACGCTGCTTGAAGCCCATCCCGTCGATGTCGCCCTCATCGACATCTCGCTGCGCGAGGAGAACGGCCTCGATCTGGTGCGGACCATCCGGAGCATGTACCCGAGGGTCCTCTCCTTGATCATCAGCATGTACGATGAGACCATCTATGCCTCGGCGGCGCTGAAGGCGGGGTCGCGCGGATACGTCATGAAGCAGGAGGCGACCTCCTCGCTCATCGATGCCATCACCCAGGTCCTCAATGGCAAGGTCTACCTCTCCCTCGACATGCAGCAGCGCCTCTTGAGCTCCATGGCGACCGGGGAGGCGGAGATGACGATCGATCCGGTGAAGTTGCTCAGCCTCCGGGAGCTGGAGGTCTTGCGCCTCATCGGGTCGGGGTACGGGGTCAGTGAGATCGGCGCGGCCCTCAACCTCTCGGTGAAGACCATCAACGTCTATCGTGACAATATCCGACACAAGCTCTCCATCCCGGACGCGGCGACGCTGAGGCGATTTGCCATCAAGTGGACGAAGAGTCGGGAAACATAGGACAAACATCCTAGGAGAAGAACGGGCGAACAGCCGATGGCGGGCCCTCCTGGAGTGTCATACCATGAGTATGGGACAGAGGAGGCCCGCCTCTCTTTGTACCCAACCTATGAGAACCTACACGATACTAAGGAGGTGTCTGTAATGAAACGAACCATGCGTATTATGCTCATGATGCTCCTGGTGGCAACCCTTGCCGTCTCGCTCTTCGCGGCGGGAAAGAGCGAGGAGGCCAAGCCGGCGCGGAAGGTCATCAACCTGTGGAGCTTCACCGATGAAGTGCCCAAGATGATCGAGAAGTACAAAGCGTTGCACCCCGAGTTCGACTACGAGGTGAAAACGACGATCATTGCGACGACCGATGGTGCCTACCAGCCCGCACTGGACCAGGCGTTGGCCGGCGGTGGTGACAATGCCCCGGACATGTACTGCGCCGAAGCGGCCTTCGTACTGAAGTACACCCAGGGCGATGCCGCACACTTCGCCGCCCCGTACAAGGATCTGGGCATCAACGTCGATGCGAAGCTGAAGGAAGCCGACATCGCACCGTACACGGTTGACATCGGCACCAACGGATCTGGCGATCTCGTGGGCCTCGGCTATCAGGCGACCGGTGGAGCCTTCATCTACCGCCGCTCGATCGCAAAGGCTGTCTGGGGCACCGATGATCCGGCGTTCGTCACCAGCAAGGTTGGACCGGGCTGGGACAAGTTCTTCGCGGCCGCCGAGGATTTGGCGCGAAAGGGCTATCCCATCATCAGTGGTGACGGGGATATCTGGCATGCCATCGAGGGCAGCTCCCCGCAGGGGTGGATCGTTGATGACAAGCTCTTCATCGACCCGACCCGCGAGGCGTTCCTCGACATAGCGAAGATGATGTTGGAGAAAGGGTACACCAACGACACCCAGGACTGGACCGATGCGTGGTTCGCCGACATGAAGGATGCCGGTGCCAGGAAGGCGTTCGGCTTCTTCGGCCCCGCCTGGCTGATCAACTACGTGATGGCCGGCAACAGCGGCGGAGACAAGCCCGGAGAGGGCACCTACGGCGACTGGGCTGTCTGTGAGCCTCCCGTCGGCTTCTTCTGGGGCGGCACCTGGGTCCTTGCCAACAACAAGAGCCCGGTCAAGGAAGCGGTTGGGAAGATCATCGAGTGGATCACCCTCGACAGCTCCAACACCGGTCTGCAGTACTACTGGGCGAACGGCACCCTGGATGGCCCCGGCGGCACCAAGGACACGGTGGCCAGCGGCACGGTCATGCAGAAGAGCGATGGCACCCTGCCGTTCCTCGGTGGTCAGAACATGTTTGATGTCTTCGTCCCTGCCGGCGCATTCGCCACCGGTAAGAACAAGACCCAGTACGATGAGACGATCAACATCTACTGGCGCGACCAGGTGCGCAACTACAGCGCTGGCTTGAAGACCAAGGCCCAGGCCATCGCCGACTTCAAGCGCATGGTCGCCGACAACCTTGCTCTTGACGTCTAAGAGCATTCTGATGGTATCTGCAGCTGCCCGTCGGCAGCTGTGGATACCCTATTGTACACACTGAGGAGGGGATTTTGCCATGGCCCAAAAGGGAGTCAGTTATGCGAAGTGGGGATACATATTCTCCATTCCATTTGTCGTCACCTTTCTCATCTTCTCGCTCTATCCGACCCTCTATACGGTGGTGATCGGGTTCACCGACCTCAGGGGCCTGGGAAAGACCGCCTTCAAATTCCTCTCCGATCCCTTTGAGAATTATAAGT
>LVBF01000151.1 GCA_001604325.1 Spirochaetales bacterium Spiro_04
AATGAATTTTCCTGCCCTTCAGAGCCGGAACACCGGCAGCATTACTTTTCATGATAACATCGGAATGATAGGATTGGCATCATTCCGATAGTCTGCTATCCTGTAAGACGAGGCGACCCATGAAATATATCACCGTACAACAGGCTGCAAACCAATGGGGGATTTCAGAGCGGAGAGTGAGGCTTCTCTGCCAACAAGGCAGGATTGAGGGAGCACATATGCACAAGGGATCCTACAGGATTCCTGCCACCGCCCAGAAACCGAAGGATGGCCGAAGAACAGACACACAGAAAGAGCATCCCCCTACCGCCTGGCTCAAATGGGACGATACGATCATCGGCGAAGTTCAGGGCGACGGTACGGTGACCTTCATCGCCCCGGCATTCAATGACGTGGTGTTGCTCTACACCCATGGCCGGTCCTCATGGGATGCGCTCCAGTACCACCAATTCCTCGCAGAGCGTCTGGTCAGCCGGGACCGCCGGGATATCGAGCGGATCCTCTTTCGCCTCGGCCTCTCACACTATGATGTGCTCGCCATCGCGCATCATACCCGGGCCATCCATCCCAAGGACCTCTTGTGGATCGCCCACACAAGGGATGAACAGCTCAAGGATGTCACCACCGAGGCGTTCCATTCGATCTTCGTCCAGCACACCGATCTCGTCGGTGAGAGCGTCGATAGCCCGGAGGGGTACAACATCAAGCGCTATGGCGTATGGCAGGGCTCATACGGCATCTACAAGCAGCGCTTGCATCCACTCTCCGGTGACACTGAGTCTGAAGTCGCCGCCTACCTGTTGGCCAAACGGCTCGGTGTTCCCTGCTGCCCTGCCTACCGGACCGGAGCGGACACCATCTTTTCAGAATTCACCTATGACTTTACCCGCGAGTACATCGTGCACGTTCGTCGCCTCTTTGACGGTCCCCGCTCTGAGAATGAGTATCGCAACCTGATCTCGGTCAGGCCGCAGTTCAAGGATGACATCGCGCGGATGATTCTCTTCGACGCCATCATGCGCCAAGATGACCGCCACCTCTCCAACATCGCCATCAAGGTGAGTGGGCAGGGCGAGTCCTTTTACCCCCTCTATGACAACGGGAGAAGCCTCTTTTATGAGGATACGCCGGAGATGGTGCAGAGAGCGGTAGCCGATCCCATCCTGTACGCCACGACGTTCGGCTCCTCAGGAACCTATTGGGATTATGCAACCGAGATTAGCGCCGAGTACGGGGATCTTGATCGTTTGATCACCTTGGATATCACCGGAGACGAGGTGCATGCCATCCTCCTCGAGGCGGGCTTCTCCGGTTATCGCCTCGAGGGCGCCACCGCGTGGATCTCTGCGATGATGGGGATGTTGGCTGCCTTGTGATCTGAATCCATAGCGTACACAAAAGTTCGTTCCATGGGGAGGCGAACAAGGACACAGACACGCTATGGGAGTGAAGGCACACCTACCTGACCAGATACTTGTCTGACTCTTTGGTGATCAGGCCATGCCCCCTCAGCTCGACGACGGCGTCGCCTGAAGAAAGGTCCAAGGCACTGTCTATCTCCTCTCGGGTCTTCGCTCCCTCTTCCATAAGGAGCGCCAGGACCTTCAAGGCGGTGGGCGAGAGCATCTTCATCACGGAGGCCCGACGCTCACTCACCTCCTCCGGGATTTGGTTTCGAAGGATTGCAAGGGCCTCTTTGTCATAATAGAACGTAGCTTGGATGAAGCTGCCTGAGATGTCAAAAATCTCTGTGGGGTAGGCTCTGAGAATCTTCTGCATGCCTGAGCCCAGCTGCTCGCCCAGCTCCATATCGGTGAAGATCCTCATCAACTCGCGGCTTCGAGGCAGGGACCGTCCCTTGAAGAAGTCCTCTCTGCTGAGGCCGGGAGGAAGGCCACCACTGGAGAGCACCACGATCCGGTCATCATAGATCTCGAAGACCGGCGATGTCATGAAGAGGTAATCGTTGTGAATGATAGCGTTGAGTACCGCCTCACGCAGAGCCGGCTTCTCCACCACACTGAGCTCTCGGCGCTGAGCCTCTCCGGTGACCCGCACCGTCGTCGTATTGACCATCTCCAGCTTGTCCAAGACCTGTCGGGCGGCTTTTATGAGGCACGTGCACCCATATTCATTGCGTTCTACGATATCGAGCTTATTGGTACCTCTAAACCGCGCCACCTTAATGGAGATATTGTTGGTATCGGCCATGAGATAGGCCACCCAGTTGTACTTTCCCTCGTGGGTATAGAGCCCGAGATTCTGCAAGAAAAACTCGCTGGTGGCGTCAAACCCCTTCTCCTGGTAGTAAATCCTCAGCTGAGAGAAGCTGAGGTGTTGGTTGGGAGACGGACGCTGGAGAGTGTATCACGCACGCGGCGGCTAGAGAGCTCCTCGATCATCTGCTCACTCATCATGGCAGTCTGTGAGCCCACTCTCGTGTAGCAGCCCTTGGGGCTTCGTCCATACTTTTTCAGAAAGAAGGGCTTCTCCATTCCTTGGGCGACCGTGATCTTCACATACTCTTTGCCGTTATCTTGTCCGACTTCCACATTGAAGAGTCCGAGGGACGATGGCAGGATGGTGGTCTTGATGCGGTCGATGACCGCCAGCGACTGCTCTTTGGCCTCATCAAGACCGATTACCGTACCCTCGTCATCGAGGCCGATGTACAGGACACCGCCAAACGTATTGAGAAATGCCACGACTTCCTTCTCAACATCATCGGTGACGACACGCTTGAACGCTCCTGTCTCACGCTCCACCACACCACTACCTTCGCTCTCTCAGGCAGCATACCATGGTCAAAAGGCACATACTATACCAAGAAATGGGGATGTATCGGACGAAAATGAGGGCCGTTGGGCTATGAAAAAGCTCCCTGGCCATCAGGACAAGGAGCTTCTTGTGCCGCCTCCCAGAGTTGAACTGGGGACATAAGGTTTTTCAGACCTTCGCTCTACCAACTGAGCTAAAGCGGCTCAACGCTCTCTTGTATACCCTGTTTCAGCTTTTCTTGTCAACTCT
>LVBF01000152.1 GCA_001604325.1 Spirochaetales bacterium Spiro_04
CTTCGTCATCCTCTACGCCCTCTACCGCTATGGGGCCATCGGGGCGTTCGTGATGCCGTTGGCGATCCTCGTGATGGGGTACGCATCGATGCAGAGCAAGACGGTGCGCCCCCTCATGCCCGCACTGCAGTCGATCTGGCTCACCTTCCACGTCGGTACGGCGATCCTCTCCTACGGCTCCTTCGCCCTCGCCTGCGCCATCAGCGTAATCTACCTCATCGACCTGAAGCGCAGTGGGGAGCACAAGATCCTCGCAGAGCCGGAGGTGAGTGACATCCTCAGCTACCGCGTGGTGGTCTTCGGCTTCCTGATGCTCTCCATCGTCATCATCAGCGGCGCCATCTGGGCGCAGAAGGCGTGGTCGCGCTACTGGGCCTGGGATCCCAAGGAGACGTGGTCGCTGATCACCTGGATCATCTACGCCATCTACCTCCACCTCCGCCTGCGCAAGAACTGGAGGGGCAAGAGCGCCGCCTGGTTCTCCATCATCGGCTTTGTCTCGGTGATCTTCACCTTCGTGGGGGTCAACGTCCTCTTGCCCTCCATCCACAGCTACGTCAGCTGAGAGAAAAACAGAGATCTTCAAAACCACAGGCCATCATCGGCCGGTGGTTCATTGTTCTTCGCCCATCAACCAGGCACGCACATTGATCTGCCGTCTGCCGTTGTGTGAGACCGGCTCGCCCCAATCCATTGTCAAGAGGTACGTTGCATTGTGGTCACCCACCTGAAAATACCACCGCCTTCCATTGAATATTTTCAATGCACTGAAAACAACTTATACGGCTTTTTCATCCACTTTTCACCGCATGCTCCCTACGGTATGATGAGGGTGACGAAGGGAGGCGGACATGCATCTTGATGAGATTGAATTCAAAGCAAAAGATGGGCGCATCTTCACGCTGCGCTCCCTTACCCCTCATGATGCAGAGGCGGCCATCGCCTTCATGGGCAGAATGTACGGTGAGAGCCCCTTCCTGAGCCGCTATGGAGATGAGTGGAGCATCGATATTGAGGATGAGCGCCGCTTCCTCGAACGTGCCCTCCTGGGTGAGCGCCGCCTCATGGTCGGCTCCTTCTGGGAGGGAGCGCTCATCGCCATCGCTGACTTTCTCCCCATCAGCTCGGCTTCAAAGATGGCCCATCGCTGCAGTTGCTCCATCGCTGTCGAGCGCGCATTCCACAACCTCGGCATCGGGACGGCGATGATGAAAATCCTCATACACGAGGCGCGGACGGTGGGCTACGAGCAGATGGAGCTGGAGGTGGTCAGTGAGAATGAGGCGGCCGTCGCCCTCTACCGAAAGCTCGGCTTCGTCGAGTACGGCCGGCTGCCGCACGGCTTCAAGAACCGTGACCGCTCCTCCTACGATCTTCTGTCGATGTTCCTCACCTTCAAAGGAGGCTCTCCCACTCCGCTTCCTTGAAGCCGACGAGCACCGCGTCCTCGGTGACGAGGATCGGGCGCTTGACGAGCATGCCGTCGGTTGCGAGCAGGTCGATGATCTCCTCGCGGCTCATCTCTTTGACCCGATCCTTGAGACCGAGGTCACGGTAGAGCTGGCCGCTGGTGTTGAAGAAGCGCCGTGGTTCCAGGCCGCTTCGGTCGATGTAGGAGGCAAGCTCCTCCTTTGAGGGACGATCTTCCTTGATGTCCCGATAGGTGTAGGCGATGCCGTGTTCCTTGAGATAGCTCTCCGCCTTGCGGCAGGTGGAGCAGCGGGGGTAGCAGATGATGGTCATGAATGCCTCCATGTAAAGCCATGGTAGCAGAGCAGAGAGAGATGCACAATCGCTCTGTGGGCTTCGTGGCCTAGACCAAAGGGCGAAAAGTTGCTATATACAATATGTTTCCTCCAAGAGAGTTTGATGAGGATCTACACTACCGGCTTGCTTCGATACCTGGAGGGGCCAAAAGGATGCATAAAGGATGATTGCTGATACGAGTATCAAAGAGTTGGAGAACTCCAGTGTCGCGCTGACGGTCACCGTTGGTTCAGAGGCTATAGAGAAGGATTACCAGGATGCGCTGAACAAGTACGCCTCCACGATCCAGGTCAAGGGATTCCGCAAGGGCAAAGCCCCCGTTTCCGTACTGGAGGGCAAGTTCGGCAAGGCGATCCGCGAGGAGAGCTCCTTCAACACCATCGAGGAAGCGCTCAAAGAAGCCATCGAGAAGATTGACGAGAAGTACAAGCCCCTCTCGTTCAGCGTCCCCGTCCTGCAGGATGAGGAGGATCTCCTGCCCTTCGAGGCGAACAAGGACATCACCTTCACCGTCCACTACGATGTGATGCCCACCTTCGACCTCTCCCAGTACACGGGCCTTGAGCTCTCCATTCCCAAAGTGGCGGTCGATGACGCGGCTGTCGATGCCGAGATCCAGCAGCTCTTGGAGCAGAACGCCATGGTCATCGACAAGGACGGCGAGGCGGCCATGGGCGACATCGCCACCGTCGACTACGTCGAGCTTGACGAGGAGGGCGGCGAGGTGGCCGGCACCGAGCGCAAGGAGTTCACCTTCACCCTCGGAAGCGGCACCAACTTCTACCAGTTCGATGAAGATATGGTCGCCATGAAGGTCGGACAAGAGAAGCTCATCACAAAGAGCTACGGCGAGGACTCCACCGTCGAGGGGTATGCGGGCAAGACCATCACCCTCCGCGTGAAGCTGCTCTCCCTCCGATTCCGTGACGTGCCTCAGCTCGACGACGAGTTCGCCCAGGACGTCAAGGATGAGTACAAGACCGTCGCCGACTTGATGACGGCCACACGCGAGAAGCTGCAGAAGGCGCTCGATGAGCAGCTTGAGGCGGTGAAGTTCGACGCCCTCAGCGAAAAGCTCATCGCGGACAACCCCATCGCCCTGCCCCAGTCGATGATCGACTTCGAGGCGGAACAGAGCTGGAAGCGCTACTTGCGTCAGCTTGGACTTACAGAGGATCAGGTGCTCCAGTTCATGAACTTCCAGGGCAAGGACCGCGACGAGATGCTCGATCCGATGAAGAAGCAGGCGGACAAGTCCCTGCGCATCCAGCTCATCATGGACAAGGTCAAGGACGCCGAGAAGTTCGAGATCGACGAAGCAGAGGTATTGAAGGTGCTCGATGAGCAGGCCCAGGGCGTGAGTGATGAAGAGCAGCTCGCCCTCTACCGCACGATGATCGAGGACGATATGCGCTTTGCCAAGGTCGGCCCCTTCCTCTTGGAGAACAATACCTTCAAAGAGGGAGATGAGGTCTCCTACGCTGCCTTCATGGATGGGTCGTACAACGCCTAGCCTACGCGGGGAAACGCCAGTACTCTAACAGCAAGGCGGAACCTCACCGGCTCCGCCTTGTCATTCCAAGCACAGGGGGTGTGCAATGAACCATCATCCACCCAGGATGTACAATGCAATACCGATGGTCGTCGAACAGTCCGGCATCGGTGAACGCGCCTATGATATCTTCAGCCGGTTGCTCAAGGACCGGATCGTCTTCCTCGACGGGGAGATCGGCGACGCCAACGCCGACCTGGTCGTAGCCCAGCTGCTCTTCTTGGACAGCGAGGATCCCGGCAAGGACATCAGCCTCTACATCAACAGCCCCGGAGGCTCGGTCACCGCTGGGCTGGCCATCTACGATACGATCCAATACCTGCACTGCGATGTGCAGACCATCTGCATGGGGCAAGCCTGCTCCATGGCGGCACTGCTCCTCGCCTGTGGGACCGAGGGGAAGCGATGGGCGCTCCCCTCCTCGAGGGTGATGATCCACCAACCATGGGGCGGAGTCGAGGGCCAGGCGGCCGACATCGCCATCCAGGCGCGTGAGATCGGGCGCCTGAAGCAGCTGACCATCGAGATCCTCGCCCGCCACACCAAGCGCACCATCGAGGAGATCGCCCGTGACGTCGAGCGGGACTTCTTTCTCGCCGCCGACGATGCGGTCTCGTACCGCCTGGTCGACAACGTGATGAAAAGGAGCAACAACTGATGGCAAAGCATGCAAAGGTCTGCTCGTTCTGCGGCAAGAGCCAGGAGGAGGTCAGGCGCCTCATCAGCGGCCCGGGAGTGTCAATCTGTGACGAGTGCGTCAAGGTCTGCAACGACATGCTCAGCGGCGACCCTTCCCTTCAACAGGAGGTCGTCGGCCTGCCCGAGGTCATTCCCACTCCCCGGGAGCTGAAAGAGTACATGGACGAGTATGTCATCGGCCAGGATGACGCCAAGCGCGTGCTGGCCGTGGCGGTGCACAACCACTATAAACGCGTCAAATACCAGAAGCAGATCGCCGAACAGGGAGTCGAGCTCGATAAGAGCAACATCCTCATGGTCGGCCCCACCGGCACCGGCAAGACACTGCTCGCCTCGACGCTGGCCAAAAAGCTGCAGGTCCCCTTCGCCATCGCCGACGCCACCACGCTCACCGAGGCGGGGTACGTCGGTGAGGATGTGGAGAACATCCTGCTCAAGCTGATCCAGAACGCGAACGACAATGTCAAAGCCGCCGAGTATGGCATCATCTTCATCGATGAGATCGACAAGATCTCCAAGAAGGGGGAGAACCCCTCCATCACCCGCGACGTCAGCGGCGAAGGAGTGCAACAGGCGCTCTTGAAGATCATCGAGGGCACCGAGGCGAGCGTCCCCCCGCAGGGCGGGCGCAAGCACCCCAACCAGGAGATGCTGAAGATCGACACGCGCAACATCCTCTTCATCTGCGGCGGTGCGTTCGTCGGCCTGGACAAGGTCATCGAGAAGCGGGTCGCCAGCCACGCCATGGGCTTCGGCGCGCCGGTCGTCAAGAGCCAGGAGAAGGATCTGAAGGCGCTCTACAACCAATTGATGCCCGATGATCTGATCAAATTCGGCCTGATCCCCGAGTTCATCGGCCGCTTGCCGATCCACGTGTCGCTGGACAACCTCTCCAAGAATGACTTGGCCCGCATCATCGTCGAGCCGAAGAACTCGATCGTGCGCCAGTACGAGGCGGCGTTCCGCCTCGATGGCATCGAGTTCATCTTCAAAGAGGAGGCGGTCGAAGCGGTGGCCCAGAAGGCGTATGAACAGAAGACCGGGGCCCGTGGACTCCGCTCGATCGTGGAGAACGTCATGATGGGCATCATGTATGACATTCCCTCCCTCGAAGCGGTCAAACAGGTCATCGTGACCAAGGAGTGTGTCCTTGACGGAAAAGAACCAGAAATCATCCGTGGTGCCTGATCCTTTCAGCTACCCCGACATCGATGAGGCGATCCTCTCCCTGCTCAGGGAGCGTGAAGAGTTCATCGTCGTCGGCCACGTCAGCCCCGATGGTGATTGTCTCTCCAGCCAGTTCGCCATGGCGGCTCTGCTCGAAGAGATGGGCAAGACGGTCCATCTGGCCAACGCCGGCCCCTTCGACCGCTCCGAGATCGCCCACCTCCGCTCCGATTTCCTCACGCACATCAGAGAGGAGCTCAGGGCGCGCGATCCCGTGGTGGTCGTCGTAGACTGCTCCAGCGCTGACCGGCTCGGCCACCTGGCATCTGAGATCGAAGGCTTGACCACGGTGGTCTTCGACCACCATGCAAGCGGGGAGAAGTTCGGGGACCTGCGCTACATCGTCCCCCGCTCCATCTCCACGACGATGATCATCATGCACCTCTACAAGACGCTGGACCAGCCCATCACGGAGGAGATCGCCGAACACCTCTTCTTCGGTTTCGCCACCGACAGCGGCTTCTTTCGCTTCCTCGGCCCCTATCGCGGTGAGACGCTGCGCATGGCCGCCGAGCTCGTAGACCTCGGGGTGAGCCCCAATGCGATGCTCGACCGGATGAGCGGGGGCAAGAGCGAGGGGTACATCAAGTACCTGGGCAAGCTCATCGACCGCGCTGAGAGCTACTATGATGGCAAGCTGATGATCTCCTCCTCCTATTTGAAGGACGGGCGCACCTTCTCCACCAGCGACAAACCGAGCGACGCCCTCTACGGCCTCTTGCTCTCCATCGCCGGGGTCGAGATGGTCATCTACTTCAAGGAGATGGGGCCGAACGTCACCGAAATAGGCTTCCGCGCGGCGCATGAGAGCGCCATCAACGTCGGAGCGCTCGCCGAATCCTTCGGGGGCGGTGGCCACCGCAAGGCCAGTGGAGTAACGCTTGAGTGCTCCATCTCAGAGGCCAAGGCCACGCTCATCGAGGCGGCGGGGAGGCTCCTCACCCCATAGATGGCACACACATTGCATGTATTTGTGAACATCACACAAGGAGCATGCAATGAGAATCCTTCCCCTATCTGAAACGGCTTCCCTGCACTTGGACCGGCAGGTGATGCACTATCAGAGCGAGCGTGACAACGGCGAACTCTATCGCAGCGTACACAAGAAGACCCAACAGTTGCTCTACGAACTGCCCTCCCACCTGCACCTCTTGGCCGAGGAGGAGTGCGCATCCTTCCTCTTCTTCTGCTGGGATGCCATCGACCACTACATCACATCCTTCCAGATCGGGCGCCTCTCCTACCTCGGCTACCTCAGCCAGGTGGTCCGTCGGCGCAGCCGGTACTACATGGCCCAACAACGCGCCCAGGCGCAGCGGGACATCCTGCTGCTCAAGAGCCAACGCTACGCGTGGGATGACGAGGACTTTTCAATGACGGGAGAGGAGCCGGTTGTCTACCACTCCAGCTGCGACCCCTCGCTTCTTCAAGTCGAGGCGCTGCCGACGCTCTTTGAGCAGCTGCTTGAAGCGCCATCCAACACAGTGGGCACCGGGACCGCGGCGGTGGACGAGGAGCTGAGGGCGCTCTTTTGCACCGACCGCCGCCGCCTCCTGATCGTCCTCACCCTCTGCCCCGATATGGCGGGCACCCACCTCCTCGATGAACTGAGTCTCCTGCTGGGGGTCGACCGACAGCTGCTCTCCACCTACCTGGCCACCGCCGAGACACTCCTGGATGAGAAGAAGCGTTGCCGGGAGGAGTTCGAGACGGTGAGCAACCGCCACTTCCGCCGCCTCTTGGAGATCGAGGCGCAGATGGCGGGGGAAGTCGATCCCGCTGAACGGGAGCGGCTTGAGGAGCTGCGCTCATGGACTGCCCGGCTCTACAAGGCCAAGGTGACGAAAATCCGCGAACAGGAGGTGGCGTTGACCCACAGCGAGGCGGGCCGGATCCTGGGCATCCCCAAGGGGACGGTGGACAGTTCGGTACACTATATTCGTCGACTTCTTTTGCGGTATATGGACGAGATGGGGAGCAATGAGTATTCTTAGGTACATGAAGATCCTGCTCGCATCCAACAACGCCCACAAAAAAGAGGAGTTCTGCCGAATCCTCGCCCCCCATACCATCGCCCTCCCCGCCGAGCTCGGCCTCACCTTCGACTTTGACGAGGACAAGGAGACCTTCACCGAGAATGCCCTGGGAAAGGCCCACGCGTTGGCCGCCATCGCCCCCGCAGGATGGGCGATCCTGGCTGACGACAGCGGCCTCTGCGTCGATGCGCTCGGTGGAGCGCCGGGCATCCATACCGCCCGGTACGGACAGACGGAGGGGGGAGCGCTGCTGGAGAGCGGTGAGCGCAACCAATTCCTGCTCAAGAACCTCTCCCACCTCACAAAGAGAGCGGAGCGGAGCGCACACTTCGTCTGTGCCCTCGCCTTGATCATCGCAGAGCACCGCGTCTATACCGTCTGCGAGCGCGTCGACGGCTTCATCGCCTTCGAGGCGAGCGGCAGCACAGGCTTCGGCTACGACCCGATCTTCATCGTCGAGGAGGTCGGCGCCCCCATGGCCACCCTCCCCGAAGGCGAGAAGGACAAATACAGCCACCGAGCGTTGGCGTCACGAAAAATGAACATGATCATGAAGGAGTATGAGTGATGAAAATACTGCAGAGAAGTGAACAACGAAAAGAGAATACCTGGGACTTGGGCAGCCTCTATGAGAGCGTCGAGGCCTGGGATGCGGCCAGAGGGGACATTGAGCAGCGCATCGTCAAGGCAGCCGACTTCAAGGGAGCGCTGTTGAAGGACAAGGCGTCGTTCCTCACCGCGATGCGCTGGTATGAGGAGACGATGCTGCTCATCGAGCAGGTCTACTCCTACGCCTTCCTCAGCTGGGCCACCGACGCCTCCGACAGCGACGCTACGCGGATGTATTCGCTCGCCACCGACGTCTATACCCGGCTCAGCACCGCCCTCGCCTTCTTCTCCGTCGAGCTCATGGAGGTCAGCGACGCGACGATCGCCTCCTACCTGGCAGACCCGGCGTTCAAAGACTACGCGATCTTCATCAAGAAGGCCCGGCACCTGAAGCCATACGTCCTCAGTGAAGACGAGGAGCGCCTGCTGGCGATGCAGAGCAACGCGGCCACGACGGCCAAGACCGTCTTCAGCGACCTGACCAACGTCGACTTCGACTTCGGCGAGATCGATGGCAAACCGCTGAGCCAGTCGACCTTCTCCTCCTTCCTGATGAGCGAGGACCGCTCCCTTCGCCGGCGCGCCTACACGCAGTTCTACGGTGTCTACGACCAGCACAAGCACACCCTGGGCCGCCTCTACGAGGGGCAGGTCAAGCAGGACCTCTTCCGCAGCGGGGCGCGTGGCTATGAGAGTGCGAGGCAGATGGCCCTCTACGGTGACAATGTGCCGCTCTCCGTCTATGACAGCCTCATCGCAAGCGTCCACGAAGCCTTCCCGGTCCTCCACCGCTACTATGCAGTACGAGCAAAGGCGCTGGGCCTCACCGAGCTGGGGCACTGGGATGCCTATGTGCCGCTGGTGAAGGGCATCAAGGCCCATACGCCCTATGAGAAGGCGGTGGAAATCATCAGTGAGGCGCTCAAGCCGCTCGGACATGAGTATGTGCAGACCCTGACCGAGGGACTCACCACGGAGCGCTGGGTCGACCGCTATGAGAACAAGGGAAAGAGAAGCGGCGCCTTCAGCAGCGGCTCCTTCACCGGAAAACCGTACATCCTGCTCAACTACAAGGAGGATGTGTTGCGCGATCTCTTCACCGTCGCCCACGAAGGCGGCCACTCGATGCACAGCTACTACAGCGCCAAGAGCAACCCCTTCCTCCACTACGACTACACGATCTTCGAGGCGGAGGTCGCCTCGACCTTCAACGAGCAGCTGGTGGCCTCGTACCTGATCGAGACAGCCGAAGATGACCGGATGAAGGCGTTCATCATCGCCAAACAGCTCGACGACATCGTCGCCACCCTCTTCAGGCAGACGATGTTCGCCGAGTTCGAGCTGAACGTCCACAGCAAGGCGGAAGAGGGTGAGCCGGTGACGCTCAAGCTCATCAGGGAGGAGTACGGGGCCTTGCTTCGTGCCTACTTCGGACCAACGGTGACGTTCCTTGAGACCAGCGACCTGGAGGGGCTGCGCATCCCCCACTTCTACTCCCCCTTCTACGTCTACAAGTACGCCACCGGTCTCTCGGCGGCCATCGCGCTCTCCAAGCGTGTCATGGAGGGTGGAGAGACGGAGCGGGACCGCTACCTCTCCTTCCTCAAGAGCGGTGGCAGCAAGTACCCGATTGATTCGCTCAAGGAAGCGGGCGTCGACATGTCCACCCCCGACCCGGTCAGGCAGGCCATCGCCAGCTTCGCCTCTCTGATCGACCAATTCGAGGCGCTGCTGTGAGCTCTTTCGCAAAAAGGGCTTGACTCAACCAACAGCGTTGTTGTACTGTTGGTCCGTTCACCTTTCTGCGGTAGTGGTGGAATTGGTAGACACGCTAGCTTGAGGTGCTAGTGATCGAAAGGTTATGCTGGTTCAAGTCCAGTCTACCGCAGCAGAGCGGCTTCATCTGAGGATGGAGCCGCTCTTTCATGGAGGTGCTGCGCACGAGCTGCAAGGACGCTAGTTGCTGATCAGGGTAATCTTGATTGTTCCCGCATAGGTGGAGGTGACGGCGCTGAGATAGTCGGTTTCATTGACGGTGATGGTGATATCCGCACCGTAGAAATCGATACGGTCCAGTGAGGTCTTCTCAGTCACCTTGTTGGTTGCTGCCGTCTCGGAGCCATCGGCGGCGGTAGTCACCGTGGCTCCCCCTGCGGTGACTGAATAGGTGATGATGTGGGACACACTGGCGCTTACCATGGCGGAGGCCGAGAGGAGAATGTCGTACCCGGCTACGCTATTGCAGTAAGCGATCAACTTCTTCACGGTCAGAGTTGCATCATAGTTTTTCATCGGTTCACGGAGAATTTTTCGGTGTTGGCGGTAATTCCGTCGAATCCTCCGATGCTGTTGGGGGTATTCGTGCCAGGCGCAACCAGCTTCAATCCATGGCGCGCACCGACGATTGTCTCAACAACCAACACCTCCGTTGGATCATCATCGACAGCATACAAAGGGGCCGAGATACACAATAAAGCGAGGAAGAGGGCGCTCCCCCCTCGCCAGACGATGGTGGAGGGCACGTC
>LVBF01000153.1 GCA_001604325.1 Spirochaetales bacterium Spiro_04
CGATCGAACGTCCTGCTCTCCGAGAGCGAGCGCCTCATCAAGGAGGCGTACACCCGGAGCATCAGCGAAGGCATCGCCTCCTTCATCGTCAACGACAACACCAAGGCCTATGCAGGCACCGAGTATGAGGATCTCTACCTCAATATCTTCAAAGCACTCAACTACCTCGCCCTCGGTGAGGAGGAGGGTGCCCTGGTGGAGCTGCGGCGGAGCCTGGAGAAACAAACCCAGCTGAAGGCGCATCATGAAATGGACCTCAAGAGCCTCGCCTCCTACGCCAAGCAGAACAACCTCCCCTTCGACGGCTCCCAGACCTACGCCACCTCCTTCTCCACCAGCGCACTGGCGAACCACCTGGCCGCCATCGTGGCGGAAAGCCTCGGTGATGAGAGCATGGCGCTCTACTCACAGAACCAAGTCGCCCATGCGTTCTCCACACAGCCGACGCTCTACCCGTTTGGTCAGCCGAAGGCGACGAGCCTCTCCGCTCCCGAGGAAGGAGCGGGACGGCTGCATCTGCTCATCTTCACCGGGCGCTCGCCGGTCAAGGAGGAGCGGTGGGAGTACATCTATCTCAACCGGTACGACCGGGTGCGCATCGCATACCCCGTCCTCACCGTTCAACCGTCGACGGTGGAGGCGATCTCTGTCCGCATCAATGAGACGGGACAACAGACGAACCTCGAGCGCATCGAGTCGCTCTCCACCATCGCCATCGATACCTTCGCCGCCCAAGGCCAGATCGCCATGCAGAAATCCATCATGCGCAGCATGGCCCGCGCCGCCGGCAAGGCCGTCGGCGACTCGCTCTCCAAAAATGAGAATGAAAACCTCTCGCTGTTGGGGGATTTGATGTCGATGTTCTTCCAGATCAGCGGCGAGGTCGCCGAGCGCGCCGATGTACGCTCGACCCACTACCTCCCGTCGGAGGCCTGGGTCGGCGCGATCGATCTTCGTCCGGGCACGTATACCGCAGAAATTTCCTTCCTCAACAAGTGGGGAAAAAGTCTGGAATCACAGACCCGGTCCGTGCAGGTAGCCGGAGATGGATCACTCTCCTTCGTCGAGGTCCTCTTCCCCCGATAAGGTTTCCTCCGAGTCATCGTCCTCGATGTCGCTCTCCCACACCTCAGAGCGCCTGATCGTCTCACGCTCACCTCGTCTCATCGTCAGTACCCCTCGCCATGCTCCATACCATGATCTTTCGATGCTCTTCTCCATCAGAACCTCAGATTTCTTCTGGGTGAACACCGTATCGGTACCGCAAATATACCAATGAGACCGCCAACGGGCAAACGGTCTGGCGATTTGATGGGATGGTATTCCACGCGTTCACAATCTGGGCACCAATGCCCAGGGCCCAACACAAGAGTCACGCAATATCTGCTCTCTCTTCTCCCGTCTCTTCCTCAGAGATGAGGTAGTGATAGAGATCATCAGGCAAGGGGTGGAAGAGGGAGAAACGCATCATGACCACCGAGTGCTTCCTCCCGTGCTCGTCGGTCTTGGTGCTCATGGCATTGCGCATGAAACGCAGTGGACCGAGAAAGTAGAACTCCCCTCCCTCATCGTCGCTCTTCTTTACGAAGAGCAGCTTCTTCATCGCCTCTTGTCTGATGGCCACCACCTCCTTTGATGTGGTGGTACGGTTGAAGCGTGTCTCCCAAATGAACGTATCGGGTGTGAGGAATCGATCTCGGTAGTCGATCAGGGCACTGATGCGCTCGGTGTCCTTGTGGTAGGTGACGAAGATCGGGCACTGCTGCAGATCGTATTCGACCTTGTACCCGTACACGGTCGATGAGTCGTCTCCCTCCCAGCCAAGGAGGCGCACGACATCCCGCCGACTGTACTTTTGATAGAGCACCAGATCGTCCTCATCACGCCCACTGTGAAACTCAGAGAGGTAGTGATACCGCCCTACCTCGAGGGTATCGATCAACTCGTTTCGGTAGGTTTGGTCTTTGAGCAAGCCCCTGAACGCCGCGCTGGGCCGAATGAGCTCCCCATCATCCTCGATGTAGGCGATTGCACCGAATTTGGTGCGCATCGCATCCTTGAAGAATCCATTTTCCAAGATCCGCAGCGCCGATTGCATCGACCGATCTGACGGGACGAAGCCGTACCGCTTGAGGCAGGTCCGCTTCACATCATCCTGTCTCACCCCGCTTGGATTATCCATCACCATCTCGATGATGTGGATCTCCTGGATCCGGATACCACGGGCCACCACGACCGAGAAGAATTCCAAACTCTTGAGGTACACCGCATCGAGGATCGGCGTGTCGTGGCTATCGACGAGCTGGCGAAACTGCAGATAGGTCTTTGCATACGAGAGGAAGAGCAGCGGAGACATTGCCCCCAGGGCAAGGAAATCCACCATCTTCGGCACCCGTCCCAACCGCCTCTTGACCGCCTCATACTCCTCCTTGAGCAACCTTCGCTGTGTGAATGATGCCCGGTCTATCGCCGCGAAGATCCGCGCTCGGGCGATGGGGTCGAAGCTGATGGTGCTCGGCCCGCTGATGGAGGCGCTGCCGCTTCTCATCAGCTTGCGCAAGGTATCCTTGCGGTACGAGGCATCGCCGAAGAGCGCGATGGGGATCAGGTAGTTGTTCTCCCAATTGCCGATGAAGTCGATGACCGTCAAGAACTCCTTGCCCTTGAATTTGCGCAATCCCCTGCCCAGTTGTTGGACAAAGACGATGGCGCTCTCGGTCGGCCTGATCATGATGATCTGGTTGAGTGAGGGGATGTCCACCCCCTCATTGAGGATGTCGACCGAGACCAGATACTCATACCCATCCTCGCTCTCAAGGCTGGCGATCGCCGCTTCACGCACCTCAAGGCTGTCCTCCCCACTGAGCGCACACGCCTTGAGGCGAGCTGGCGGGCCTCCCGGTTGCGTGAGCAGAAGATGAGGCCCCGTGGGCGAGGATTGCCCAATGAATATCGCCGGATCATCTGTACGATTCGCCGTGAGCGCTCACTCCGCTCAAGGCGGGAAAAGTCACTCATCTCTTCCCTCTGTGACCCGCCGACCTCCAAAGCCGTGATGCCGAAGTAGTGGAATGGGGCGAGGAGATTTGCCTCGAGGGCTTGGTTGAGCGTGATCTCGCAGGCAAGGCTGTGGTTGAAGAGCGCGAAGATGTCCTGCCCATCGCTGCGATACGGCGTGGCCGTCATCCCAAGCAGGAATTTCGGCTTCAGGTGGGCGAGCACCTTCTGATAGGAGGGGGCGCCCCCACGATGCACCTCGTCGATGATCACATAGTCGAACCACGTCGGCGGAAATGAGTAGAGCACCTCATCCTTGGCCAAGGTGGCGATCGTGGCGAAAAGGTACGCCTCGGTGGTATCCTTCCTCCCTCCTCCGAGCAGTGCGCTCTGCACCGGCTGCGAGAGGCTCCTTCTGAAGACCGACTGGGCCTCCCGGGCGATCTGTTCACGGTGGACGATGAAGAGAAGGCGCCGCGGCTTCTGGCGCTCGACATCGGCGACGGCGAGCAGCGTCTTGCCGGTTCCTGTCGCCGAGACGACCAGCGCCCGATCCTTTCCCTCCTGTCGCAACCGCACCAAGTTGTCCAATGCCTCCACCTGCATGGCGTTTGGCTGGAACCCGATGCGTTCCGCTTCCTTGACGCGGGGCACCGGCAATTCGCTGATGGCAAGTGGCTCATAGTGAGGGCTGTCATGCACCGCCTCATACACGCGGCTGTAATGGGTGAGCCACGCCTCATCGATGATCACAGCCTGGGACCAGGCACGTGCAAACTCCTCGCTTGAGCGTCGGGCAAGCTCGCCCTCACGCTCCGACACCACCCGCAAGTTCCACTCCTCATTGGTGGAGAGGGCCGCTTGCGTGAGGTTTGAGGAGCCGACGAGCAAGGTGATCTCTCCCCCCTCGTTCTCAAAGCGATACCCTTTTGCATGGAAGGCTGCATGTGAGGAGATGCGAAGCTCGATCGAGGAGCGAAAGTGTTCATACAGGAAGCGCAACGCGCCCGGATCGGTGAAAGTCAGGTAGTCGCTGGTGAGGATTCGCCCACGCACACCCCGCCTTTGGGCGTTGTATAGTGCCTGCAGGATCGAGGCGACGCCCCCCTTGGTGAGGAAGGCCACCGAGAAAGAGAAGGAGGAGCACCGCTCCAGTTCGCCCACCAACGTCTGCCCCACCTTGCTGCTCGGTGGATTGTTCAGGACCAGGAGGGGGCGAAGGTGGGAGGGAGAGGCGATGCGGTGATCGACCAACGCGGTCTGCAGGCTCCGGGTGAGATCATCCATCGAGCAGCTCCTCGACATACGAGAGCACCGGAAGGTCCGCCTCAGCCCAATCGAGCGTGTACAGCTCACTCTTTCTCAGCCAGCGGCTCTCC
>LVBF01000154.1 GCA_001604325.1 Spirochaetales bacterium Spiro_04
CGTTGACCCAGGCGGCGTTGATGTGGTGGGCCCAGTTGATGTACAGGAACGTCTCACTCTCCTCCTTGGCGAAGGAGCGTTCGGCGCTGACCATCGCCTCGACGTTGTGCACGAGGATCGTGGGCACCTTGGTGTGCACCTCGATGGCCTCTGCAAGCGGGATCTCCTTCCACCCCCAGTTCTCATGACTGAGGATACTCTTGCGGTCCGGTGTGAAGGTGGCGGCCGTGGCCACCACGATGCCGGCCAGGTGGGTGGTCGAGGCGAACTTCATGCAGCTCTTGATGACCTTCTGCCCCCACTCCTTGGCATCGGGCTGGGGTGGGGTGGGCAGGCGTTCGTAGCGCAGGATCGTCCCCTTCAGGTCGGAGAGAGAGAAGCTGGTGGTGAATGAACCCAGCTCGACACCGAGGACGAAGTGGGAGTCGTACTTCAGCGAGACGGCGATCGGGCGTCTCCCACTGGTCGTCTCTACCTTGCCGCCCTCCTCGGCAAGCCCCTCTTTGATGAGGGAGGCGACGATTTCACTCGTCGAAGGCTTGTTGAGGCCGAGGCTTCTTGAGATGTCCGCCCTGCTCATCGCCCCGTCATTGCGTAAAAGGTTCAGTACTCGGAGGCGGTTGATCGTGCGGGCGGTGGCGGGGTCGCTGAATTTCATGGCTTGAGCATAGCCTGTTCCGCCCCTTTTGTTAAGGAACAATTGCCGATTAGAGCAAAAAACAGTATGTTTGCCCATATCCCACTGGAGGTATGTATTCAAGATGGCACAAAAGAAATTTAAGACTGAAGTGGCTGAGTTGCTTCAGCTCATCATTCACTCACTCTACTCCAACAAGGAGATTTTTTTACGTGAGCTGGTCAGCAACTCATCCGACGCCCTCGATAAGCTCAAGTACCTGAGCCTGACCGATGAGAAGCTCAAGGGCCTCTCCTTCGAGCCGAGGATCGACATCTCCTTCACCGAGGAGGGAAAGAAGCGGACCCTCACCATCAGCGACAATGGACTGGGTATGAACGAGGATGACCTCTCCGAGAACCTGGGGACCATCGCATCAAGCGGGACGAAGAAGTTCCTCGCCTCGCTCACCGACGAACAGAAGAAGGACAGCAACCTCATCGGGCAGTTCGGCGTCGGTTTCTACAGCGCCTTCATGGTCGCTGAACGCGTCGATGTGGTGAGCCGGAAGGCAGGTGAGGAGCAGGCATGGAAGTGGTCTTCCACCGGGAAGGGCAGCTACTCGCTCGACAAGGCGGAGCGCGAGAGCCAGGGGACGACCATCACGATGACGCTCAACGAGGAGGGCAACGAGTTCGCCAACCGCTGGCAGATCGAACAGCTGGTCAAGAAGTACAGCGACCATATCGCCTACCCAATCTTCCTCTCCTACGACCAGACCACCTACGACGACAAAGAGAAGGACAGTGACGGCAACGCGCTGAAGAAAACTGAACACAAGGTCGAGCAGATCAACAGCTCGTCCGCGCTCTGGCGGCGGCCCAAGAACGAGCTCACCGACGAACAGTACAATGAGTTCTACAAGCAGAGCTCCTACGACAGCGAGGATCCGCTCTTCTACCTCCACACCAGGGCGGAGGGCGCGACCGAGTACATCACCCTCTTCTTTATCCCCACCAAGGCGCCGTTCGACATGTACTATGCCGACTACCGCCCCGGGGTGAAGCTCTACGTCAAGCGTGTCTACATCACCGATGACGACAAGGAGCTCTTGCCCTCCTACCTGCGCTTCGTGCGTGGCGTCATCGACAGCGAGGATCTGCCGCTGAACGTCAGCCGCGAGATCCTGCAGCAGAACCGCGTGATGAGCGCCATCCGAACCGCTTCGGTGAAGAAGCTCCTCGGTGAGTTCGCCAAGATCAGCGAGCAGAATCCCGAGCTCTACACCAAGTTCATCGAGCAGTACAACCGCCCGTTGAAGGAGGGGCTCTACAGCGACTACGGCAACCGCGATGCGTTGTTGGATCTGGTGCGCTTCAAGTCCTCCACCGAAGAGGGGTGGGTCAGCCTCGCCTCCTACAAGGAGCGGATGCCCGCCGATCAGAAGTCGATCTACTACATCACCGGAGGCAAGGAAGAGACGCTGAAGGCCAGCCCCCTGCTTGCCGCCTACCGAAAGCGCGGCCTCGAGGTCCTCATCATGAGCGATGACATCGACGACCTGGTCGTCGGTTCCATCGGGACCTACCAGGAGATCCCATTGAAGGCCATCAACAAGAGTGGGGCCGTCGATGATCTCAAGGAGGAGGGTGAGAAGGAAGGGAAGGCCAGCAAGGAGGAGAAGGCGCTCGTCAAGAAGATCAAGAAGGCGCTCGGCGACCGCGTCAAGGACGTGGTGGCATCGACGCGCCTCACCGATGCTCCGGCAGTGGTCGTCGTCGATGAGAACGACCCCACCGTGCAGATGCAGCAGCTGCTCAAGGCGATGGGCCAGGCCGACTTCGAGGAAGCCAAGCCGATCCTTGAGGTCAACGTTGACGACCCGATGGTCCAGAAGATCGCGGCCAGTGAAGACAAGGAGTATACCGATGATCTCTGCTCGGTGCTTCTCGACCAAGCGCTGCTCGCCGAGGGCGTCATGATCAAGGACCCGGTGGCCTTCACCAAAAAATTACACAATCTTCTCTCCCGATAGAGGAATCTACGGTGTATGCTAGGGGCAGGGTGGTACCATCCTGCCCCATAGTACTGTTTGCATGAGGATGTACGAACATGATAGTTGCCAGCATCGACATGAAATCGATCATTCTGAACATCGAACACCACCTTGAGCAGTGGTCCGATATTAAGGTTGTCTCCTTCATCCTGACGCTGCTCGGCGGCATCATCATGGTTGCGGTGGGAAAGCTGCTGATCCATTGGGTGATGACGCTCCTCGAGCGCGGCTTGCAGCGCTCGAAGAAGATCAGCGACCTCATGGCCCGCTACACGTTGCAACTGGTCAACATCCTTGGCTGGATTCTTCTTGCCATCGCCTTCTTGCAGCACATGGGCCTGAACATGGGCCCCGTGCTGGCAGGCTTGGGGATCACGGGGGTCATCTTGGGCTTCGCCTTCCAGGAGACGATCGGCAACCTCTTGAGCGGGGTGATGATCGTCATCAACGCCCCCTTCCGCATCGGCGACTACATCGAGGCGGGGGCCTTCGCCGGGACGGTCACCGACATGGACATGATCTGTGTGACGCTCTCCACCCCGGACAACAAGAAGATCACGATGAGCAACAAGCTGGTGTGGGGAAACCCGATCGTCAACTACTCCGACATCGAGCGGCGGAGAGTCGAGCTTGCCGTCAGCGTCACCCTCGGCTCGGACATCGAACGGACGAAGAAGACCATCAGGGAGATCCTCGCCTCCTACAGCGAGGTGCTGCCCACCCCCGAGCCGGTGGTCGAGGTGACCAAGCTCACCTCCTCATCGGTCGACCTGGTCGTCAGGCCGTGGGTACGTCCCTCCGACTATTGGAAGGTTCACTTCCGCTTCAATGGGGAGATCTACGACCGGCTCTCCGAAGCGGGTATCGCCGTGCCGCACACCCAGCTTGATGTGCACCTCATCGCCCAGGAGGGCGAAGGTGTTCGGTGATGCGGGTAGCGAAATCTTGGCTGTCCGAAAGGATGAACTTACCCAGGTATGAGGAAGGGCGGTAGGCGCGGGTCGCAAAGGTCACCGTGATGATGCTCTCCTCCGTCTCAACGTCGACGACGACATTGGTCACCTTTTTGTCGTCACGTGTCTCATAGCGTTGGGTGGCGGAGATGAACTGCTCACCCCAGATGAGGTAGTGCTGGCCGCGTAAGAAGATTCCCACCAGTTCATGCTGTTTGTCGAAGGTCAGCAGGACCCCTTGGCTTTGATCGTTCATATACCCGAGCTTCGTCTCGAAGGAGACCTTCTCCTTCTTCACCACCGCCATGGCCTCCTGCTCGAGGGCCGCCATGGTCTCCTGATGGCTGTGTTGCGCCGCCCTGCGCCGCTTTCTTCCCACTGTGAAGATGAAGAGGTTGAAGAGGGTGAACGCGGCCAACAGCCCCAAGAGGATATATTGCACGATCGATGAAATGCCCATAGCCGACCATAACAAGGGGGACAGAGCTTTGTAAAGGCCTCTCGAGCGATACTCAAACGGGTATTCGCCAATCCTGCCTCGATGTTCAGCTATGATGCCGCGGAGGCTGCTCCAACCCCTTGATGAACTCGGCCATATCCACCGCCTTGGGAGGACAGCCGGGCAGGCTCTTGCCAAGGCCCTGTGTGCAGCTGCCCACTCCGACCTTCTTTGGGTCTTCCACTCCCTTGAACCCCTGGCCGATTGAGATGGTGTGCTTCAGGTTCTTCAACCTCCCCACCTCATCGAGGCGCTTGAGGGCGTGGATGAGGGTGCCGTAGCACGCGGAGCAAGCGCTCCTCTCTTCGGTATGGAGAGTGAGGGAGTGTGCCTTGCCGGTGGGGGTGGCAAGAGGCTGCTGGCTCGGCTCGTTGAGGCTGATGAGGTTCATCCGAGAAAGATCTGATGATCCGACGCCCAGCTCCTCGGCGAGGTGGATATACGGGATATCCTCTTCGGTGAAACCGATGAGAGACGCGCCGAAGGCATCAGAGAGGACGCTGTCGCGAGCGGCGAAAATCCGGTTGGTCTCTACGGGGTTGCCGCCCTCCTCGAAGTCAAGATCACCGCAGATCGAATCGACGATGATGAGGTCGGCGCTCCTGACACGATTGAGGGAGGCGATGGGGCGGTGGAGGCCTTGGGTGTGGAACTGCCGTTTACTGCGATCGGAGATGCACCCCTTCATGTTCTTCAGCGCGCAGGTCATCGCCGTTTGGCAGTGGCCCTTGAGCACCGGCAGGTTGATGAGGAAGTCGCACTCCAGCACCGTCTTGGAGACTTCCATCGTGATGCCGCCCGCACTCTGTGTAACGTATCGATCCTTCTTTACGTCGATGAGAGGCACACCGTAGCGCCCGCTGATGGCATGGTATCCATTGACGGCGAAGCCACGCTCGGTGCTGTCGCCGATCCACGCGCTCTCGGCGATGGTGATATGGTGGTATCCCCGGTCCTTGAGATGTTCGATGATGGAGATGACGATCTCGGGGTGGGTGGTTGCCCCGCCCTCGGGTGTGACGGCGACCACCAGGTTGGGTTTGAGGACGATGGTGGCATTTGTGTCCCCGATCAAAGACTCGATGTCGATGGCATCAAGGAGCGCACGGGTCATCACCGAGGCGTCCGAGCCATAGGTGATGATGATGTCGTTCTCTCTCATCGAGGCGCTCCGAGGTCGATCGAGCGATGAAAGACGTGTTCGTGGATCAAGGCCTTGCAGCGCTCCTTCTCCCCACCCTTGAGGAGGTTCATCATCTCACCATGCTGGGCGAGACAGAGGGAGAGCTCATGCTCATTGAGGTTCTGGGCGATGCGCAGCTGTTGTATCTTCGCATCAAGGCGCTCATAGAGGCTGATCAACGCCGAGTTGCGTGAGGCCTTGATCAGGGCCAGGTGAAAGAGGTTGTCCTGCTCGAAGACCGAGGCCCGATCGCCGATTCCCATCGCATACTGGCAGTCGGCGGCAAAGCGGGAGAGCTCCTTGACGTGTGCCAGGTACCCCGCTTCATCGATGGAGTCGACGGCGAGTTGTTCGAGCGTGACGCGCACCCGGGCGATGTCCTCCGCCTCCTTCTCAGTGATGGTGCTGACTGAGGCATAGCTGCGCGGCTTGATGGTCACCAGCCCGTACTCAGAGAGGCGTCTGACGGCCTCCCGGATGGGGGTGCGGCTGACACCGAACTGCTCGGCAAGCGACTCTTCGGGAATCTTCATGCCGCCTTTCAGCTGCCCGCTGAGAATCTGTTCTTTCAGCATGGTGTAGACTTGGTCACTGAGACTGTTGTGGATACATTTTTTCATCGTCCATTCCCTCTCGCTCTTCGTACTCTACTCGGGGCAGCTCCACGCGTCAAGAAAATTGTGTACAAAGAACAGTTGCTCCTCTCTCTGGACAGATGGGGAAAATCAATGAAATTTGGGGAAGCAGATGAGGAACAATCGAGCGCTTTGACAAGAGCCATCGGGTGTGAACCCATCGTTGTATACAATGGACACACCAGGTATGCCAGCTTTGAGCGTCGAAGCAGCCATCGCCCGGGGTTGCCTCTCACTGCACTTGGCAGAGGTGCCTCAGAATGGCACAATGAAGATGAGCGTTGCGGGGATCAGTGGTGACTCTGTGGCAGGCGATGGCGTTCTGGAGACGAGGAGGCAGGGAGTATGGATCAGATGACACGAGCGTATGGGTTGCTCCGAGATTGGAAGGGTGACTCCTATATCCACGGCCTCGGGGTCCTGGACGAGGTGGGGGAAGCTGCCGCAGCATTCGGAAAGCGGGCCTTGGTGGTCAGCAACGCTGCCTCGATGAAGCCGATCGTCGACCGGGTCGTCGAAAGCCTGAAGAAGGCCGGTGTCGAGCGTGCCGGCGGCGCCATCGCCCCTGCCGCGAAGCCCAACTCCCCCCGTGAGGACGTCTACCGCCTGGAGAGCTACATCCTCCACACCAAGCCCGATTCAATCGTCGTCATCGGCGGCGGTTCAGCCATCGATGCGGTCAAGGGCGCCAATGTGCTCGCTGTCCTCGGAGGATCGGCGACACCGGAGATCGATCACTACTTCGGTACCGGTGTCGTCACGGACGAACTTGCCAAGGCCGGCCTCTCCTTGATCCCGACGATCGCCGTGATGACGAGTGCCTCCAGCGGCGCCCACCTCACCAAGTACGCCAACATCACCGACCCCGTCGCTGGCCAGAAGAAGCTCATCGTCGATGATGCCGTGATCCCGACCGTCGGCCTCTTCGACTACGAGACCACCCTCTCGATGCCGCTCTCGCTGACCATCGACGGCGCCCTGGATGCCATCGCCCACACCTTTGAGGTCTTCCTCTCTGCCCGTGAAGCGACCTACGCCAAGGCCGCTGAACTCGCCGAGTGCGCCATCAGCCTGGTGGTGGCCCATGCGCCGGTCCTGATGGATGATCCGGCCAACATACAGGCGCGTGAGGCCATCGGCTTGGCCACCGACTTGGGCGGGTACGCCATCATGATCGGCGGCACCAGCGGTGCCCACCTGACCAGCTTCTCGCTGGTGGACATCATCTCCCACGGCACGGCCTGCGGTATCATGAACCCGTACTACGCGGTCCTCTACGGGAACGCCATCCAGCAGCAGTTGAAGGTCGTCGGTGCGATCTTCTCCAAGTTCGGGTATGGCCCGTCGGTTGAGGATCTCTCAGGCCGTGCGCTGGCTGAAGCGGTCGCCCGGATGATGATCGCCTTCAGCGTCTCCATCAAGGCACCGACGAAGCTCTCCGATATTCCGGGTTTCAGCGAGGAGCACATCACCCGTGCCCTTCAGGCGGCCAAGGATCCCCAACTGGAGATGAAGCTGAAGAACATGCCTGTCCCGATGCAGGCGAGTGATGTGGATACCTACATGGCCCCGCTTCTCAGGGCGGCGGCACGCGGAGACCTCTCCCTGATCAAGGAGATGTAGGGAGAAGGAAGGGATGGTAGTATCATCACCGCTTCCCACGCTCGTTTTCAATAGGATTTGGTAGGAGAAAAATTGCAATTCAAAATTCAGCAAATCCTGCCGTTGGTGCATCCAGGGGCAGGATTTTACTGATTTGGCGCTTCACAAGCCTGAAAGAATTTCACCCTTGATCGGACAAATCCCTCTCTTGGGCCCGCCGTGCCCGCTCTTTGAGCAGGAGGTAGATCTCCTCCTCATCATCCATTGAGGCAAGCAGTGCCTCAGTCTGGCAGAGGAGACGGTCGATCCTCCGCTCGTAGGAGAGGGCGATGCCATAAGCCTCGTAGATCTCGACGGCGAGGTCGCTGACCAGGTTGATGTGCGCCCGCTTGATGCCAAGACGGGCCATGAGGATGGCGGCCGCCTTGCCTGCGGCGGTGTCGTGGGCAGAGAGCATGTCGCGCTCTCCGTTGTAGGTGAGAAGAAACTCCTCGAGGGCGAAGAGGGGGTGGAGCCACTTCGCGCTGCTGGTGAAGATCAAGTCATCGCCGTTGAAGACGGCCAGAGAGATGCCCGCCGGCAGTGCCTGGGTGTAACATTTCATGCTCGGCTCCGCTCCTTTCGTCCCAGCCCCACCAGATAGACCTCGAATGAGTCATCGCGACAGGCCTTGGGTTTGTACGGTTTCACCCGGTCAAAGAGCTCTCTCATCTCTGTGATCAACGCCTCCTGCCCTCCGCCTTGGAAGAGCTTGACGACGAGGTTGCCCCCCTCCTTGAGCTGTTCTTCAGAAAGGAAGATCACCGCCTCACAGAGTGCTTCACTGCGGCTGGTGTCGACGCTCCTGATCCCGCTGGTCTGTGGGGCGGCGTCGCTGATGATCACATCGTAGGGGCCATGGGCAATCAATTCTTTTCGGATCTCAGGGCTGAAGGCATCACCGACCACCTCCATCACGCCTTCAGGGAGGGGGGAGAGGGAGAGGGGGTTGAGGTCGACCGCGACGATCCTGCCCCGCGTGGAGAGGAAGTTGCGTTTCACATAGAGGGTCCAGGAGCCTGGGGCAGCGCCGACATCGAGGACGGTGTCCCCCGCCTTGATCAGAGAAAAGTGCTGCTGCATCTCCTCAAGCTTGTACACCGACCGTGCCGGATACCCCTCTGCTCGCGCCTTGAGGGTATAAAAGTCGGCTCGGTCTCTTCTGCTCTTCGCCATGGGGCCATGATAGCAGAAGAGCAAAAGGGGAGGAAGGGGATGCTATAGATGATGCCGGCGTCCGTGGGGTGTACAGAGGGCGCCGGCATCAAGGAAATCACACTGTAAGGAGGTTTGAAAAAAACTGTTGCTTTGTCCTACTGTCTATAATGCAATTACTGTGCCAACAGGGAAAAT
>LVBF01000155.1 GCA_001604325.1 Spirochaetales bacterium Spiro_04
CCTGTTGCTCGCCCTCGGCCATCTCTTGGCACGGCTGTTCAAAATCCGGAGCCCGTACTTTCCCCTCATGATGACCGGCTTCGAGGTGGGGATGTTCGGCCTCGCCATCTTCTCGGCCACCTATGGGGCGGTGGGACTGAGCGCCATCGCCTTCATCGGCCTCGGTCAGACGCTCTTCGTCTTCACCATCCAGAGCTCCGCCCTCACGGCGATGAAGAGCGGAGAGAGGCCAAGCCTCTCTTCCATCCTCATCTCTTTCATCAAGAGTCCGGTTACCCTGGGCATGGCGGGGGGCATCATCGCCGGCCTCATCCCCGTCCCTGATGCCCTCTCCCCCTACCTTGAGCCGCTGGACTCGTTCATCCACCTGGTGGGTTCGATGACGGTGCCGCTCATCACTATCGCCATCGGCTGGGGTGTAGAGATCGAACGGAAGACCCTGCGCTTCTCACTCTTCACCATCGCTGTACGCAAGCTGATCTTGATCACCCTCGCCCTGCTCTTCAACCACTGGATCCTCGACCGGTGGCTGGGCATGGCACCGATCTATCGACGCGCGATGCTCGTCATGGCCCTCACCCCCCCACCCTTCGTCATCTCGGCGTTCATGAAGATGGATGACGAGGCTGAGAATGCATATGTACACACCACCCTGTCCGTGGACACGGTGGTGTCGATTCTGGCGGTGATGGTCTCTGTTGCGCTCTCCCGGTGATCAGCGGTTGATCCAGTACTCCTCGGGTACGGGGTTGGCCCCCTCCCAGATGATCTGGCGGAAGTGGATCGGGTCGGTGTTCCCCTCGGTGTTGACGAAGAGCACCTGACTCTCCTTATTGAGCCCCAATGCGTCCTTGAGCTCCTTGAGCTCACTGTACTGCATGATGGAGGCGAAGGCGCCGAGGGTGACGGCCCCACTCTCCCCGCTGATGATCAGGGGGTCTCCGGCAAGCGGGGTGGCGTACATGCGCATCCCCTTGGCGGCGATGTAGTCGGGGACCATCAGGAAGGCGTCGGCCAACTCGTGCAGCAGGTCCCACGCGATTGGGCTGGGGTCCCCACAGGCGAGGCCCGCCATGATGGTGTCCAAGGCACCGGTGACCGAACGAGGTGTCTTTTCATCGGCGAGCGCACTCTCGAAGATACACGGAGCCTTGTCCGGCTCGACGACGATGCACTTCGGGGCGTCTTGGCCGAAGAGGGCGTGGTAGTAGCCGATGATCGAGGCGGCGAGCGCCCCTACCCCGGCCTGGATGAAGACGTGCGTCGGCTTGACGATGCCCACCCCGGCAAACTGCTCCTGCGCCTCCGAAAAGAGGGTGAGGTAGCCTTGCATGATCCACGTCGGAATCTCGGTGTAGTTGTCCCAGCTGGTGTCGCTGACCACTGTCCAGCCGTTTGCCTCGGCGTCGATGGCGACCTGGCGCACCGCATCGTCGTAGTTGCCGTCGACGACGACGACGGTGGCGTCGTTGCTCTTGATGGCATCGATGCGCCGGGCGCTGGTCTCGGAGTGGACGTAGATGACGCACTTGAAGCCGAGCTTCTTGGCGGCCCAGGCGATGCCGCGCCCGTGGTTGCCGTCGGTGGCACTGGCGAAGGTGATGTCGCCGACCTTCTCCTTGACCTCTTCACTGGCCAGGTAGGCGAAGGAGGTATCCTCCCCGAGGATCCCCAACTGCTTCTGCAGGTAGCGGTAGAGGGCGAATGAGCCGCCGAGGACCTTGAAGCTGTTGAGCGTCAGGCGGCTGGACTCATCCTTGGTCCAGATGCCGCCGACCTCGAACATCGTGGCGAGGCTGGGCAGCCCCTGAAGCGGGCTCATCCGGTAGCCTGGGATCTGGCGGTGGAATCGACGGGCACAGTTGACATACTTCATCGAGAAGAGCTCTTGGGCCAGCGTGATGTCCTTCTCTCGACCTTCACGGACAATATAAGAAATCTCCTGATGGGTACCAACCATGGCGTCCTCCTCAAAATGCACATTCTCGGCATTTTCATTCGTATCAAATGGTCATTTCAGTAATTTGTTATCAATATATTACCGAAACTGTGAATCTAGCCAAATGATACCATGAAGAGGCACTGCAAGACAACAGCATCATCGGTGATAGCGTGCATCGGTGATGGTGAGCTCCGGCACACCGGAGGTGGTAAGGAGACGGTGGTCGGCGGTGAGGAGGATCGCCTCAACGCCCTCAAGCGACTCCATGAGCGCCATGCCCTCCTCGACCCCCAGCGCATAGAG
>LVBF01000016.1 GCA_001604325.1 Spirochaetales bacterium Spiro_04
CAACAGAATCGGGCTGATGAGCAGGATACAGGGGGTGACGTCCAAGAAGGTACCGAGGACCAGGATCAGGACATCGAGGAGGAGGAAGACCAGCCAGGTCGGGATGTTCGAGTTGACCAAGAATGTGCCGATGTGGGCCGGGACCTGCTCGACGGCGAGAATCCAGGTGAAGATCATGGTGAACCCGCCGATGATCATGATCGAGCTACTCATCATGAAGGTCTTCTTGAGGGCAACCTTCACATCACTCCACTTCAGCTCCTTATAAACCAAGAAGCCGAGCGCCAGCGCATAGAGGGCGGCGATTCCGGCCGACTCACTGGCGGTGGCGACCCCGAAGGAGACGGTGATGATGATCAAGAGCGGCATGATGACGGCCAATGAACCGTCCTTGGCGATCTTGGCCGCCTTACGGTACCCCAACTTCTCCTTGGGCGGGTGGTAGTGGTTCCGTTTGGAGATGACGTAGGTCAGCACCAGCTGGGTGACTCCGATGAGGATGCCGGGGATCAGGCCGGCGAGGAAGATCTTCGCCACCGAGGCGCCGCTCACCATCGCGTACATGAGCATCGGCACCGAGGGCGGGATGATCATCCCCATCGTGGAACTTGCCACCGTGACTCCCGCGGAGAAGCTGAGCGGGTACCCCTGCTTGACCATGTCGGGGATGAGGATCGAGCCGAGGGCCGAGGTATCGGCCACGGACGAGCCGCTGATGCCACCGAAGATCATGCTGGCCACCACATTCACCTCCCCCAACCCACCGTTGAAGGGTTTGACGAGCAACATCGAGAAGTCGATGAGCCGTCGGGTGAGGCCTGAGTGGTTCATCAGCTCACCGGTGAGCATGAAGAGCGGCATGGCTATGATGATGAAGCTCTCCGTTCCGGACCAGACCCGCTGGGGGAAGGTCAACAGAAACGAGGGGTTGGTCAAGAGCATATAGAGGATGCCCGAGGCGCCGATGGAGAAGGCGATGGGCACGCCGATAGCCAATAATATGATCAACGCGAGAAACATGAGGGACAGTTGCATTACTTATCTCCTTTGAAGCCGAGTTCACTGTCACCCATATCAGCCTTGTCCGGCGCCGGGATGGAGATGAACTGTCCGACGATATCAACCACCGAATAGAAGATGGTGAACACAAACGAGACGGGAATGATGGCGTAGTACCATCCCCGTTTGATCCCGGTGGCGGGGCTCGGGACCTTCCCGACCTTGGCGATCATCCTCATGCTGTAATAGATCATGACCACCGAAACGAAGATGATGACGACTTGACAGATGATGGCGAAGATCCGCTGCTTTTTTTTGCTGGCACGATCGACGAAGTTCGTGATGGCGATGTGGTCGCCCTCCCTGAGGCCCAACGCAGAGCCGAAGAAGGTGGTGGCGACGAAGACCATCGTGAGGAGCTCCTCGCTCTCGACGAAGGCAATGGAGAATAAGTAGCGCAAGAATACACTGATGACGACTCCGCTGGCCAACACCGCATTGAGGACGATGCCCAAGGTTGAGAGGAACTTATCGGTTCCCAAGATTAATTTTTTCATACAATCCCACTTGCTCTTGAGTTCAAAGGATGCCCGCCTTGTAGCAAGGCGGGCTTATTGCCTTAGTTGGAAGCGACGATACGACGAGCCTCATCCAAATCGGCCTGGGTGACGACCCCCTTCTTGACGAAGAAGTCGTATACCGGCTTACAGGCTGCGATGAACTGGTCAATCTCGCTCTGGTTGGGGCGATAGACCTGGGCACCACCGGCTACGATCATGTCGTAGTAGTAGTCGTTGAGCTCACGGCGAAGCCGGTTCTGCTCATCGGTGTAAATCCACGCGCCATCCTGGATGATCGCCTGCAGATCCTCAGGCAGTGTGTTCCACATGTCGAGGCCCATGTCGATCGGCTCGGGATGGAACTGGTAGTCGATCATCGTCATGTACTTCTGCACTTCGAAGAACTTCATGTCGCCGATGTTGGCGAGCGGGTTCTCCTGCCCGTCTGCGACGTTGGTCTTCAGTGCCATGTAGGTGTCGCCGTAAGGGATGGAAACGGGGTTGGCACCCAACGCCTTCATCGCCTCGATGATCGACTCGATCGGCGGGGTGCGGAGCTTCAGGCCCTTCATGTCGGCCGGGCTCTTGATCGGGCGCACGTTGTTGGTGATCTGTCTCGAGCCACCGTCACCGACGGCGAGCATCTTGATCCCTTCCTTCTCGGCACTGGCGCGAATCTTATCGCCCAATGCACTGTGGCTCACCTTCATCAGGTCGTCCTGGGTGGGGAAGAAGAACGGCATCAAATAGAGGTTGAGCATCGGGGTCTGTGCGTCGAAGACACCACCGACGAACATCTCGAGGGTACCGAGCTTCATCGCCTCAATCATCGCATTCTCGTTGCCCAGGGTTTCGGCCGGGTAGATCTCGATGATCAGCCTACCGTTGGACTCCTTCTCCACGTACTCCTTCATGACCAACAGCGCCTTGTGGCGAGTGGACTCAGTCGTCGACGCGTGGCCCAGCTTCAAGGTATAGACCTTGTCCGCGGCCCCATCCTTCTGTCCTGCCCCAAAGAGGGTCGTCATCGCAACGACGATGCATAGGACCAAAACCAGTGTTCGTTTCATAATCAATCCTCCTGAGATTGTTCCGCATTGTGGAATCATGTTCTAATATATAGGTAATCATATGAGTACATATGCATATTTCCCAATATCTTAGCATTTTAATTCCATAATGTGGAATGCTATTTCATTATAAGATACTCTGAGCACTTGTCAAGAGGGTACAAATCTTCTATATTTATAGTGTCTGGAGGAACAGAGTGAAAACTGAGGTGAGAGTACAATCCCTTGACCGAGCCTTTGATATTCTCTCGCTGCTGGGAAGTGAGCAAGAAGGGGCGAGCCTTGCGTACATCACGGAACGCCTGGCACTTCCCAAGAGCACCGTCCATCGCCTGCTCGGGGTTTTGAGCCAGCGCGGCTTTGTCCGCAAGAGCGAACGGACCGGATCGTACAAGCTCGGACCGGGACTCATCGAACTCTGCTCCAACTACCTCAACAACCTGGAACTGAAGACCGAGAGCTCTCCGCATATGGAAGAACTGTCCACCACCACCGGGAACGTCGTGTTCCTCGCCATCCGGCAGAACCATGAGATGGTCTACATCGACAGCAAGGAGCAGATCACCAGCCTGCGCAAGTACGCCATCATCGGCCAGCGCAAGCCGCTCTACTGCACTTCACTGGGCAAGGCGCTCTTGATGGGCCTTGCCGAAGAGGAGATCCGGGGCTTGATGAGCGGGGTGGTCTTTGAGAAGAGAGGACCGAACACCCACGCCAACATCGAGAGCCTGCTCACCGACATCCGCGAATGCAAACGCCGGGGTTGGGGTCTCGATGACCAAGAGGCCGAACCGGACATCAACTGTGTCGCCGCCCCGATCTACGATTATCGTGGCCAGGTCATCGCCGCCATCTCCACCTCATGGATCCTGGAGCAACAGCCGCAGATGACCCCGGAGAAGATGGCTCCACTTGTGGTCAAGTGCGCCACCAACATCTCGACCAACATGGGGTGGAACAAGAAGATCTCGTCCCGCATATAACCCATTGGACAAAAGAAGAGGGCCGCTCGGCCCCCTTCATCCCTTTATATATCGATCGCTATGCGATATAGCTGTCCACGTACCGGGTGTACTCGGACTCCTTCAGCCGGTCCAACGCCCGCTTCTCGATTTGACGGATCCGCTCCTTGGTGAGGTTGTAGAGCTCGCCGATCTCCTTGAGTGACATCGGTATCTGACCCTCAAGGCCATACCGCAGCTCGATGATCTCCCGCTCACGCTTGCTGAGCGTGGAGAGCAGACGCCGCACATCATCCTTCAGTGCGCTGTCCATGAGTGCTTCCTCGGGGCTCTGCGCGCCATCTTCGATGAAATCCGCCACCGAGCTGGCGTTGCCGTCGCCGAAGAGCGGGGCATCGAGGCTGACCAGGTCGCGGCTGATGGCCAAGAGGTTCTCCACGTGGTCGGCGTCGAAGCCGGCCAGCTCACCGATCTGCTCGGCGGTCGGCTCCTCGGTCTCCAGATCCTTCATCAAGGAGCGCTGGGCCTTCTGCATCTGCAACAGTTCATTGGTCCGGTTCAGCGGCAGGCGCACCGCCCTGCCCTTCTCGTTGATCGCCTTCATGATGGACTGGCGGATCCACCACACGGCGTAGCTGATGAAGCGGTAGCCGCGGTCGGGATCGAACTTGTCCAGGGCGGTCATCAGGCCGATGTTCCCCTCGTTGATCAAATCGACCAAGGGGAGGCCTTGGTTCTGGTACTTCTTGGCGACATTGACGACGAACCGCAGGTTCGCCTCCACCATCCGCTTGCGGGCGAACTCATCGCCGTCCCGGCTCTTGATGGCAAGGTCGAGCTCCTCCTCTTCGGTGAGCAACGGAATACGGTTGATCTCCTTCATGTAGATGCTCATGATGTTGGCATCATCGTAGGAATATTCACTCTCTTGGTTCAACATTGTATTTCTCTTGCTCATGCGGTACGCTCCCTCATTGGTGTTGCTACATGGTATGCAAGATACGTGCCAAGAAAATAGCATTATTTATAATTTCTTATTGAACGAATATTTAACAAGCTTTACAAGAAAACCAAGCAGGTGAATTTCTGCATAGCACAGCAAGGAGTGGCTCATTTTGGCCCACCGCCCCAAAAGACCATCCGTTTCGGGTCATTTTGACACAGAGCGGGCGGAAGGAATCAACCAAACGCCCGATGTGGGTCCTTTTCTTCCCCTATCCACGGAAAATCCAGCTCAAGCGTGCCGAACCAACGGGCAAGATGCTCGGTCGCGAAGGGCAATTCGCTCTCCTCCAGCTCCACCTTGATGCGCTCATACTCATCCCTGAGGAGGTCGTGGATCATATCCCCTTCACAGATCGAACAGTTGAGGCGCCCCTTTCCCATCAGATAGATGGCGAACTGGCGACGGAAGAAGTCGATCCACTCCAGGTCGGCGCCCTCCTCCGTCCCCCCGCGGATCAGAAACGCATCGATGAGATAGGTCAGCCCCATGCCCATCTCATGGGCACTGGCAAAGAGACACCCGAGCTGGTAGAAGTGCTGCCACAGCTGTGACGATGCTCCCCACTCTGTCTCCTCATCATGTTCCAATCTCAATTCCATCATCGCTCCTTGCATTCTCTGCATTGAATATAGGTACAGAGCGGCAAAGAGGCAAGTCTATGTGGAAAAGTATGGAGTTGGGAGAGAGGCACACAAGACGCCACCGGAGCCTGAAATCCCTCCCTTGCCTGTCTCAGCCCTTTTTACTATATTAATGCAAGCAGGCAGCCACGTGCTGCCCTCTCGCGTAAAAATCCATGGTTGGAGGAAGAATCAATGACCATCAAGCCTTTGGCAGACAGAGTGTTGGTAAAGAACGAGGAACTACAGGAGAAGACCGCAAGCGGCATCTTCATCCCGCAGACAGCCCAGGAAAAGACCCAGATCGGCAACGTCGTCGCAGTCGGCGAGGGAACCGATGAGGTGAAGATCACCGTCAAAGTCGGCGACAAGGTCCTGCATGACAAGTACAGCGGCACCGCGGTGAAGGTCGACGGCGTCGAGTATTTGATCCTGAGCATGAAGGACATCCTCGCCGTCATCGAGTAAGCTCCATACGACGACACACAAAAACGAGGTGGGTGACCACCTCTTTTTTGTGCCCTCAGTAGAGGAAGCTCTCGATGCGTGAGGCGATCGATGCGCTGTCGCACTCGGGGTGATAGCTCTCCGGCAGGCTCCTGAGCATGAACGGGCCGTAGCTTTTGGTCATCACCCGGCTGTCGAGGATCAAGACGATGCCGCGGTCGGAGGTGGAGCGCAAGAGGCGGCCGAACCCCTGCTTGAGCTTCATCGTCGCCGACTGGAGGGCGAGCTGGAAGAAGCCGCTGCCCCCCTCCCGGTCGATGGCCTCACAGCGCGCCTTGAAGACCGGGTCGCTCGGAACACTGAACGGCAACTTGGTGATGATGACGAGGCGCAGCGTGTCCCCGGGTGCATCGACCCCCTCCCAGAAGGAGGAGGTGGCGAAGAGCGTCGAGTTCTCCTCGGCGATGAAGGTGTTGAGCAGGGCGTAGCGGTCCCCCTCCCCTTGGCTGAGCAGCAGCATGCCCTCTTCGGCAAAGCGATGGGCGATCCCCTCCTTCACCGCCTTCAGCACGGCATAGGAGGTGAAGAGCACCAAGGCCCCGCCTCCCGAGGTATGCACACTCTCCCAGACGTGCTCCCGCAGGTACTCCAGATACGGCTCATCGGCCTTCGCCGGCGGCGGGGGCGCATCATGGGGGGTGAGGAGCATCAAGCGCTCCTTGTAATCGAAGGGTGAGAGGAAGACCCCCTTCAAAAAGGGGCGGCTCTCACTATACGGCAACCCGACCCGACTCGACCAAAAGGCGAACTCATCGCCCAGGTCCATCGTCGCCGAGGTACAGACCACCGTCTCGAGCTTGGAGAAGAGCGCTTCGGTGAGGATCGGTGCGATGGAGAGCGGGGTGATGCAGACCTGGATCCTCACCTGGGAGCGGACTCGCTCGGCGTTGAACCAGTGGATCTCGTCCCCCCACCCGGCAAAGTCACAGAAGCGGGAGAGGACATCGGCCATGGCGGTGATGCGGTCGCTGCGCACCTTCAGCTCAGTGGAGCGCCCCTCCAGCTCGCTGGGGACCTTCACATCAGAGACGAGGCTGTTGATTCTCGCCCCCAGACGCGACGCGGTCTCGGCGATGGCGAGGGCGGCCTCTTTGAAGGAGGTGAGGCGACCCTGGTGCTCCACCTTGATCAAGACCGGCTGGTAGTCGTTCTTCTGGAAGACCGAGAGCAGGTATTGGTCGAGCGTCTCCACCTGCTGCAGCAGAAGGTGGATCAGATCCTTGATCGCCTCGATGCGCTCCACCTCAGGAGTATAGGAGCCGATCTGGTCGAGCAGCGACTGCTTGCTGTAGCGGCTTGAGCGCTGGATCTTGTGCACCTGGCGCAGCAGCGAGGAGCTGTCGTACTCCGCTTTGAAATACTCACTGGCGTTGGCCTCGATGTTGTGCGCCTCGTCGATGACCAGGTGGCCGAAGGCAGGGAGGATCGCCTCCTCGTCGTACCCGGTGTCGTTGAGGTTGCGCCGCTGTGCATCACTGAAGAGCAGATGGTGGTTGCTGATGACGATCTGCGCCTCCCGGGCCCGAGCCTTCGCCTTGAAGAAGAAGCACTCCTTGAAGTAGGGGCAGCTGTGGGCTGGACAGAGATCGCTGTCGCAGCAGCTCTCGCTGAAGAGCTCCCCGCTGATGGAGAACCCCAGATCACTGAACAGGCCGCTCTTCGTGGTGCGCATCCACCGCTCCACCTGGGAGAGCTCGCTCTGTGGATCGGCGGCCACGATCGGGGAGTCGCCCTTCACCTGGAGAAAGCGCTGGATGCAGATGTAATTGGAGCGCCCCACGGCGAGGGCCGTCGTGCACTCGAGGCCCAGGCAGGAGAGGAGGATCGGCAGGTCCTTCTCGAAGAGCTGGCGCTGCAGGTTGATGGTGCTGGTGGCCACCACGGTCCGCTCGTCGGGAAACTCCTTGGCCCGGGAGGCGGCGACGGCGAGGTAGGCGAATGACTTGCCGATGCCGGTGCCCGCCTCGGCGGCGCAGATCGCCCCTCTTTCATAGCTCTCACGGACCAGGTCCGCCATGAGCAGCTGCCCTTCACGGAATTCATAGCTGGGGAAGTGAGCTTCCAGCAAGCCGTCCTTATCGAAAATCTTGTAGATGTCATCCTTCGTCAATGTGGTATTCCTGTAGCTTCCTATGCAGCGTCTTCCGCCCGATTCCGAGCACTTCGGCGGCCCGGGTCTTGTTGCCGCCGCACTGGGCGAGGGTGGAGATGATCAACCGCTTCTCAGCCTCGGCGAGGGTGATGCCCACCTCGAGGCTGACCGAGCCAGCGCTCTCCGCCTTCCCGATCTGCTGGGGGAGATCCTCGATCTCGATGACCGAACTTCGGGTGAGGACCACCGCGCTCTCGATGCAGTTGCGCAGCTCACGGATATTGCCCGGCCAATCGTAGGCGAGCAAGGCACGCTTGGCCGCATTGGAGAAGCCTTCGATGGAGCGCCCGTTCTCCTCGCTGAACTGGGTGAGGAAGCTGGTCAAGAGGAGGGGAATGTCATCCTTGCGCTCGCGAAGCGGCGGGACGACGAGGTGGACGACGTTGAGGCGGTAGTAGAGATCCTCGCGGAAATTCCCCTTCTCGATCTCAGAGAGGAGGTCCTTGTTGGTGGCACAGATGATCCGCACGTCAACGGAGATGGGTTTCTCTCCCCCGACCCGCTCGAACCGCCGATCCTGCAGGACACGGAGCAGCTTGACCTGGGTCTGCAAGTTGATCTCCCCGATCTCATCGAGGAAGATCGTCCCGCCGTCGGCGAGCTCGAAACGGCCGCGCTTCTGGCTCACCGCACCGGTGAAGGAGCCCTTTTCATGGCCGAAGAGCTCGCTCTCCAAGAGCGATTCGCTGAGGGCGGCGCAGTGGACCTTCACCAGCGGTCCCTTCCCCCGGTCGGAGAGCTCATGGATCGCATCGGCGACGAGCTCCTTGCCCACCCCACTCTCTCCGGTGATCAAGACGGACGCCTTGGTCGGGGCCACCTGGGCCACGGTATCCATCAGGGCGACCATCTTTGCGCTCTTTCCGATGATCCGGTCGTAGCGGTTTCGCGCCTTCAAGAGGGCGACCTCCTCCTTCAACCGCTCATGCTCAGCGTAGAGGTCGCTGGAGGAGAGCGCTTTCTTGACCACCAAGGAGAGGCGGTCGAGGTCGACCGGCTTGGTGAAGAAGTCGATGGCACCGCCGCGCATTGCATCAACCGCGCTCTCGATGGAGCCGTGGCCGGTGAGGATGATCACCGGGAGGCGGGGATAGGCCCCGTTGATCCGCCTCAGCAGCTCATCACCGCCCATCTTGGGCATGCGCAGGTCGGTGATGACCAGATCGACCGGGTGGGTGTTGATGGTCTTCCACGCCTCCTCACCGTTGGAGGCGACGAGGGCTTCATACCCCTCCAACTCCATGGCGAGGGCCAGCCCGCTTTGGATGTTCTTCTCATCATCGCAGATCAGGATATTACGCTTCATAGGACACCTCCGTGCTCTGGGCCTCCTCGATGGCCAGGTACTCGCTCTCCGGCACCGGGAAGTGGAGGGTGAAGAGTGACCCCTCCCCTCTCTTTGATTGCACCGTCACATCCCCGTTGTGCTCCTTCATGATCTTGTAGACCATCGTCAACCCGAGGCCGGTACCGCTGGCTTTCGTGGTGAAGTACGGCTCGAAGAGCTTCTGGATGGTTTGCTCGTCCATGCCCTTGCCGGTATCGCCGACCTGGACGGTGACCTCGTTGCCCTCATGGCGCACCGCGATGGTCATGATCCCCCCATCCTCCATCGCGGCCATCGCGTTCTTGATGAGGTTGAGGAGCGCCTGCTTGACCAGGTGGTCGTCGAAGAAAATGCGCGGCAGGAAGGAGGCGAACTCCTCGTTGAGGGTGATCTTGTGGGCAGCGAGCTCAACCTTGGCGAAGGCACAGACCTCGGCGACCGTTCCCCTGATCTGAGCGAGGCGCGGGCGGCTATCCAGCGGCTTGACGGCGAAGAGGAAGTCGACGACGATCGTGTTGAGCCGCGCGATCTCCTCCTCAAGGACATCGATGTAGCGCGACGCGTCCTCTTCCGTGAGACAGGTCTGACGGGCGAACGCCTTGCGCAGCAGCTGCAGGTGGATGTCCATCGCCGCCAACGGATTCTTGATCTCGTGGGCCACCCCCGCCGCCATCGTCGTCAGGCTGGCGAGGTTCTCGCTGCGCCTGAGCCTTCGTTCGGCCGCATTGTGGGCCGTCACGTCGGTGAGCATGATGACGAGGGAGGAGTCCTTGGCGGTCCCAGACCGCTTGTAGGCGGTGACGGTGACCGCGATGGTCTGGATCTTGTCCCCCTTCTGGAAGGAGAACTCGTTCTCCGCCTCCTCATCCATCTGTTGCACCTGGCCTGTGATGTACGCCGTGATGTGCTCATCCGTCAGGGCGTCTTCGAGCGCCATCCCCTCCCAGGAGCGGCTGCGGACCATCGGGACCAGGGTGCGGCAGTTGGAGGTGGCATACCGGATCACAAGCGATGCGTCGGTGAGGATGACCCCATCCTCGATCGACTCGAGTACGTTCTCCAGCATCTCCAGTTCATTGGAGAGGCTCTCCAGCACGCCGACGATTTGGCGGGTGTCGAGTTGATCGATCTTGGCGATCGCCCGTTGGACAAAGTTTCTCATCGTACCTCCAAGAGGGTGTAGTACAGCCCTTGGCCCATCATCTTCACCTCTTGGTTGTAGAGTTCACCCTGATAATAGCTCTCATTGATGGCTCGGACGGAGCGTGCCGTACGCTCCGCATCCATGGTGCCCGCTCGTTGCGTGTTTTCAAACTGGGCGAGCAGGAGGCGGAGCAGCTGCTCATACCCGTCCATCGCGGCGATGGTATCGAGAAGGGTGGCGAGCTCGATCGAGGAGAGGGGTCGCCCCGTGATGATGGAGGCATGGAGGCGCTCGGCCGCGCTCTCCAGCACGGCGAGATCCAAGCCTCCGTTCTCCAGAAAGAACTGCTCGAGGCTCGCATACTCCTTCTTCGGGTAGTACGGTTCAAGGTACCGCTTCAGCGCCTCGCCGCTGAGCGGGGGGAAGCGCGTCATCCGGGCGCGCGACAGGATCGTCTGCATGATGCGGGAGGGGTGCTCGCTGATGAGGAAGAAGTAGACATCCTCGGGCGGCTCCTCAAGCAGCTTGAGCAGTGCGTTGCGCGCCGAGGGGTTCGTCTCCTCCAGCGCCTCGATGATGATGAAGCGCTTCTGGCTGCCGATGGCCGACCGGCTGACCCAATCGGCGATGGAACGCACCTGGGTGATGGTGATGGTCGAACTCTTCTTCGCCGCGGTGAGCAGGCGGCGGGTCTGCCTCCTGAGGTCCTCGACCCACTTCTCCCGCTTCTCCTCCTCGCGGCTTTCGATGAACTGGCCGACCAATTCGGCGAGGGCGGTCGCCTCGGGGAGGGTATTGAGCTGCGGATGATAGGAGAGCAGCAGTGTCCTCAGCGAACGGATGGCACGTATCTTCGTGGTCTCGGTGCCCAGGGCCTGGTAGGCGGCGAGGTTGCTCTCGATGAGACAGCGGTGGTCCCTCCGGCTGACGATGAGTAGGTTCTCCATCGTCAGGCAGCGGGCGCTGTGGCATGCGGGGCAAAGGCAGTGCTCGCTCCCCTCGTTGTGGCAATCGAGGACCCGCACACACTCGAGCGCCCCGGTCATCCGGAGGCTGTAGGCGGGTCCGGTGAAGAGGTTCACCTGGGCGAAGGTGCCGCCCTCGATCTGGAGGGCGAACCGGTCGGCCAGGTCAGCATGGTAGGGGGAGAGCACTTCAAACATTTGGCAACCCCGTCGTGGCACCGATCCAGGCAAAGGATCCTGGGACCAGCGGGCGAACGACGTGCATGACGAACTGGCTCTTGTCCATGAATGAGGAGAGGTCGAAGGCGCGTTGCAACTCAAGGACGTAGAGGATCACGGCGCAGGCGATGGCCAGTTCCACCACGCCCCACAAGAAGCCGAGCAGCGCGTTGACCTGCTTCAACCCGGTGGCGGTGAGCGCGGTTTCGAGGAGACCGCCGACGGTCCTCATCAAGAGATAGCCGACCAAGAAGAGGACGACCCAGGCGACCAGACTCGCAAGGAACGGTCCCAAGTTGAACGATTGGGTCAAGATCTCAGCGACGATCTTGGTGAACATCAGGGCGACCAAGAAGCCGATGATGTACCCGCTTCGATGGGAGAATGCCTTGGCGAACCCGGTGAGGGTCCCGACGATCCCCGCGATGATGGCGAGGCTGAACACGATGATGTCGACCGAATTAAAGTAGATTGAGGCGATGGTTACTCCCCACTGCATGAATGCTTCCTCCCCTGCTCCCTGACCAGATCGGCGATCAGGGAGGCACTTGCCGGCTTTCCAAGGCCGGCCATCGAATCCGCCAAGGCCCGACGGGCCTGATCATCTTCCAAGAGCGCGCACACCACGGCGGCGAACGTCTCGCTCTCCACATCCTCAGAGAGTACCCGCGCCGAGCCGTGTTGCTCAAGATGGCGGGCGTTGTCCTCCTGATCTCCCCGACTGTAGGAGCCCGAGAGGGGGATGAGCAGTGCCGGTACCCCGAAGAGCGCCAACTCGGCGATGGTGTTGGCACCGGCTCGACAGACGACCAGGTCGGCCCGCTCAAGGAGGGCGGGCAGCAGAGATGTGATGAACTCGACCTCTTTGTAGCGTGGATGCTCCCGGTCGCTCCGGTTTCCCCGTCCGCACTGGTGGTAGACGTAGGCGGAGGCAGTGAGCTGATCGAGCGTGGATTGCACCAGGCGGTTGATGGTCTGGGACCCCCCGCTTCCCCCGAGGACGAGGAGCAGTTTTTCATCTTCCTTGAGAAACGGCAACACTGCACTCCCCTTCTCATATTCGGCGAGCGACTTGCGGATCGGGGAGCCGGTGGCGACGATGCGCTTCGTCCTGAGGCGCTCGAACCCCTCCTCGAAGGGGGTGCAGACAATGCGTGAGAATCGGCTGTTGATCCGGGTGGCCAGCCCCGCCGTGGCATCGCTCTCGTGGCTGATGACGGGGATGCGGAGCAGATAGGCGGCCGCCACCACCGGTGGGGTGACAAAGCCGCCCTTGGAGAAGAGTACATCGGGGCGATGGCGCGTCAGAATCCACAGTGATGCGAAGAACCCCGCGATGACGAAGGCTGGGTCGATGAGATTGCGATAAGAGCGATAGCGGCGCAACTTTCCGCTGGGAATGGCGCGAAATTCCAACCCGGCGGCCTCCACGGCTTCCCGTTCGACCCGTTCATCGCGGCCGATGTAGAAGGCTTGATACCCTTCATCGCCGCTCAGCTCCTCATGCACGGCGAGCGCCGGATAGACATGGCCGAGGGTCCCACCCCCAGTATAGCAAACCACCATGCCCCATCGTACCATGAAGCGGCGCTCATGAACAGCCAAAAATGGTCCATATTGATACACGTGGGTAGAATTGTCTCGATGTTTTTCCCTCTCTTCCCTTTTCCCAACCGCATTGTATGAGTATACTTTCATCAGGGATCTCCTCCCGCCAACAAGGAAGCAAGCATATGGGCACCTCACTGATGAGCAAGTTGTTCGGTACGAAGCAAGAGAAAGACATCAAGGCACTTGGCCCGATCGTCGAGGCGGTGAACAGTGAGGAGGCGTGGGCCCAGAGCCTCGACAGCGACCAATTCAAGGCGGAGACCGCCCGCTTCAAGGCCCTGGTGCAGGAGGGGACTTCCCTGAACCGGCTGCTGCCCAAGGCGTTTGCGCTCGCCCGTGAAGCGGCCAAACGCACCCTCGGGGAGCGGCACTATGACGTGCAGATCATGGGGGCCGCGGTCCTGCACCAAGGCAAGATCCTCGAGATGAAGACCGGGGAAGGAAAGACGCTGACCTGTGTGCCGGCGGCCTACCTCAATGCGCTTGCGGGACGGGGCGTCCACGTGGTCACCGTCAATGACTACCTCGCCGCCCGTGACGCGGCCTGGATGGGCCCGGTCTACGAGTACCTCGGCTTGAGTGTCGGCGTGATCCTCTCTGAGATGGACAACGAGGCCAAACGCCACGCCTACCAGCAAGACATCACCTACGGAACGAACAACGAATTCGGCTTCGATTACCTGAGAGACAACATGAAGTGGTCGCAGGAGGAGAAGATCCAACCAGAGCACCACTACTGCATCATCGACGAGATCGACTCGATCCTCATCGATGAGGCCCGTACCCCCCTGATCATCAGCGGGCAGAGTGAGGATGACTCGGCCCAGGTCGCCGGGGCCGAACGGATCGCCGGCCTGCTCATCGAATGTGAGAAGAACCCCGACACCGGCGAGTACTGGGAAGCCGACCCGCTGGCCCGGTTCGACCGGAACGCCGAGCCGTTCGATGAACGGGGCGACTACAAGATCGACGAGAAGCAGAAACGGGTGACCTTCACCAACCAGGGCATGACCCACATGGAGGAGCTGCTGAACAAGCACAAGGTCATCAGCGGCTCGATCTACGACGACCAGAACTTCGAGTTCGTCCACTACGTCACCCAAGCGGTGCGGGCACACCGCCTCTTCTCCCATGACGTCGACTACGTCGTCGTCGATGGACAGGTCCAGATCGTCGATGAATTCACCGGGCGCATCCTCTACGGACGGCGCTACAGTGATGGGCTCCACCAAGCCATCGAGGCGAAGGAGCACATCAAGATCCTCGGGCAGAACAAGACGCTGGCCACCATCACCTTCCAGAACTTCTTCCGCATGTACGACAAGATCAGCGGCATGACGGGAACCGCCGACACCGAGGCTCCGGAGTTCCTCAAGATCTACGGCCTGGATGTGGTGGTCATCCCCACCAACCGCCCCATCACCCGCATCGACCACCCGGATCTCGTCTACTACAATGAACAGTTCAAATACCAGGCCATCTGCAACGAGATCGCGCGGGTGCACAAGAGCGGCCAGCCGATCCTGGTGGGGACCATCTCGATCGAGAAGAGCGAGTTGATCTCCTCCCTGCTCAAGAGAATGGGGATCAAGCACGAGGTGCTCAACGCAAAGAACCACAGCCGTGAGGCCTTGATCATCGAGCAAGCCGGCGCAAAGGGTGCGGTCACCATCGCGACGAACATGGCCGGGCGAGGCACCGACATCAAGCTGGGAGGCAGCCTCGAGGCGCGCGCACGGGCCTTGGTGGGCGCAGACGCGAAGGGCGATGAGCTGCTCGCGGCCCTCGACCAGGTACGGGAGGGGTGGCAGAAGGACTACGAGGAGGTCAAGAGCCTGGGAGGGCTCTACATCCTCGGCACCGAACGGCATGAATCGAGACGGATCGACAACCAGCTGCGCGGGCGCAGCGGACGGCAGGGCGACCCCGGCACCAGCCGCTTCTTCGTCAGCCTCGAAGATCCCTTGATGCGCCTCTTCGCGAGCGACAACCTCCGTTCGGTCCTCGGGAAAATCGGCATGCAGGATGGGGAGCCGATCGAGCACCGCATGCTCTCCAACGCCATCGAGAAGGCGCAGCGGCGGGTCGAGGACCGCAACTTCGAAATCCGCAAACACCTGCTCGACTACGACGATGTGCTCAATGAGCAACGCAACTACCTCTACAGCGAACGAGATGCCATCCTCAGCGAGGCAGACCTCCTCTCCAGGGTACGCAAGAGCTGTCATGAGATCGCAGGAAATCTTGTCGATGAGGCGCTCGCGCAGTCGAAGGGGAGCTCCCCGGCCTCGAAGATAGCGGAAGCGATGGAGGCGACCTTCCACCTTCCTGTTCCCCTGCCCTCCGAGATGCTGAGTGGCGAGGAGTACAAGAACCTCGTCATCAAGGCGATCGACGATGAGATCGACGCCAAGGTCGCCATCACCGGCGAGAAGCCGTTCAACGACTTCTTGCGCTTCAACTACCTCAGGCAGGTGGACCTGCGCTGGCAGCAGCACCTCACCGCCCTCGAGGATCTGCGCGATTCGGTGAATCTGCGCTCCTATGCCCAGAAGAATCCCCTGGTCGAATACAAGGTCGAGGGCTTCGAGATCTTCACCGAGATGCTCGACTCCATCCGCCTGAATCTCGCCCAGACCCTGGTCAGGGTCCAGATCAAGGCGGACGAGCAGGCGAGCAGACGGGTGCGGGGACACCAGCGGATGGAGGAGCGCCACAGCAGTCACGGCTCCTTCGCCCAAAACTCACAGAGCGAGCCGGTCCACCGGGGGGTCAGCGAGGATGGGAGCGTGGTGACGGTCAAACGGGCCACGCCCAAGGTGGGGCGCAACGAACCCTGCCCCTGCGGCAGCGGCAAGAAGTACAAGAACTGTCACGGACGTTAGAAGAACTGGCTGGGATCGAGGGAGATGCCGGACTGCTCGATGCTGAAGAAGAGCGTCGGCCGCTGCCAGTCGGTGCCGCTGGTGCCGATCGATCCGATGGTGGCGCCCTTGGTCAGGTTCATGCCGATCTTCACCTCGACATTCTCCAGGTGGTGGTAGCTGGTGCGGTACCCGCCTTCATGGCTGAGGGTGACGAACCGTCCCCTCCCCTGCACCTCATACCCGGCGTCGACGACCTGCCCGGTGCCGGCGGCGACGACCGCTTGGCCCCAGGAGCCTTGGATCAGGACACCGGAGAGGATCTCGGTAGCCCCGCTGGCGGGGTTCACCCACGGCTGGCCGAAGAGGGCGGTGATCGATCCGGCGGTCGGTTTCTGGAACTGGATGGGCGCCCGGTCCGTGAGTGGGGCGGATGAGGGAGAGGTAGTGTCCGGGATAAAGAGCTGCTGGCCTACCGTGATGATCTCACTCTTGAGGCCATTGAGCTCCTGCAGGGTCTTCCAACCGAGGCTGGGGCTATAGGTTCGGGCGATCGTCGAGAGCATGTCCCCCTCGCGCACCGTATAGAGCTGACCGTCACGGTCGGGGATCTTCAGCACCACTCCCTCGCGGATCGCCTGGACATTACGGATCTGATTCACGCTGATCAAGGTCTGCGTGCGCAGCCCATAGAGGGCGGCGATCGAGGTGAGGTCCTCTCCCTCCGCTACCCGGTGGTCGGCATATTGCAGGAGCAGGGGATTCGATTGGGTCGTCTGCGGTCGGTCACTGAGGGAGACCGCCTGGCGTCGCTCTTCCTCCCCCTTCTGTGTCGCTGCTTCCACGGGGACGACCGGCACCTCTGGCTCGACCGTCGGGGCATCGCTGATCGGGGCGACCTGGGCAGCCGGCTGGCTGATGGTCACCGTTGGATTCCCTTGGTTCGCCTGAGGAAAGAAACGATACCAGACGATGATGACGACGACACAGATGGCGATGCCCAACACAATGGTCACGATCAGGGTCCTGCTCGGCCTGGTCGAACCGTCACGTCCTCCGGGGCGAGAGTGTTGACTATCCATGTCATCATAATAATCTTTTGCCATCGCTCGACATTACCTTTTCTCCATAGTAGTATAAATCCAAGATGGCTACCAGTCCAAAACGCTCCTATCTGACCCTCTTCAGGGTCGCGATCAGCGCATTATTCATCGTAATCCTCATCCGGGTGGCCTTCTTGATGCTCACCAGTCCAAAATCCGCACGCCAATATGATGACCCCCAGGTCGCCGAACGGGTGGAGCGCGGGACGATCCTCGACCGCAATGGACGAATCCTCGCCATCCAAACCCCGTACTGGGGGGTGTACTTCCACCTCAACGCCATCGACGACCTCGCCTTCGTCAGTGAGGTGGTCTCCCCGTTCGTACAGATGAGCGCGGATCAGATCATGGAGCGGGCCCGCGGCTATACCACCTACGCCCAGATCAAGGAGCGCATCGATGAGCAGACCGCCGAGGAGTTGAAGACGGCGTTGGCCAAGAACCGGTTGCAGAACCAGGTGACCATCGAAAAGCGGCAGGGGCGTACGTGGCCGGCCCACTTCCATGGGGTGCAGACCATCGGCTTCACCAACACCGCCGGCGAAGGCATCGAGGGTATCGAGCTCAGCCAAGAGCGCTATCTCAACCCCGTGCCCCAGGTCGGCGAGCGCCTCGTCACCTACGGCGATGAGATCACCCTCACCCTCGATCTGGACATCCAATATACCGTCGATGTGCAGCTGCAGGAGATCGCCGAGGAGTGGGATCCCGAATGGAGTGCCGCCATCGTCCTCGATGCACAAAACGGCGACCTGCTCGCCGTAGGCAGCTGGCCGTGGTACGATGCCAATCTCTTTGGTAAATCGACGAGTGAGGAGCGGAAGAACCATGCGGTGAACCAGCTCAGCGAGCCGGGGTCCGTCTTCAAGCTCTTCAGCCTCGCCTCAGTGCTCGAAGCGGGCGAGGCCGATACCTCCACCACCTTCTTATGCGACGGCAGCTATACCTTCAACGCCGGGGGATCGGCGGTGACCATCACCTGCTCCTCGCCGCACGGTGAGGTGGACTCTCGGACGATGATCAGCAAATCGTGCAACGGGGCGATCTCCCACTGGGCGCTCCAGACCGACCCGGCAAAATTCTTCGAGACGCTCTCGAACCTCGGCTTCACCTCCTCCTGGGACATCGACCTCCCCTCCCGGGCGCGTTCGATCATCGCCGATGTGGGAGCGTGGTCCCTCCGCAGCCAACCGACGATCGCCTTCGGCCAGGAGCTGTTGACCACTGCCTTGCACCTGACGGTCGCCGCCACCGCACTCGGGCCCACCGGAGAACTGCTCACCCCCCACTTGATCCTCCGTCGCCGTAGCGGGGAAGATGGGACCCTGCTCTATGAGCGGGTACGTACCCCGGTCGCCCAGGTGCTCACTCCAGCGAACACCGCGATCATCCGGGAGGGGATGCGCCTCGCCACCGAAGAGGGGACGGGGACGCTGGCCAGGGTGGAGGGCTTCGCGGTCGGCGTCAAGACCGGCACCGCCCAGATCATGAATCCGGAGACGGGCAGCTATGCCGACGGCGCCCTCTATGCGAGCGCGCTGGCCATCGTGCCCATCGATGAGCCACGCTATATCATCTATGTGGGGGCCCATGATCCCAAAGGGTCGAATATCTGGGGGGCGAACATCGCCGCCCCCGCGATCAAAGAGATCATCAAGACACTGGCAAGTCAGGGAAAACTCATCGTCTCAGAGAAATGAGAGCGCCTCAAGATCGAGGGTGAAGCCGACAAGACGACTGAGCAGCGCCGATGAATCGGCAGCCCTCACCTCGCCTTCGTCATCGGCTGTGTAGGCGAAGGTGACCTTCGACTGCACCAGATACGCCAAGAGCGCTCCGATTTTCTCAGCCTTCTCAAGACCGGTCACCAGGAGGGCGTCGGCATCATCTCTCTCCAGCGCCGCCGCGTCAGTGACGAGCAGACGAGTCAACGCTTCCCCCTCGATGAGGGAGAGCATGGCATCGTCAGGGGCGAGGAGCACCACACGCTCATAGCGCTCCAACGTCTCGCCCAACGCCTCGAATTCCGCTCTTCCCGTCGCATGGTAGAGCGGCAGCGAATAGAGGGCTGCAGCCTCGACGAGGGACGGTTCGTCAGATCCAAGGGTGAGGATCGCGACCTTCTTCCGCTCCTTGGCCCGATGATAGAGCGCCAGGCGGGGTGCCATCGCCGCCGCCCCCGCTCCCATCAAATGGACGAAGCGCCGATCGAGACCGGCGGTATAGTCGATGGAGGTGAACAGCTCTTCGATGAGGCGGACCTCGACCTCCGCCTGCTGCATCGTCTCGATCGATGCCCACACGTCCGCTGAGGCGCAGAGACCGGCGGGGATGTCGTTTGCCTTCAGGATTTTCTCCCGATGCTCTTGGGGATCGAAGCGTACCTGCTTTGAGAGGTCCACCAGGTAGAAGGTGATCTCACAGCGCGCGGGACCCCGGGCGACCGGGATGTCGCGACGGGTATGGACACGCACCGCACTGCCCCACTTCTCTCGGGCGAGGCGCAGGGCGCTCTCATAGTCGTCACTCTCCAGGCGCAGGAACTCCACCCGTCACCTCCTAGAGGATGAAGCGGGAGAGGTCTTCATTCTTCATGATCTCCTCCAGTCGCTCATCGACGTATGATGATGTGATGGTGATCGTCTGTCCACTCAGCTCATCGGCGCTGAAGCTCAGCTCCTCAAGCAGCTTCTCCATGACGGTGAAGAGCCGGCGCGCACCGATGTTGTCCGTCGTTGCGTTCACCTCCCAGGCAATCTCACTGACGCGCCTGATCGCCCCATCCTCGAAGTTGATGGTGACTCCCTCGGTCGCCAAGAGCTCCCGGTACTGCATCGTGATGGCGTTCGCCGGCTCGGTGAGGATCCGGTAGAAGTCATCGGCCGTCAGCTCGTTGAGCTCGACACGGAGCGGGAAGCGCCCCTGCAGCTCGGGGATCAAATCACTGGGCTTGGAGACGTGGAAGGCGCCGCTGGCGATGAAGAGGATGTGGGTCGTGTCGATGATCCCCCACTTGGTGGAGACGCTGGTCCCTTCGACGATCGGCAGGATGTCGCGTTGCACCCCCTCACGGGAGACGTCGATGCCGCTCGAGGCGCCGCTCTTGGCGACCTTGTCGATCTCATCGATGAAGACGATGCCCATCTGCTCCACCCGCTCCTTGGCTTCGTCGATGGCTCGGTCGGTATCGACGACCTTCTCCGTCTCCTCCTCGGTGAAGATCTCACGCGCACGGCGCACGGTCACCTTCCGATGGTGTCCCTTGCTGTTGCCGAAGATCGAGCCGAGGCTCTGCATCGCCTCCTGGAGCTCCTCCATGTTCGGTTGGCCCATCACCTCGATGCCCACCCGCTTTTGGCCCTGGACAGTGATCTCCACCTCACGTTCATCAAAAAACCCGTCCCTCAGCATCCGTCTGAAGCGCTCGCGCATTGAGTCGGCGCTCTCCTTGACCTGCGTGTCGGCGGAAGATTCGGGGTTCTGTGGCAAGAGGATATCGAGCAGGCGCTCCTCAACCCGTGCCTGGACCTTCTCCTTCTGGTACTCGGCGAGTTCACTCTTGACCTGCTGCACCGCGATGGACATCAGGTCACGGATGATTGATTCGACGTCACGCCCGACGTATCCGACCTCGGTGTACTTGGTCGCCTCCACCTTGATGAAGGGGGCGTTGGCGAGGCGGGCGATCCGGCGGGCGATCTCGGTCTTGCCGACCCCCGTGGGCCCGATCATGATGATGTTCTTCGGCGAGACTTCGTCACGGATCTCCTCGGGCAACCGTTTGCGGCGCGTACGGTTGCGGATCGCCACCGCGATGGTCCGTTTGGCCTGGTCTTGCCCGATGATATACTTATCCAGCTCCTTGACGATTTCGGAGGGCTTGAGCTCGTCAAGCTTCCGGCTCTTCAGATATTCCATGGCCTACAATTCCTCTACTGTGATGATGTCGTCGGTGTAGATGCACAGCTTCGCCGCGATCTGCACGCTCTTCTTTGCGATCTCGGCCGCGCTCATCTGGGGAGCGGCCTCCATGTACGCCAAGGCGGCGGCCAGGGCGAAGTTTCCCCCGCTGCCGATGCCGATGGCATCCCGTTCGGGTTCCACGACATCCCCCGCCCCGTTGATCAGGTACATCGCTGTTCCGTCGCTGACGATCATCATCGCCTCCAACTGGCGCAGGTTCTTGTCGGTCCGCCACTGCTTGGCCAGCTCGACCGCTGAACGGGTGAGGTCCCCGTTGTATTGCTTGAGCTTCGTCTCGAAGAGCTCGAAGAGGGTGAAGGCGTCGGCGGTCGTGCCGGCGAAGCCGGTGATGACCTTCCCGTCGTAGAGGGTGCGCACCTTGTGTGCGTTTGATTTGAGGATGGTGTCACCGAAGGTCACCTGCCCATCCCCGGCGATCGCCACGTTGCCATCCTTTCTCACAGCGACTATGGTCGTCCCTTTAAAACTACTCATCATTGATCCTTCCATGAGGGTGGCTCGATCGATAGACCTCGGCCAACCGTGCTTGTGATACGTGGGTGTAGATCTGCGTGGTGGAGATGCTGGCGTGGCCGAGCAACTCCTGCACCAAACGGATGTCCGCCCCACGGTCGAGGAGGTGGGTGGCAAAGGTATGCCGGAGCACATGGGGTGTGAACGGCTTCTGCCAACCAAGTCTCTTCCTATATGCAGCAAACATAACACCAACGGTGCTCATCGGCAACTGCTTGCCGTCTTTTGTCGTCAAGAGCAGATCGGTGTCAGGGTGTTCGCCCTTCAGGCTCCGATAGTGGGAGAGGAGGCGCTCAGAGCGCGCTCCGTAAAAGACGTACCGCTCTCTCCTCCCCTTGCCCAAGACCCTGATCCGCTTGCCGGGGCGATCGATGTCCCGCTCCCGGATGCCCAACAGCTCGCCGATGCGGCACCCGGTCTCATAGAGCAGGGTGAAGATGAGTAGCGCCTGCGTCGTGGCCCAGTCGCCCCAGGGGAGAGCGAGCAACTCCTCCACCTCAGCGGTGGTGAGGTAGGTGGGCAGGCGGTCCGCCACCGGCCTCGTCCTGATCAGGGCGAAGGGGTTGGAGGCGACGACCCCCTGCCGCTCGAGGTGGGCGTAGAAGGAGCGCACCGCGCTGATCTTGCGGTTGATCGTCGACTGACGATACTCCTCATCGAGGAGATAGCGCATGAACATCCGGCCATCCTCACCCTTCGCCTCCTCCATCGTGATGCCGATCGAGCTGAAGAAGGTGGAGAGCTCAGAGAGGTCGCACCCATAGGCGGTCACCGTGTGGGCGCTGAGATTGCGCACCCGCTGCTCCACTTCCAGGTACGAGGCGATCAAGCTGAGGTCATCCATAGCGTTCATCATACCATGAGTGTCCGCTCCCAACCAAGCAGGGTGGCCACCTCTGCATAGCTGGAGACCACCGGGGCACCCATCTCCTCCAGCAATCGACTGCCGTCGCTCTGAGAGTCGCCGCCCAACCCCACGGTGTGGACGAAGACCTCCTTGCCGCCATCGAGCGCCGCCTTGGCGGTGGCGAGGCTCGAGCCATGGCATGAGGCCTCGATGACCAGCGTCGCCTCCCCCCACGATCCACGGAGCGCCGCACCGCTGGCCTTCCGCACGCGTGCATCGATGGACTCATCCACAAACGGGGTGACGAGGATCGCGGTGGGGATGCGCCAGCCGGAGCGGGGAAGCGGCGAGTCGAAGACCACCACACTCTCCCGCCTCCCCTCCCATGCCCCGTAGAGGGCGTGGCGGTCGATGCCGGTGTTGCTGCTGACCACCAGACAAATCCCCGCCTGCGCGCACGTGAGGGCGATGTCGTAGGTGACGCGGCGTGCCGCATAGCTCGGCGCCGTACCGCCCGTGATGGTCAACAGGGGCCGGGCGATCGGGATCTTCGGACCGCGGACCAAAAGATGGCGCGGCCGTGGGCGAAGCGTGGCAAGCTGATGCGGGTACTCCTCGTCCGCGATGGTGATGGTGCGTACACGAGCGCTCTCTTCGTTCATACCCCCTAAGGGGAAGGGGGGCCCCTCTTGCTTCAAAAGAGGTCGATGATCACTTTCACGAGGAGCAGGGCGAGGACGAAGAGCATGATCGGCTTGACGAGGCGCGCTCCCACCTTCAGCGCCAGCCGGCTTCCGGTGTAGCCGCCGATGATGGAGGCGACGGCGCAGGGGATGGCGATGGAGAAGTCCACCGATCCATGGAAGAGGAAGACCGCCATCGCCGCGATATTGCTCGACAGGTTCACCAGGCGCGCCGTCCCGCTCGCTTCCAAGAGCTCCAGCCCCACCAAGGCGGTGAAGACCAGGGTGAGCAGCATCCCGGTGCCGGGACCGAAGAAGCCGTCATAGCCGCCGATGAGCAAACTCAACAGAAAAGAGATGGTGAGCACGACACTCTTGGGACGGCTCTTGCCCCTGCCAAAGTTGGGGTTCACCAGCATGAAGACCGCGATGGCCGGTACCAGGACGACCAAGAGATACACGAGGTAGTCGCCGGCCCAGCGCTCAGCGAGCGCGCTGCCGATGGCAGATCCTATGAAACTTGCGGGGATGGCGGCTGCCGCCACGGTCCAGGAAACCGCTTTTTTCGAGATGTACTGGGCCGATGCGATGGTGGTGCCGAAGGAGGAGGCGAACTTGTTGGTCCCCAGGGCGCTCTGCGCCGGAAGCCCCACGGCCACATAGGCGGTGAGGGTGATGAGGCCACCGCCACCGGCGATGGCGTCGACGAAGGCGCCGAAGAAAATGATGGGGAGGAGGATCAGGAGGGTGGTCATCGACTTTCTCCGCTCGGGTGGAAGCGCTCATAGGCGGCTTGCAGGGCGCCGGTGTCCACATGGGTGTAAATCTGGGTGGTCTTGATGTCGCTGTGCCCCAAGAGCTGTTGCACGCTTCTGAGGTCCGCACCCCCCGCCAGCATGTGGGTGGCATAGCTGTGGCGCAGCGTATGGACGGTGATGTCCAGGTCGGCCGCCTTCGCATAGGCGGTAAAGCGTTTGTGCACCGCTTGACGGGTCAGTCCCTCTCCCCGTCGACCGACGAAGAGGGTCTTCTCCCCCAGGTGGGGGCCCACCAAGGTCGGCCTGCTCTCCTCCAGGTAGGCATCGACCCACAGGCGGGCCACATCACCGACGGGAATACGGCGCATCTTGTTGCGCTTGCCCAACACGGTGACCGCATCCTTGTGGTAGTGTGATACGGAGAGAGAACACGCCTCGCTGATGCGCAGGCCGCAGGAGTAGATCAATTCGAAGAGGGCGCGATCGCGCAGGCCGAGCGCATCGCTGTCGTCGATGGTGGCCAGAAGGCGCTCCACCTCGTCCACCGAAGCCACATCCGGCAATCTCATCCCCTCCTTGGGGCGCGGCAGGAGACTCACCGGGTTGTCGCTCCTGGCCCCCTTCGTCTGAAGATAGGTGAAGAAGGAGCGCAGGGCGCTGAGCAGCTTGGCGACGCTGCGCCCCGAGAGGGAGCGCAGTTGGGCCTGCTCGACCACATACGCCTGGACTTCCTGCATGGAGACTGCATCGATGTCGTGCCCCGCCTCCAAGAAGAGGGAGAGCTCATTGGTGTAGATCGCGATCGTAGCCTTGCTGAGCCGTCGTTCGAGGCTGAGGTACATCTCGTACTCGTCTACGATGAGGGAGGCCATCACTGCCCCTCTTGCTCCTTGGAACGACCGTAGCGGAGGACGGCCGGGATCGAGTAGTCGGTGGAGGCGGGGTTGACCGCCTTGCCCAGCTGCTTTTGAAGATCCTGCCAACGGTTGACCTGGATGGCGGCCACATCGTCGCTGCGCTCTTCGCTTTTCTCCTCGCCCCTCTCACTGGCGGTGAAGCGACGCTGGGTCGTCTCATGTTCGCTGCTCTCCGCGCCGATGACCGATTCCTTGCGGTCGAAGCCGGTGGCGACGACGGTCACCTTGATGCGGTCCCCCAATTCGGGGTTGAAGGCCTGGCCAGCGATGATCAAGGCATCCTCGGCACACTGGGCGGTCACCAGTTCGACCACGTCCTGGTACTCCTGGAGCGTAAGGTTATCGCTTCCGGCCAAGTTTATCAACACACTTTTGGCCCCCTCGATGGAGGCGTTCTCCAAGAGCGGGTTGCTCACCGCCTGGCGGGCTGCATCGACGGCACGGTTCGCGCCTTCTCCGAAGCCGATGCCCATCAAGGCATCGCCCTTCCCCTTCATGACGGTCCGCACGTCGGCGAAGTCGATGTTGATCTCACCCGGTTCGGTGATCAGCTCGCTGATCCCCTGCACCCCCATGTAGAGGACCTCATCGGCCATCAAGAAGGCTTGTTTGATCGGAGTGTTGTTCTCCACCACCTTCAGGAGGTACTGGTTGGGGATGATGATCAAGGTATCGACCTGCTTGCGCAGCTTCTCGATGCCCGCCTGGGCGAGCACCAGTTTCTTCTTGCCCTCGAACGCAAAGGGGGTGGTGACCACCGCCACGGTCAAGGCGTTGCAACTCTTGGCCACCTCGGCCACGATCGAGGCCGCTCCGGTGCCGGTGCCGCCCCCCATGCCGGCGGTGATGAAGACCATGTCGGCGTTCTCCACCTCACGGCGGATCTCCTCCTTGCTCTCCTGGGCGGCTTTCTCCCCGACCTCGGGAATCCCGCCGGCCCCGAGGCCTCCGGTGAGCTCACGCCCGATGGGGAGCCTGGTCTGGGCGTTTGAGCGTTGCAGGGCCTGCATATCGGTGTTCATCGTGACAAAGTGCACCTTCTTCAAGCCGCTGGCGATCATGCGGTTCACCGCATTGCCGCCGGCCCCACCGACTCCGATGACCTTGATCACCGTGCTGGTCGCCTGCTCGTCCTTCACCATATCCTCTACTTCGAACATTCCAAAATCCATATATGCTATTTCACCTCATGTACACTTAAAAGAGCGTCCGGAAGAATCCACGCAAAAGCGGGGCGAACCGACTCTCCTTGCGTGACCGTCGTTTTATATGTGAGCTCTTGGTCGGGGCGCTTTCACGGACCTTGCGGGCCTCGCTCTTGAGGAGACCGAGCACCGTCGTATAATCGGGGCTGATGTAGGAGCGGTCAAGCCCCCCGATGGCTTCTGGAAAGCCCATTCGTGCAGGGAGCTGGAAGATTTCGCTGGCCAGCTCGGTCACACCGCTGAGTAGCGAACCACCGCCGACCAGCACCACCCCACCGCCATAGGAGCCGCCGAGGCTGGCTTTCTCCAAATCACTGCGCAACCGGCTGAAGATCTCCGCCATCCGCGGCTCGATGACTTTGGTGAGTTCACGCTTCGGCATCTTGATGGGCGGGAGGCCCCCGACCTGCGGGATGAGGACCATCTCATCGCTGCCCACCGAGGGCACGTAGCTGTGTCCGCTCTCCACCTTGATCTGCTCGGCGGTCGACCGGGCCTTGTTGAGGATGTAGGCGATGTCGGCGGTGACCGCCTCCCCTCCGAGGCTGACGCCACCGGTGTAGACCGGCGCCCCCCTGCCGTATGCGATGAGGTCGGTGACCCCACCGCCGATATTGATGAGGATCGTGCCCATCTCCCGCTCTTCGGCGGAGAGCACCACCTCGCTGTCCGCAAGGCTCTGCAGCACCAGGCGCTGCACCCCCAGACCGGCCCGCTGTATGCATTTTCGCTGCAGCTGGGCGACTTGGGTGGACGCGGTGACGATGAGGACCTTGCTCTCGAGGCGGTGGGCGAGCATGTCGATGGGGTCCTTGACCCCGCTCTGCCCATCGATTTGGAACTCCTGTACCAGCGTGTGGAGAATCTCCCGGTCCTGCGGGAGCTCAAAGGCCCGGGCGACCTCAAGGCTGCGGAAGATGTCCTCGCGCTTGATCTCCTGGTCCTTGCTGTTGATGCCGACCACCCCCGTCGAGGGGAAGCCGATGATATGTTCTCCGCCGATGCCGATGATCACCTCATTGACCTCGGCGCCGGCCTGCAGCTCCGCTTCATTGATGACCGTCTTGATCGTCTTCAACGTTTGTTCGATGTTTATGATCGCGCCTTGGCGCACCCCTTCACTCGGGTGTTCACAGACCCCTTCGACCATCAACTGGCCGTCACGACTCACTGAACCGATGACCGCACGGGTCTTCGTCGATCCAATATCGAGGCCCATCAACATCTTTTCACCAGCCATCGTGCAACCCCCTTGTGGCAGACTACCTGCGCACCAAACCCTCGCGATAGAGATCGTAGCGTTTGGCTTCTGAGCTGAGGAAGAAGAGCGAACGCTCCCGGTCTTCTTGGACCAGGGCAATCGCCGCTTGCACCCGTGCAGCCCCCACAGGCTCCCTGACCCAAATCTGGGCATGCAGGGACGAGAGTTCCAACACCATCTTTCCAAAGCTGTTACTGCTATTATTATCGTATTTTACCCTTGTTATCAAGGAGCTTTCGCCTCCGAGCGAATCGGTGAGCTCGATCACCTGTTCAAAGAGTTCATCCACACCCCATCGAACCATCACTTGGGCATAGGAAGCGGGGACTTCGATGGTCATCACCCGCCTCTGGTACGGGGCGGCGTCCTCACCCGTGATGGCGAACAGATGCCCATCCTTGATGAGGTAGTATCCCTCATCATCACTGCTGTGGATGATCACCCGGCTCTCCGTGACGGTGAGGTGCACGGTGATCGTATCGGGGAGCCTGCGCCGGATCACCGCATCCTGGACCGTCGCGAGCTGTTTGAGACGGGCCTCTTCCTTGGCGGGAGAGAGGCGCAGAAGCGGCGTGCCGACCAAAGTCGAGAGCTGTGCCTTGACCTCGGCGCTCACCTCCTCGCCCTCATTGGCCGTGGTGATGACCACCTGGCGGACGGTGTACCTCGGGCTGGTGGAGAGCCAGGCCAGGGTCAACAGCGCCGCGGTGAAGAGGAGGAGGACCACGAGGCGGATTCTCAGTTTCATGACCGCCTCCTGAGCGCGAGGGCGCGGTAGATGAAGGCGGAGCTCGACAGTACGACGACGAGGTTCGTCCCCCCTTGGCTGAAGAAGGGCAAGGGCACGCCGGTGGGCGGCACCAAGCCGGTGACCACCGCGAGGTTGAGGATGGCCTGCAGGCCCACCATCGTGGTGAGGCCGAAGGTGACGAGCGAGAGGAACCGATCCTCCCCTTCGCTGCGCCTCACCGCCGTATAGCCAAGGTTTATGTAGGCGATGAAGAGGGCGATGATGAGGGTGACCCCGACGAGGCCGATCTCCTCGCATATGGAGGCGAAGATGAAGTCGCTGTGGACCTCGGGCAAGAGCCCCTCCTTGTAGATGCCGCCCCCCAGCCCCACCCCGAACAATCCGCCCCGTCTGATCGCCTTCAGACTCACCGAGACCTGGTAGTTGATGCCGCTCGGATCAAGGGTGGGCATCAAGAAGGAGATGATGCGCCGGATGCGGTAGCCCTGGCTGAAGAGCGCCACCACGGCCGGTGGGACGATGAAGGCGAAGAGCAGGGCCAACGATTGCCAATGCAGCCCCGCCGCGATGAGCATGGCGCCGCACTGCGCCAGAAAGAGCAGGGCCGAGCTGTAGTCGCGTCCGGCGAGGATCAGGGCGGTGACGAAGAGGGCGACGAGGGCGGGGATGATGAAACGGCGCTGTTCCTTGTCCAAGTCGGATCGTTTGGCAAAGTATGCGCCGTAGTAGAGGGCGATGGCGATCTTGGCGAATTCAGAGGGTTGGATGCTCGGCAATCCCGCGATCTCCAGCCAGCGACGCGAGCCGAACTTCTGTTGTCCAAAGGAGCTGAAGAGGGTGAGGGAGAGCAGGAACACCACCGCGACCAACGCCAACGGCGAGAGACGCCTGATGAGGGAGGTCGGGAGGAAGATGATCAGGGCGATGGGGACGAGGGCGTAGAGGGCGAAGGTGAGCTGACGGCGGAAGAAGTAGGCGTGGTCGAGCTCGAAGGAGAGCGCCTCGTTGTAGGAGGCGCTGTAGAGCATCACCAGGCCCAAGGCGGTCAAGAGCAGCGTGACCACAACAAAGAGGAAGGGTGCGTTGTCCCTCTTCTGCCGCTCTCCTCGAAGGGCGGGGCGATTGTTGATCAAATAGTCGTTGTAGTCGTCCATGGCAACCTACCAGAGGATGATCAACGAGAGGGCCCCGCACACCCACGACGCCAAGATGAAGCGGCGCACGATCGTTCGCTCCCCCACCCCTTTCATCTCATAGGCGTGGTGCAGCGGGGCGATGGTGAAGATCTTTCGCCCAAAGCGACGGATCGAGATGATTTGGATGAGGCTGGTGGCCAGCTCGACCAAAAAAAGCCCCCCGGCGAAGAGGATCATGAGTTCAGCTTTCAGCAGCAGCGCATGGATGGCGATATAGGCGCCGAGGACATGGCTTCCCGCATCACCCATGAAGTAGCGCGCAGGATGGGCGTTGAAGATGAGGAAGACCGAGACGGCTCCCAACAGTGCCGTCGAGGGGACCAATCCCCGTTTGATGGTGATGAGGATGATGAGCAACAGGAGGGGAATGCTCGAGCCGGCGGCCAGGTTGTCCAAGCCGTCGGTGATGTTCACCGCATTGACAAAGAAGAGGAGGTAGCAGAGGGCGAACGGATAGTACCCCCACCTGAGGTTCAGCGTCAGGCCAAAGAGCGAAATGGTGGGGTCGGCATATCCAGAACGGGAGAGGAGGAAGAGGACCACCACCGCCCCTGCTATCTGGAGGGCGAGCTTCGTCAGGGAAGCAAGTCCATCGGAGGAGGCGCTGTGCGCCTTCGCCCGGTCGTCGGCAAAGCCGATGAGACCGAAGATGAGCATCGTCACGAGTGGGATGAAGATGATCGGATCGCTGAGGGCGGAATCGAACAGGCCCACGACGAGGGTGGAGAGGCCGAAGGCGATGCCCCCGACCACCGGCGTACCCTCCTTCTCCTTCTGGGTCGCCAAAAGTTCATCCTTGATGATCGCGCCGCTGTTGTGGCCGCGCAGGAGGAGACGGGAGAGGACCCACGTGACAGCCGCGGAGAAAAAAAAGAGGAGGATGAGCCTAGGCATAGCGATGCCCCCGCGCCTGCAGCGTGGGGATGAGGCGATCGATGGCGACAGAGCGGCTCGCCTTGAGCAGGACCAGGTCCCCTTCCCTGATCGTCTTCTCCACCTGCGCTCCCAGCTCATCGAAGTCTTCAGTATAGGTGACCGCCCCGCGATAACCGAGGCGGGCAAGCTCGTCCTTGGCACTCTTCATCTCCGCACCGTAGAGGTGGGCCTGGGAGAAGGAGGAGGAGGCCAAGATCTGGGCCACACCGCGGTGGGCGCGTGTGCTCTGACTGCCCAGCTCCTTCATCGGACCGAGGACCACCTTCTTCTCCCCCTTCCAGGAGAGCGTGGAGAGGTACGCGAGAATGCTGCTGGTTGAGTCCCAACTGGCATTGTAGGAGTCGTCGATGATCGTGATGGGCCCGCTCTGCACCGAGGTGCGTCCGCTCATCGCCTGAAAGCCCTCCAACGCCTGTGCGATGGTCTTGGCCTCGATGCCGAGGCTGTCGGCCACCGTGATGGCACCCACCACATCCTCCAGGAGGTGGCTTCCGACGGTGCGCACGGTGAACTCTTCTCCATGCCAAGAGATGCGCCACCCGTCGAGGCCCAGGTCGAGGGCCTGGACATCGCTGTTCTGATAGCGCGTCAAGGCACGGGGAGATGACGCTTCGATCAGGGGGAGGTGCTGGCACCGCTGGCTGATGAAGCCCGCTTCGATGGCGGGATGGAAGATCTTCGCCTTCTCGCGGGCGGTGGTGCGCACCGAGGTGAACTTCTCGAGGTGGGAGATGCCGATGTTGGTCAAGAGGGCATGCGATGGCTTGAGGATCGAGACGAGCCGATCCATCTCCCCAACGTGGTCGATGCCGAGCTCGAAGACCCCGTAGCGATCGTGGGGGGAGAGGGTGAAGACCGACAAGGGAAGCCCGTATTCACTGTTGAGGTTCCCCGGTGTCCGGGCGGTGGGAGCGCTGTGCGAGAGGATGGTCGCCAGCGCCTCCTTGGTGGTGGTCTTGCCGACGCTGCCGGTGATGCCGATCAAGGTCGCTTGGTTGCAGTGCGCCACATAGGAGGCGGCAAGGCGATGGAGGGCTGAGAGCACATCGGTGACGGCGATGATACTCACCGAAACCAGATGACGCGCCTCTTCAGCGCGGCTTGCGGGCACGACCACCGCCACCGCTCCCCGCCTCTCCGCGTCCGCGATATAGGAGAATCCGTCCCGCTCATTTCCAGTGAGGGCGAAAAAGAGCGACCCCGCCTCACAGAGGCGGCTGTCGATCTGGGAGTTGGTGACCAGCTTCTTGGATGGGCGCAGGCACACCCCCTGCATCATAGGTGCAAGGCGGGAGGGGGTGAGACCCAAGATTCCAAGCTGCTGGCCCCTGGTCATAGGCCTGTCCGAGCCACGCTGTTGACGCTCTGGGCGGTGATCGGGATGAGCTCGATCTCCTCTCTCCATGCGCCATCGATGAGGGATTCGGGCATCCCCAGGGTGGAGATGCTCGCTTTGAGCTGCCGCTGTTGTTCAGCACGGCTGAGATGGCTGCTCTGCAAGGTGCGGTACTCGAGCACCAGGGAGCGGTTGATGCCCCGCTGGTAGAGGGGAAGCATCATCGAGGCGACGAGGGCCATCAACAGCACGATGAGAGAGAGGCGCGACAGCGAGGCGGATTGTCTGCGCTGTGCGGTTTTGTCGCGTTCATACCATTCATTTTCCATACATGCACCTCCTATAGTTTCTCTATGACGCGGAGCTTGGCGCTCCTGCTCGGTGGGTTCTCATTGCGTTCCTCTTCGGAGGGGACCAACGGTTTTTTGGTGAGGATGTTCACCTGGTCACCTTCAAGATCCTTGAAGAACCACTTGACGATGCGATCCTCGAGGGAATGGAAGCTGATGACGGCGATCCGCCCTCCCTTCTTCAGTGACCTCACCGCTCCAGCGAGGGCGACCTCGATGCGGTCGAGCTCCCCGTTGACCTCGATGCGGATCGCCTGGAAGGTCCGGGTCGCCGGATGCAGGTACCCGTAGCGATAAGCCGGTGGTACCGCCTTGTAGATGATCTGGGCCAAGCGCTCGGTATCATTGATCTTGGAGAGGCGGCGCTCGGTGACGATCGCCCGGGCGATGCGCCGGCTGTAGCGCTCCTCGCCGTAGCGGTAGATCACGTCGGCGAGCCGCTCTTCGGGATAGCCGTTGACCACGTCCATCGCACTGATGGGATCGGTTGGGTCGAGGCGCATGTCCAGGGTCTCCCCCTTGCGGAAGGAGAAGCCGCGCCCGCTCTCTTCATAGTGGTATGAGGAGATGCCCAAATCGAAGAGGATCAGGTCGTACTGCTCCTCCTCCGCCGTCTTGAAGAACTCATCAAAGGCGATGTTGAGGGGCGTAAAGCGCGATGCATACTCCTCCATGCGCACCTTCGCCTTCTCGAGGATCCCGGGATCGCGGTCCAGGGCGATGACGCGGAGGTTTGGGTAGGCGGCGAGGAAGCGATGGGTATGCCCCCCCTCGCCACAGGTGCAGTCGACCATCGTCGCCGCTCCCTCTTGGGGGGGGATGAGGGAGGCGAGCACTTCGTTGGGCATGACCGAATAGTGGACGTATTCCATCATCACTCCCTCTCTCTCATCTGGCTCAGCGACTGGGCGGCATCCAAGAACTCATCCATGGATTCGGAGAGGTACTTCTCATACTCCTCCTTGCTCCAGAGCTCGAGGTAGTTGCCGGTGCCCAGGATCACCGACTCATCCTTGGTGGAGAGGCCGACGCTCTCGCGCAGGCTCATCGGGATGTTGAGACGTCCGACCTTGTCGAATTCGCACAGCTGTGCCGGTGCGATCATCCCCCGCTGCAGAATCCGCAGCTTGCGGTCGAACATGGAGCTGGTGGTGCTGATGATCGTATCCTTGAGTTGTTCGAAGTCGGCGGGGAGCATGAGCCAGAGGCAGGTCTCCAGGCCACGCGTGACATAGAGGGCCTCCCCGGCCAGTGCGCTGCGCAACCGGGCGGGGATGAGGATGCGACCTTTCTCATCGATGGTGCTGTAGAACTCACCGGTCAACATCACAAGACTCCTCAAAACACCAAGTATTTGGGATTTTCTCCCACTGGTACCCATTAATGTACACCTCTTACCACCAAAGTACAACTAAACAGTTGCTATTTTCAGCAGTGGTTTAGAGATATTTGCCCCTTATGACTTAACAAACGTCTAGGATGGGCGCAAAAAACACCCCCTCCGACGATCGGACGGGGGAGTTCCTCAGGAATCGAGCATCAATGCTTGGGGTTGAAAATATTGTAGTCTATGTCGGCGAAAATGAGATTTCTCTTCTCGGCTTTGACCAGCCATTCGGTGTTCACCGCGTTCTTGCACATATTGGAGTAGACGACGTTGAAGTTTGAAAGGTGGTCGATGATCCGCTTGTGGGCGTACTCGCTGCTGCTCTTGTTGTACATCATGAACGGCCAATCACTCGCCATGGCGAGCAGCACCTCCCGGGCGGCTTGGTTGAGGAAGCGCTGCTTGAGGCTCACCTGGTCCCCAAAGCGTTCGGCCAGCTCCTCCATCCGCTCGATCGCCTTGTGGATGTGACGGTACGACCAGGCGTTGGCGCCATCGAGCCAGACGGCGCTGTAGCCCCCATGCCCCCAAGAGGAGAAGGCGGGCTGGACGGTCTGGAGCTTCTCATCCCCCTCCAAGAAGAGGGAGGGTGTGGTCAATCTCACCGTATCCTCGCTTTTGGCGATGAGCCGGATCACCTCTTCCAGCCACCACACGCCCTCGAACCACCAGTGTCCGAAGAGCTCGGCGTCGAAGGCAAGGGTGAAGAAGGGAGTTTCCTCGAGGGTATTGGAGAGGGTGAGCGAGCGCTTCTTCAGCATATAGAGGAAGTTCTTGGCGTGATCGACGACTCTCCGTTGGGCCAGCGAGCGCACATAGGGGACCTTCTGGTCGGTATGTCCGGTGACGGCCCAGTACTTGAAGCCGGTGAAGACCCTGACCTGCGGCTCGTGGATATACGGTCCGATATACTCCATCGGAAGATCGTAGCCGATGTCCCGGTAGAACTCCCGGTAGACTTTGTCGGTGGGATAGCCGCTCTCATTGGACCAGACCAGGCTGGTGCCCTTGAAGTCGCGGGGGAAGGCGGCCACTCCGTTGTGGCAGTACACCGGTCGATAGACCCCGTTCTCCACCTTGTCGGAGGAGAGGAGCATCGCCTGGCTCGCCGTCTGGAACCAACCGATGCCGTGGGAGCGCAACACATCCTCGAGGCCGGGGTAGTAGCCGCACTCCGGGAGCCAGAACCCCTTGGGGAGGTGGCCGAAGGTGGTCAAAAACGACTGGACCCCGATCTCCACCTGGGCGTTGGTCGCCGAGGGGTACTCCTTGTAGAGCGGCAAGAAGGCGTGGGTCGCCGCGGTGGTGGCCAGCTCGAGGTACCCGCGCTCCTCCAGATCCTTGAAGCCGTCGAGGATATTGGATTTGTAGTGTTCGACGAAGTCATGGAAGTTGAGGCGGGCCTGCTCCAGGTAATAGGTGGCCATCTCGCTGAACTCCGGTTGCTCCGCGGCACAGCGCTTCACTTCCTTTTCCCCGAGCTCGATATGCCGCTCCAGGTATTGGGTGTAGCGTTCGGCGAGCACCGGGTCTTTGAGCATCGTGCAGAGGCTCGGGCTGAGGCTGATGGTGAAGACGTACGGGACCTTGTCCTCGGCGAGGCGGTTGCACATCCGCAAGAGCGGCAGATAGCTCTCGCTGATCGACTCAAAGAGCCAATCCTCCTCGAGGAAGCGGGGGTATTCGGGGTGACGGACAAAGGGCAGATGGGCATTGAGGATGAGGGAGACCTTCGCTGTGTTCATCAGAGTACCCCCCCGCTCATCTGCTGGGCCAATTCACGCAGGATGGCGTTGTCGATGATCTCCCCCTCGCGGGTGACCAGTGAAGAGAAGTGGATGCAGAAGAGCGACAGGTCGTCGCCCAGCCGTCCGGCCTTCCCCACCCAATACGGTTGGGCGACCTCGACGCTGTTGGAGCGGGCCAAGGATTGCTCCTCACCGCGCTTGTCACGCCAGCAGAGGTCGACCGCATAGGACGCGCCCATCTGTGGAAGGTTGATGTTCCACTGCTGGTCGTCCGTATCTATGGTGATGTCGTAGGCGCTCTCCTCTCCCCCGCCAAGGGGAGTCTGGCTCACCCGCAAAAAGAAGCTGCCGAGCGGCGCCCCCTCATCATCGACGATCTCCTCCAAGAGGTGGGAGGAGAATGACCAGTAGGCGAAGGCCCACTGAGGGTCACGGAGCAAGAGGTGGATCGAGGTGTCATGGTAGGACTCCGGCAGGCTCTCGGTGCCGGGCAGGCCGTTGACCGGATGGGAGTTGCCACGATAGCTGGTCAGTGAATTGCAGTATCGGTTGCGATTGATCTTCCCCTTGATGGTCTGCAGATTCTCGTCGTCCTGTTCACCGAACGCCTCTTCCAAGGCATCTATGAGCTCCTCACGGTCCAGATCCTTCCAGCTCTTCACCCCCTCTTGCTGGGCGATGTACTGTAGCTCGGTCGTGGACAAGGAATCGATATTGATGAGAATCATGCGCACTCCAGTATGATCATCATACGAGCAATCGTAGAAGAATCATCGTTCTTAGTCAACAATGGCAAGGAATGCGCTACGCAAAGAGCGTGGAGAGAGCGAGCAGCACCATGGAGTCGAACGTGGTCTGCCGCTCTTTTGGCGGGACCTCTTCTCCACTGAGCAGCGAGTCGCTGACCGTCAACAGCGTCAACGCCTCCACCCCATACAGGCGGGCCAATGTATAGAGTTCACAGCTCTCCATCTCGATGGCCATCGTACCCACGCTCTGGGCGAGGGCCATCTTCTCCTTCCCCTTCAGGTCGTAGAACTGATCGCTGGTGAACACGTTCCCCACCTGGGCCGGGATGGAGAGCTCAATGGCCTTCTCGTAGGCGCGCCGGAGCAGGTCGAAGGAGGCGGTCGGGGCGAACTGGTAGGAGCCGAAGCGGCTCACGTTCATCCCGCTGTCGCAATCGGTGGCCTGGACGATGAGCACATCGCGCAGCTTGAGGCGCTCGCTCATCGTTCCGCAGGTCCCGATCCGCACGAGGCGCCGGGCCCCATGGTCCTTGATCAGCTCGTGGGCGTAGATGGAAAAGGAGGGCATGCCCATGCCGGTGCCCTGCACCGAGACACGGTGCCCCTTCCAGAAGCCGGTGAACCCCCACATGCCCCGAATCTCGTTGTAGCGCACCACCTCAGTGAGGCAGGTGGTGGCGATGTGTTCCGCCCTCAGCGGATCTCCCGGCAACAGGACTGTTTCAGCGATGCTCCCCTGTGGTGCGACGATATGGATACTCATGCACGCCTCCTTCTCATATTCTTGGACAGATGATATACTCCTGTCCATATATGGACACAGCAAATGAGAATCAAAAGACGCCGTTGATCCTCCACGGGCACTTTTACCAACCCCCCCGGGAGAACCCACGGACCGGAATCATCAATAAACAACTTTCCGCCAACCCCTGGGGGGATTGGAACGAACTGATCACCGCCGACTGCTACCGGGCGAATTGCCACTCGCGCTACCTCGACGCCTACGGCTCGATCATCAGCCTCTCCAACAACTACGAGGCGCTCAGCTTCAACTTCGGCCCCACCCTGCTCACCTGGCTCCAGGCCAACGACCCGGAGAGCTACGAGATGATCATCGAGGCGGACCGCAGCTCGATGAGGCGCCTGGGCCACGGCAACGCCATCGCCCAGGTCTACAGCCATGCGATTCTCCCCTTGGCCACCCGGGAGGACGCCCGCACCCAGATCCTCTGGGGTTTGGACGACTTCAACCGCCGCTTCGGCCGGGACGCCGAGGGAATCTGGCTCAGTGAGACGGCCATCAACGGGATGGTCATCGACCTCCTCGCCGAGGAGGGGGTGCGCTTCGTCATCCTCTCCCCCTGGCAGTGCCGGGCCGTGGACCGAGGGGGCAAGAAATTGGTCAACCTCGACGGCAAGCCCGCACCGTACGACCGAGCCTACCTCATCAGCGGGGAGGAGGGAGGGACCATCAGCGCCTTCTTCTACAACCCCCAGCTGGCCGAGGGCATCAGCTTCGGCCACTACCTGAGGGACGCCGACCAACTCTACGAGCGTCTCTTGGCCATCAAGGGCACGGAGAAGCCCGCCATGATCCACACCGCCACCGACGGGGAGATCTACGGCCACCACGAGCCGTATGGCGACATGGCCCTCGCCGCCCTGACCCGGAAGGTCGGCGAGCGCAACGACTTCTTCTTCACCAACTACGCCTCCTACCTGGCCGACAACCCGGCCACTGAACGGGCCATCCTGCACGACGGAGAGGACGCTCTGGGCACCAGTTGGTCGTGCTTCCACGGAGTGAGCCGCTGGTACAAGGATTGTGGGTGCCATACCGGCGGGGATGAGAGCTGGAACCAGAAGTGGAGGACGCCACTGCGCACCGCCCTCCAAGAGCTGGGAGGAGAGGTCGACCGTCTCTACGAAACAGAGGTCAAGGCGATCCTGGGAGAAGATTTCGATACCCGCGCCCTGCTCAACAGCTTCTCACCGGTGGCCAGCAAGCTGATCCCGATGCGGCAGTTCGTCAGCGCCTACACCGACTCACCCAAAGAGCAAGCGACCCTGGCGAGCCTGCTCCTCGCCCAGAAGTACAAGCACTACGCCTTCACCAGCTGTGGCTGGTTCTTCAACGACATCGCCGGGCTCGAGCCGAGACAGAACATCGCCTATGCGCTGATGGCCCTCTCCTACTGCCTCCCGTTCGCCGACGAGGAGCTGATGATGAACTTCCTCTCCACCCTCTCCAAGGCGAAGGCCAACCGCAAACAGGACGGCACCGGCGAGAGCATCGCGACCGAAGAGCTGGGCCAGCTCTCCGGCATCGCGGAGGCTTCGCTCTTCTTCGCCCTGCGCCACCGCATGCTCGATGGCGCTGCACAGAATGAGCGGTATGGAATCTTTCGCCTCATCTCCTATGATACAGACCCTGCGGGTGACCGCCTGCTCATCGAGAACACCGATTCTCTGTCTCGCCATCTGAGTACGGTGACCGAGCAGTACACCCGCCTCTTGGGCACCACGTACCATCTCACCATCAGGGACGATGAGTCGGGTGATGCACAGCGCTACACCTTGGACATGGACGATATCCCGCTCAGGATGCGCGACGACCTGCTCTCCTCGATCGAACGGGGCTTCTGTGGCCTCGATCGTGAAGGGGTACGGAAACTGGGAAAGACGATCCGCAACTACAGTAGCCTGACACGCAGCGTCCCCTACCTGCCGATGGGGTCGCTCCACCAGGAGCTCGTCGGCGCGACCCTCGCCGCCTTCACCACCCTCTTCTCCAACGGCACCAGCGAACACTGGAAGGAGCTGCAGGGGGAGTATGAGACGTTGGTGAACTTCTTCCTCTCCTACGCCAAGCAACCGGAACGCGAAATGTTGGCCACGATCTTCGACCGCCAGATCCACCATGTCGCCACCCTCATCGCACGCGAGGGACTGAGGGAGAAGAGCCTCTCCTTCATCTTGGATTTCCTCGCCATGGTACGCTCCCACGCCATCGAGCCGGAGCTCAGGGGGCTGCAGGAGGAGGTCTACCCCTACCTCACCGCGGCCAAAACGTGGGATGGCGACCCCACGCAGCTGGACGCGCTCGCCGGTGCGCTGAACTTCTCCCTCACGACCGACTGATGAGTGAGCTGAGCTCACGATCTGCGCTGAGCAACGAGGCGGCGTAGGGACAGCGGGGGACGATCGTCCTCCCCTCGCGCAAGGCCCGCTCGACGACGAGCATCACCAAGGCTCGGGCGATGCCTTGGCCGCGGATCGATGGATCGACTTCGGTATGCGAGATGAGCAGGGCGCCGCTGTCGGTGGTGCTCACCTCCACCGTGGCGAGTGGACTCTCGTCTCTCTCTCCGTAGGCAAAGCCCCCGTCCATTCGATAGTACTCCACATCAAAGCCCTCTCTCCAACAGCTTCGAGGCATGAGACAGACTCTCTTGGCTCGTCTCATCCCCGCTGAGCATCCGCGCGATCTCCCGACGCCTCGCGTCCCCCTCCACCTTCGAGATGAGGGACCAGCTCATCGAGTCGGCCACCTCCTTGTGGACGACGAGATGGAGGTCCGCCTTGCTGGCGATCGAGGCGAGGTGGGTGATGACCACCACCTGGTGGCTGCGGCTCAGCAGGGAGAGCTCCTCGGCCACCGCGATGGCGACCGTCCCCCCGATGCCGGCATCCACCTCATCGAAGATCAAGGTGGGGATGGCGTCGCTCTCGGCCAGGCTCGTCTTGACGGCGAGCATGATCCGGCTCAGTTCACCCCCACTGGCCACCGAGCGGATGGGCAGCAGCTCCATGCCGGGGTTCGCGCAGATCAGGTACTCGACCGAATCGATTCCCACCGTGGTGGGGGCGGTCGTCTCGAACTCGATGAAGAAGCGTGCCTGTTGCATGCCCAGGCGCCGCAACTTCGACTCCACCGTCATAGAGAGGCGCAGCGCCGCTTCACGGCGGACGTCGCTCAGGCTCCGGGCGCTCTCCATCATCTGAAGGCGCGCCTCCTCGATCTGCTTTTCAAGCGCTTCCAGGGCCGCCTCCCCCTCCTCGCCGAGGGAGAGCCGGGCCTGGCTCTCCGCAAAGAAGGCAAGGGTCGCTTCCAGGGTCGGCCCATGCTTCTTCTTCAGCCGTTGCAGCAGGGCGAGCCGCCCTTGGAGGGCGTCCAGTTCATCGGGGCTGAAGCTGATGGAGCCGAGGTAGTCGCGCAGGCTCTCATAGATGTCCTGCACCTCGAGGAAGGCGCCTTCCAAGCGCTGGACGAGGGGCGTGAGCGAACCGTCGATGTGGGCAGCCTCAGCCACCTCCCCCTGGGCTTGGCGCAAGAGCGGGACCGCCCCCGTCCCCTCATGCAGATGGTGGGTCGCAAGGTGGAGTTGCTCGTAGAGCTGTTCGGCCGAAGCGATGATCTTCACCTGTTGGGCGATCTCCTCATCCTCGCCGGGCTTTGGGTCGACCTGGGCGATCTCATCGACGGCGAAGCGCAGGTAGTCGGCCTCCCTCCTCGCATTCGCAAGGGAGGCCTGCATCGCCTTGTGCTGGCCCACCAAGCGCTGATGCTCCTCATAGCGGGCACGGTATTCACCCAGGCGGTCGTCGCATGCGGCCCATGCGTCAAGGACCCGCAGCTGACGCTGCGGTGAGAGCAGGCTCTGGTGGTCGCGCTGGGCGCTGATGTCGAAGAGCTCACAGGAGACGGCGGTGAGATCGGAGAGCGTTGCCGTCGCCCCACAAATCGTGGTGACCGAACGCCCGGTTCTCCGGATGGTGCGCCGGATGATCGCCGTATCCTCCCCAAGGGTCAAATCCTCACGGTCGAGAAACGCAGAGAGCGCCTCTCCCGGGCCTTGGGGGAGGTAGAAGGTGGCGGTCACCGTGGCGCTTTCGCTTCCACTGCGGATGGCCTGGACATCGGCCTTCGATCCCAAGAGGAGCGACAGGGCGCCGAGGATGATGGACTTGCCCGCCCCGGTCTCCCCGCTGATGACGGTGAAGTGCTCGTCGAACTCCAGCAGCGAGTCCTCGATGAGGGCATAGTTGTGGATCTCCAGGCGCTCAAGCATGCATGCCTCCCGACCAGTTGAGCTTGTCTCTCAGCACCTCGATGAAATTGCGCCGTTGGCTGACGACGAGCAGGGCTCGGCTCTGCGACCGCTCCACCTCGATGATGTCCCCCTCGGCGAGGGCGAAGTTCTGCTGCCCGTCGAGCGAGAGCATCAGGCCGGTGCGCTGACCGGGGGCGATGGTGATGGAGATCCGCGACTCCCCGTTGACCACCAGCGGACGGTTGGAGAGGGTGAAGGGACAGATCGGGGTGATGACCAGGCAGGAGAGGCCCACGTCAAGGATCGGGCCACCGGCCGCGAGGCTGTAGCCGGTCGATCCGGTGGGGGTCGCGATGATGATTCCATCGGAGCGGAAGAAGCCGGCCTCCTTGTCGTCGACCTTCAGCGCCATATTGATGAGCTTGCTGATGCCGCTGGAGGCGACGACCATCTCATTGAGCGCATGGGCGCTGTAGACGCGCGTATTGTCGCGGATCACCGTGGTGCGGATCATCAGGCGACGGCTGATGGCATGCTTTCCCTCCAGGAAGAGATCGATGGCCTCCTGCCACTCATCGACGGAGATCTCGGTGACGAAGCCGAAGGTCCCCAGATTGACGGCCAGGATCGGGATGCCGTAGCTATGGAGGTAGCGGGCGCAGTACAGGACCGTGCCATCGCCACCGAGGCAGATCACCAGGCCGGTCCCCTCCTCGATGTGGATCTTCTCGTTCGCCGTCATCGTCTTGAAGACCGTGCTTCTGATCCCACGCTCACCAAGGTAGCGGGCGATGGTCTCGCTCATCTCGTGGCTCTCTTTCTTTCTCCAGTTCGCGACGATCAGGACGTGAGTGATCTTCTCTGTGTCCATGTACCAATCTCCTACGGAAGGTGTGTGATGACCTTTAAGAGCAATTCTACATCACTTTGCTTGAGAAAGGGATAAATCGGCACCCGAATCGAGCGCAAAAATGGGGCGGTGGCCTCAGGAAAGTGATCGTAGATCTCCTCGATCGAAGCGGCGAGGCTCTTCTCGAATGTACGCTTGGCCATGACTTGGTAC
>LVBF01000156.1 GCA_001604325.1 Spirochaetales bacterium Spiro_04
AGGGCAATAGCTAGACAGGACGCTCTTGCTCTGCTATCCTTGGCCAAGAAATTTGGAGGGAGAACGTGAAGAGGACGATGACAGGCTGTGTATCTGAATCCGAACGGGATTTCCCGTTTCCCTTGGTAGTTGAAAAAAGTCGGTCGTAAGGCCGGCTTTTTTTTAGGAATAGGAGCAATGATGAAGAACAAGAATGTGTTCACCGGGCGGTCTCTGTGTGTCATAGAGGACTTCTCCAAAGAGGAGCGCCGCTATCTCTTCGAACAAGCGAGGATTCTGAAAGCAGCGATGGAGGCCCAGGATGAGGAGGTGCTCAGCCGCTTTCGGATCGACGACCGAGACTTCGGGGTCTACGAGGTCTTCCTCGAGGATTCCACTCGGACAAAGGAATCCTTTCGCAACGCGGCGAACTTTCACCACGTCAAGGTCAGCGATCTGTCCAGTGAGAGTTCCTCCTTCAACAAGGGCGAGAGCTACAGCGATACCTTCTTCACCCTGAGTGGGTACGCCAACACAATCTTCATCGTGCGCAGCAAACTCGAGGGGGTCTGCCGGTGGCTGGAGGAGAGCTGCACCGCCTATGCGGCACGCAACAAGCTCTGGCGCAAGCCGGCCTTCATCAACGCTGGGGATGGGAGGCACGAACACCCCACCCAGGAGCTCCTCGATGAGTTCACCTTCCTTGAGGACAACGACTACCGCTGCGACTCCCTCCACCTCGCCCTGGTGGGCGACCTCTTCCATGGACGGACCATCCACTCCAAGGCCGATGGATTGACGATCTTCAACCGGGTCAAGATCGACTTGGTCGCCCCGAACGAGCTGGCCCTGCCGGATCACTACCTGCAGAAGATGGTGGACAACGGCTTTGAAATCCGCACCTTCGACTCGATCGACGCCTATCTGGCCCAGGACGACGTGGCCAAGAAGTGGTACTTCACCCGCCCGCAACTGGAGCGGATGGGTGAGCGCATCCTCAAGCGCGAAGCGGAGCTGAGGCGCTCGATCACCTTCCGTCGGGACATGCTGGCGAGCATCGCCGAAGGGACGAAGTTCTACCACCCGCTGCCTCGCCACAAGCAGCATCCGACTATCCCGACCTTCCTCGATTCCACGTCCCTCAACGCCTGGGAGCGGCAGTCCATCAACGGCATGTACGTACGCATCGTCCTCCTGGCCATGATCGCCGGCAAGATCGGCGAGGAGTTTGTCCCCACCGAACCGGTGAAGAGCATGGTGAGGGAGGAGTACATCCATGAGGTGGACCTCTCCGATCGCCCGATGAAGGAGAAGGTCGTCAGCGAGGGGGTGCAGCCGATCCACAACGGCTTGGTCATCGACCATATCCTGCGCGGCGAGGAGCCGAGCGCGATCCGCGACCATATGCGCCTCATCAGCAGTGTGCTCGGCCTCGACGAATCCAAGGGAGGGGAGTGGGTCTCCACCGGAGGCAAGGAGCGGGAGCGCTTCAAGGGCATCATCTTCCGCCCCGGCGAGATTGAGCTCAGCCGCAAGCACATCAAGCGGCTCGCCGCCGTAGCGCCGGGGTGTACGCTGAACCTCATCAAGGATGGGGCGGTGGCCCACAAGTACCGCCTCTCGCTGCCGCCGAGGATCTACAACTTCGAGGATCTTGCCTGTACCAATGAGGCGTGCATCTCCCACCCCGATCAGAACGAAGGGGTGCCGGCGCTCTTCTTGAGGTGCCATGACAATCACTTCGTCTGCGCCTACTGTGAGACGGAGCACACCTTCAAGCAAATATGGAAGAGCCACAACAAATAGGGTAGACTGGAGAAATCATGGATACACTGACACGCATCACCAACCACTGGGGGCCGAAAGTGGCCCAGGCAGCCTTTGAGCTGGGAGCCATCCGTCTTTCGGTCGACGACCCATTCACCTGGGTGAGCGGCTACCGGATGCCGATCTACAACGACAACCGCCGCCTCTTGGCGAATGCGACAAGCCGTGCCCTCATCGCTGAGGCCTTCGCCGAGATGTTGCAGGTGCTCAAGTTCGACCCGCAGAACATCGCCGGCACCGCCACCGCCGGAATCCCGCACGCCACCACGCTCGCCGATCGGCTGGGCAAGCCCCTCTCCTATGTGCGCAGCGCTTCCAAGGGGCATGGCCTGGGACAGCAGATCGAGGGGTTGGGACTGAGTGGCTCCTACCTGGGGGCATCGGTCCTGCTCATCGAGGACCTGATCTCCACCGGGGGCTCTTCGGTCAAGGCGGTGGAGGCGATCGTCCAAGCGGGGGGTGTCTGTCCCTATACGCTGGCCATCTTCACCTACGGCATGGACAAGGCGGTTGAGGCCTTCGCGGCGCTCGATCCCGCCTGCACCTTCCATACGATCCTCACGTACAACGTGATGGTCAAGACCGCGCTTGAGAGCGGATACATCGACGGTGAAGCTGCATCTGCGTTGGCTGCGTGGCAGGAGGACCCCTTCGGGTGGGGAGAGCGGCACGGCTTTGCCAAAGAGGAGGGGCGGTGATGGAGTACGGTGACCACTTGATTCGAAGTGCAGAGCAGGCGGGCAATATCGTCTGCATGGGCCTCGATCCCATTGCCCAGGCCCTCCCCATCCAGGGTGATGATTTCTACCAGAGCGCGACCGAGAGTTTTTCCGCCCTCTTTGCCATGATGAAGCGAGAGGCTCTGAGCGTGGCCGCCTTCAAGCCCAACCTCGGCTACTGGCAGGCTGAGGATCGCCCGCGTTCAGGGGATTTTGGCGGCAGCCGTGCACTGGCTGCGGTCCTTGCGATGGTGGGGGAGCACTTTCCCCATACCCCCGTGATCCTGGACAGCAAGCGGGGGGACATCGCCACCAGCAGCCATAACTATGCCCGTGAGGCGTTCGTCTCCTGGCAAGCCGATGCGGTGACCGTCGCCCCCTATATGGGCAGTGATTCGGTGCTCCCGTTCATCGACTTCGGGACGCAGGGGGTCTACATCCTCAACCGGACGAGCAACCCCGGGGGCAAGGACCTGCAGAACCTGCTCCTCGAGACACAGCACCCCCTCTACCTGGAGGTTGCCCGACAGATCGCCTCCTACAACGAGAAGCGCGGCAGGGTCGGGGCGGTGGTGGGTGCGACGAACCTGGGCGAGCTGAGGGTGATCGCAGAATTCTACCGCGATGAGCGCGTCCCCCTCCTCATCCCGGGAGTCGGCAGCCAGGGCGGTTCGGCGAGCGAGGTCATCGCCATCCTGAGCAGCATCGGCTACCCGTTGGAGTTGGTGAGGATCAACAGTTCCAGCGCCCTGACCCATCCGTGGAAGAAGGGCCCCGCCCCCACCAATTGGCGAGAGCTCTGCCAGCGCACCCTCGCCTCCCTCATCGAGGAGGCCGCGCTGTGAGTGATGTTCTCCGCCTCCTGAGTGGCCGCCACCTCGATCCATCTCAGGAACTCCTCCTCTCCACGGTGAGTGGGGTAGCCAGCACCAAGCCGGCATTGATCAAATTCTTCGACCGAGAGGTCCCCGCCGTCTCGATCATCACCACCAAGAGCTTTCAGGTGACGGTGAACCCCGGCAACCGGGAACCGGTGATCTGCGAGACGGAGACGGGGGTCTTCGGCAACTCGGTGGGGCTGCGGAACCCCGGCATGGAGCAGGCGCTCTCTGAACTGCAGCGCCTGAGGGCGACGCACTCCTTCCGCTCGTTGCTCAACGTCTCCCTCTCGGCCAACACCATCGAGGACTTCATCACGCTGGTGAAGGCCTTCGACGAGGTGGCCGACCTGGTGGAGCTGAACTTCTCCTGTCCCCACGTCTCCTCCGGCTACGGGGCGGCCATCGGCTGCGACCCCACTATCGCCGCCTCCTATGTGCAGGCGATCAAGGAGGCGACGCGGGAGTGTAAGGCCCCGCTCTTCATCAAGCTGACGCCCAACGTCGAGGATATCGGCCTCATCGCCCGCAGGGCGGTCGAGGCGGGCGCCGATGGCTTGGTCGCCATCAATACGGTGGGCCCCATCGTCCACATCGACCCGGTCAGTGGAACCCCAATCCTCCAGAACAACCTCGGCGGCAAGGGCGGGCTCAGTGGCCGCGCCGTCTACCGTGAGGCGCTGCAGGCCATCAAGGCCATCCGGGAGGCGGTCGGTCCCGATGTGCCGCTCATCGGCATGGGCGGGGTCTTCACCGCAGAAGAAGCCGCAGAGATGATCGAGGCGGGCAGTGATGCGGTGGGCATCGGCAGCGCGCTCGGCTGTGTCGACCAGCGCAACTGGCCCGCGTACCTCAAGGCCATCAAGGCGGGGGCGGAGGCCAGAGCCAGG
>LVBF01000157.1 GCA_001604325.1 Spirochaetales bacterium Spiro_04
CGACCCTCGCCCCGATCGCCGGTCAGTTCGGCGTCCTAGCCGGCATCGCAGCAGGAGCGGTGCATCTGGTCATGGTAGAGGCCACCGCCCTCTGGCATGGAGGGCTCGACCTCTACAACAACGGCTTTGCCGGTGGCCTGACAGCAGCCCTTTTTGTTGCTATCCTACAGTGGTACAAGACCAACAGCGCACGGGAGGATTTCGACTGATGAAACGCAAGAAATTCCTGAGCCGACTCATCGGGGAGATGACGGGCTTCCTCTTGGAGAGCAACCCGCTGCGCCTCGTCATAAGCCTCCACCAAGAGGAGGATGGAGCACACATCACCTTCTTCNNCGGATCACCGAGGCGCTCAACCCGAAGAAGGTGCGCCCAGAACTGGCCGACTACTACGGAGCGATGGCCGGCAGCACGCTGAACATCGATGCCCGGCTGAAGCTCATCGGCTGGCAGGTCAAGCACGCAACCGTCTCCAACAGCGAAAGCGGCATCAAGATCGACCTCTGGCTCGGAAGCGACGCCTTCAATCCGCAGGACTTCACCGTGGAGGAGCATACGTAACAGATTTTACNNATGAATTATCCCCATTACGGTATATTATTGACTTTTACCGTATCGGGTATTATTATATACGGTATCAAATCTTTTGTATCACGAATTAGGAGACACTCATTGCAACACAACGTCAGCAATCCACTCCTCCTCTCCACCACCTTGCGCGCCCTACGCAAGGGCAAAGGGTTGACGCAAGAGCAGGCTGGTTCGTCAGTCGGCCTCCTGCCGAAGACGATCAGCGCGCTGGAGAACAACATTGAGACCGTCTCGATCATCAGCCTGCTCAAGCTCGTCTCAGCCTTGGACTTGGAGTTGATCCTCCAGCCCAAACCTCGTCCTGACGAGCATCAAGGAGCGTGGTAAGCGATGAACATGCGTTCACTCTCTGTATGGCAGAATGGAATACGGGTAGGAACCTGGTCGGTCTCTTTATCATCAGAGAACTTCTTCTCCTACGATGAGGCGTGGTTTTCCTCGCCCCAGAGTCGTCCAATCTCCCTCTCCCTGCCATTGACGGGTGCAAACGATCCCTATCGGGGCGAGCCGGTACGCTCGTTCTTCGACAATCTGCTCCCAGATTCAGAGAGCATCAGGGGGCGCATCAAGAGCCGCTATCGCCTTCGCTCTGACGCACCATTCGACCTGCTCTCACAGGTCGGCCGAGACTGCGTCGGGGCAATCCAACTCCTGCCTTCAGACGAACAACCTGCTCCTGCACGTATTGAGGGAAAACCTTTGGATGAGTCTGCAGTGGCAACAATCCTCAGATCAGTGATTAATCCAGGCTCTTCGAACACACGCGATGACGAGGATTTTCGTCTTTCTCTTGCAGGAGCGCAAGAGAAGACAGNNCGACGGTGAGTGGCACATCCCAATAGGCGCAACCCCATCAACCCATATCATCAAACTGCCGATGGGAACGTTTGGACCGTTTGGTGTCAACCTCGACACCTCCATTGAGAATGAGTGGCTCTGCTCCCTCATCGCGAAGGAATTGGGTCTTCGCACAGCGCATTCGACGCTCCATCGCTTCGAGGATCAGCGTGTCCTCATCGTCGAGCGCTTTGATCGGCGTTATGCGCCCGACCGCTCCCATATCCTTCGCCTCCCCCAGGAGGACTTCTGCCAAGCGACCGGCACTTCACCGGCTCGCAAGTATGAGAGCGATGGAGGGCCGACGATGGCCACCATCATGAACATCTTGCTCGGCTCTTCCAATGCCGCCGAAGATCGTGAGCACTTCTACCGCAGCCAGATCCTCTTCTACCTGCTCGCAGCGCCCGATGGGCACGCNNCTTCCGCCTCACCCCGCTCTACGATGTCATCAGCGCCTACCCCTTCCTCGGCAAGGGGAGCTCACAGATCGCACCGCAGAAGCTGACGATGGCGATGAGTTTCACCACCGAGGATAAGCACTACAAATGGAACCGCATCGTCCCTCGCCACCTCATCGAGGCCGGCAGGCGCCTCGGCCTTGGCTCTTCGGCAGAATCGATCATTTCCACTCTGGCCGACAAGGTTCCACGCGCCTTGGAACGCGTCAGCTCTGCCCTGTCTGCCGACTTCCCGACTGAGGTCTCCCACCCCATCCTAGAAGGGGTGTATCGGCAGCATCGGCGCTTGGCAGAAGGGTAAAACATCTTTTGGAGCAATTGCCATTTCATACCCCTTGGAGTAGTATGACCATACTTTGCAACTGCATCGATAAGGATTATGAGTGAAGAACTGTTTAGCCAACGCACCACAACCTGTGGNNTCCTCAATGGATGGGTTCATCGAAACCGCAACCACGGATCGGTACACTTCATCAACCTCCGTGACCGCTACGGCATTACCCAGGTGGTGGTCGACGACGATGCACCTCAAGAGCTGGAGGCGGTCGCCACCTCCCTGAGGCTCGAATTCTGCATCGCGGTCACCGGCGTCGTTCGCTGTCGCCCCGATTCCATGATAAACCCCGAAATGGCCACCGGTGAGATCGAGGTCAAGGCCGAGCGCATCGAAATCCTCTCTACCTGTCCCCCGCTCCCCTTCCAGATCGACGACGGGACGAAGACCAAGGAGGACCTCAGGCTCAAGTACCGCTACCTCGACCTGCGCAGCCAGGGGATGCAGCAGCGCTTGAAGCTGCGCCACGACTTCATCCTCNNTTCTGGGAGATCGAGACCCCGACCATGATCAAGAGCACCCCTGAAGGGGCGCGCGACTTCTTGGTGCCGAGCCGTCTCTACCCCGGCAAATTCTATGCGTTGCCACAGAGTCCGCAGCTCTTCAAGCAGATCCTCATGGTCGGCGGCATGGACAAGTACTTCCAGATCGCCCG
>LVBF01000158.1 GCA_001604325.1 Spirochaetales bacterium Spiro_04
ATTTTCTTAATCCCTCTATGGTTAGCTGTCAAATGTTGGGATATTGTCAGGAATATTAAGACAAATTGAAACAAAAGGCGGAATTTCCTTTTGATTTGTGCATAGTATCGGCTATAATTTAAACGCTTCATCGACTCTTGTACCGATGTTCCCGCACAGGGAGGGATATTGATAGTGTCACCAAAACGCGTGAAAGCCGATAAGAACAACTCCACAGTACACCGGAATCCAATGACGAGACGCGCGAAGCGTGATGCCCTCACCTTCGCGCTCTTCACCTTCCCCAACTTCCTCCTCTTGACGGTCTTCGTCTTCTGGCCGATCTTCTACAGCCTCTTCCTCAGCTTCTTCAAGTGGGATATGATCGCGCCGAAGAAACGCTTCATCGGGCTGGAGAACTACCGGGTGATGTTCACCGACCCGGTCTTCTGGTTGGTCACCAAGAATACCTTGATCCTCTCCGTCTGGGTCGTGGTCCTCAAGTTGGTGATCTCGCTCGGCCTCGCGCTGGTGATGAACCGAGATCTGAAGGGGCGTTCCTTCTACCAGGCCATCATCTTCAGCCCGACCTTCACCACCAGCGTCGCGGTGGCGATGGTGTGGCGGTGGATCCTTGAACCGGACTATGGGTTGCTGCGCGTCTTCATGCGCCCCTTCGGCATCGCCCCCATCAACTGGATCGAGTCGACCACCCACTCCCTGCCGGCGGTCATCATCGTCCTGATCTGGGTGGGCATCGGCTACGACATGGTGATCTTCCTCGCCGGGCTCAAGAACATTCCCCCCGAGCTCTACGACGCCGGCCTCGTCGACGGGGTGAACCCGCTGCAGGAGTTCATCCACATCACCTTCCCCCTCCTCTCCCCGACGACCTTCTTCTTGACCATCACCGGCTTCATCAGCGCGTTGAAGTCCTTCGACATCATCTCGATCCTCACCGGAGGGGGGCCGCTCAACACCTCGAACGTGTTGGTGCACTTCCTCTACGAGAACGCCTTCCGCTGGTTCAAGACCGGGTACGCCAGCGCCCTCGCCCTCTTGTTGTTCGTCGTCATCATGACGATCACCCTGATCCAGAACCGCCTCTCCAAGCGGTGGGTCCACTACTAGGAGGCGGTCATGGCACGCATTATATTCGGAAAGAAAACACCGTCCTGGATTATCGGGCGCACCCTCACCCACCTGGTGCTGATCATCTTCACCCTGGCCGTCGGCCTCCCCTTCTTCTGGATGATCACCACCGCCCTGAAGAGTCCCGCCGAGGTGGCGACCTTCCCGCCGATCTGGTGGCCGAAGACCATCAAGTGGGACAACTTCTCCAAGGCGTGGGCGACGGCCCCCTTCGGCCGCTTCTACATCAACAGCTTCGTCACCGCCATCACGGGGGTCCTCCTGGAGGTCTCCATCGCCGCCCTCTCGGCGTACGCCTTCGCCTGCATCCGCTTCAAGTACCGCGACCTCTTCTTCCTCGTGATGCTCGCCGCCCTGATGATCCCCTCCCAGATCGCCCTCATCCCCAACTACGTCATCCTCTCCAAGCTGAAGTGGATCAACACGTACAAGGGCATCGTCATCCCGTATGTCTCGAGCGTCTTCGGCACCTTCCTGCTACGCCAGTACTTCCTCTCGGTGCCATCCTCGCTCTACGAGGCGGCTGAGATCGACGGGCTGTCGCACTTCAAGACGCTCATCTACATCGCCTTGCCGCTGGCAAAACCGGTGTTGGGGACCCTGGTCCTCTACATCTTCATCGGGAAGTGGAACAACTACCTCTGGCCCCTCATCGTGACGACCAAGCAGCGGATGCGCACCTTGCCGGTTGGCCTGGCCATGGTGCGTGACGCCGAGTACGCCATCGGACCGGAGCACCTCATGGCCGCGGCGATCTTCGTCCTGGTCCCGGTCCTCATCGTCTACTTCTTCAGCCAGAGAAAACTCATCGAGGCCATCGCCGCCGGTGCGGTCAAGGGCTGACCTTTCTGTATGATTGTGCGCGATGCGAGGCATCGCGATAACTAAGGAGGTATTGCTATGAAGAAAAGGAACCTGGTATGGATTCTTTTACTCGCTGTTCTCTTCCTCTCCTCCCCCCTCTTTGCCCAGGCAAAGTCGGAGGCGAAGCCGGAAGGACCGATCAAGATCGTCTACTGGCGGAGTCTGACCGGAGTAGCCGGAGAGTCGCAGGATGAGGTGGTGAGGCGTTTCAACGCGTCTCGCAACGACATCATCGTCGAGGCGGAGTTCCAGGGCGCCTATGCGGAGATCCTGCAGAAGATGACCGCGGCGGTCGCGGCAGGCGACATGCCCGATGTGGTGCTGCTCGACTCCCCGCACATGCCGATCTTCGCGAAGAACGGAGTGTTGGTCGACCTGGGCCAGTATGTCAAGGATGAGCCGAAGGGCTTCATCGACGACTACATCCCCGGCCTGCTCGCCGATGGCTACTACCACGGCACGCTCTATGCCCTGCCGGCGATGCGCTCGACCCCGTTGCTTTACGTCAACGGCGACATGCTCGCCGCAGCCGGCCTTCCGCGCCGCGCCCCGGAAACCTGGGATGAACTGCGCGAGTGGGGCAAGAAGCTGACGAAGATCAACGCCAAGGGGGAACTCGAGCAGAGCGCCGTCGGTCTGACCACCGGCCTCACCACCGCCCACTGGTACTTCCAGGGAGCCGTCTACGCCTTCGGAGGCTTGGTCAGTGACGAGGACTTCGGCATCCACCTGACCGACGCCCCGGCACTCGAGCTCGCACAGCTCTGGCAGGACATGGTCTTCAAGGATCGCTCGGCCATCCCATCCAACAGCCACGACGACTTCTTCAACAAGAAGGTCGCCATGGTCTTCGGATCGACCGGTTCGATGGGCAACGTCTACTCACGGGCTGACTTCCAGGTCATCCCGGCCTTCCTGCCCGGCCAGAAGCAGAACCTTGTTCCCGTCGGTGGCGCGGTCATCGCGATGCCGAAGACCGGGGACACGTGGAAGCAGTGGGCCGCCTGGGAGTTCCTCAAGTACTTCACCGGCACCGAGAGCCAGGCATACCTCGCCCGGCTGACCGGCTACATGCCCAACAGCTACTCGGCGAGCAAGGATCCGGAGCTGGTGGCGTACTACAACGCCAACCCGCAGTGGAAGGTCGCCATCGACCAGCTGAACTACGTCCGCCCGCAGGCGAGCGTCATCAGCTTGCCGAAGGGAACGGCGATCCTGCAGCAGATGGTCGAGAAGCTGATCATCGCCAATCGTGACGTGAAGACGGTCATGGAGGAAACGACCGCCGATCTGAAGAAAGAGTACAATGACAACTACTAAGCTGCGTCGTATTCACACAGTGGCCGCTTTTGCGGCCACTGTGTTCATCATACCCCTGCTGTGCATCCTCAGCTCGTGCACCACCAAGGAGACAAGCCACATTATGCCCCCCATCACCAAGGTCGCCCATCGCGGCGGCAGTCTGCTCGCTCCCGAGAACACCCTCGCATCCTTCCAGCGCGGCATCGACGAGGGCTGTGATGCCATCGAACTCGATGTCCACCTCAGCCAGGATGGCGTTTTGATCGTGATGCACGACCCGTCCCTCTTCCGCACCACCGAGCGCGAGGGGTATGTCGGAGAGTGGAGCTATGCGGCCATCAAGGAGCTTGATGCCCGCTCGAGCTGGCACGGTGAGGAGGAGTATGGGGTACAGCGTGTCCCCACCTTCGAGGAGGTCCTCGCTCTCATCGTCCGCCAAGAGCGGCAGGTCGCACTGCAGGTGGAGATCAAAACCGACCAGAACAATCATCGGTATGAGGGCATCGAGGAAGCGGTGGTCAACGCACTCAGAGAGTATGATCTCATTGAGCGGACGGTCATCATCAGCTTCGATTTCCCCACCCTGCTCACAGTCCGGGAGATCGAGCCCGCCCTCAGGCTCGGGGCCCTGGTGAGCCGCACGTACCTCGAGACCATCGGTTTGGATGGCCCGGCCGCCGTGGCCGCCTCCATCGCCGATCTCGGTGTCGAGTACGTGGCCATAAACTACACCTATCTCTCAGCAAAACTCTCCGATGAGTTTCGCCACAGCGGCCTCCTCATCGGGGCATGGACAGTCAACAATGAGAAGGACATCCGGCGCATCAGTGCCATGGGGGTGGATTTCATCACCAGCGACCGCCCCGATCTTTTGCGTGAGTTGCTCCCCTGATTCTGCTGGAAT
>LVBF01000159.1 GCA_001604325.1 Spirochaetales bacterium Spiro_04
ATCAAGCGGTCGGACACCCGCGAAATAGAGGAAATCGAGGCGTTCAAGGCCACCATGCGCTGAAAAGCTTGAACGTGTTTTTCGTAAAAGATATTCCCAAAAGAGCGCGATTGGCCTATGATTCACCCATGGCCGACACGTGGAGAGAGCACATCAAGAAGACCGCCGCCTGGACGATCAGGGCGTTGCTGGTCGCCCTCGTCACCGCCCCGGCGATCACACTGCTCGCGGCGATGATCGCCTTTGCGAGCCGGATCCGCCACACACACCCCTGGATCATCCTCCTCATCCCCTTCGGGGCGGTCGCCACCACTTACCTCTTCTCCGTCCTCGGCCCCCACCTGCAGCAGGGAAGCCTGCGCATCATGAGCCTCATCTCCAAGAGTGAGGCGGAGATGGACGGATCGGGCGCTGTCTCCTTCACCACCGATGTCGCCAGCCAGGAGCGGCCCATCTCCACCCGCCTCGCCCCGCTGCTGTTGGTCACCACCTTCATCACCCACCTGGTCGGGGCCTCCGGCGGCAAGGAGGGGGTCGGTGTCCAGGTCGGGAGCTCGCTGGCCTCCTACATCGGGGAGGCGGAGAGCCGCCTGCGCCATCGCACCTTCCCGCTCCATCACCAGGGCGTCTACCTCATCAGCGGTGCGGCGGCCGGCTTCGCCGCCCTCTTCAACGCCCCGGTGGCCGGCGTGCTCTTCGGTCTCCAATTCTCCAACCCCCGCGTCAACCGCATCGACGCCTTCTTCCCCGCCCTCGTCGCTGCCTACAGCGCCACCATGCTCTCACAGGCGATGCATATCCCCATCATCGAGACGGTTGCTCCCGAAACGCTCCCCTTCACCGCCCACACCCTCCTGATCCTCCTCCTCGTCGCAATCCTCTTCGGCCTCCTCTCGCGCCTCTTCTGCACCCTCATTTACCAAGTGCGGCACCTCACCGCCCGCCTCACAGACAACGTATACCTGCGTACCCTCTTCACCTCGACGCTCCTCCTCGGCGCATCACTGGCCATCTATCTGGCAGTCGGATCCTTTGAGTTCAACGGCCTCTCCACCCACCTCATCAAGGAGGCGGGACTCGGCTCGGCCCACCCGCTCGCCCCACTCTTCAAGTTCGTCTTGACGATCCTCACCATCGCCAGCGGCTTCATCGGCGGTGAGGTGGTGCCGGTCCTCGTCATCGGCTCGACCTCCGGGGCGCTGCTGGCCTCTCTCTTGGGAAGTCCGGCGGCGACGCTTTCGATGATGGGGGCCATGGGGATGCTCAGTGGGGCGACCAAACTCCCGCTGGCCTGCTTCGCCCTCGGCCTCGAGCTCTACGGCTTCAGCAATCCCTCCCTGCTCTTCTTCGTCTGCGCCGTCAGCTACTTCATCAGTGGGCCGGCGTCCATCTATCGACCACACCAGTAATGTCCATCCCATAATCGCTTGACAAAACGAACCCTCCTTTCTATTATATGAATACATCATCATATGATGATGTATAGGAGACCGACATGACCAAGACCCGAAGCTGGACGGTAGAGAACCTTGACTGCGCATCCTGCGCCAACGAACTGGAACAGGTGCTCTCCCTGCATGACGGGGTCGCCTCCGCATCGATGAACTACCTCTCCAAGAAACTGACGGTCGAGAGCAAGAGAGATGAAAGTGATTCCTTCTGGCTCGAGGTCGAACACACAGCCAAAAGAGCCGAGCCGACGGTGACGCTCCTCCCCATACGCGATGGAGAGAGTGAGCGCGTCTACTCCTTCTCCGGCCTGGACTGCGCCGCCTGTGCCCTGGAGGTTGAGGAGATCCTCGCCAAGGGCGCCGGCGTCGCATCGGCCCAGGTCGACTGGGCAGATCAGACGATCCGCATCAAGAGCCAAGAGGCCCAAGGGGACCATTTTTTCGATGCCTTGATCGACGCGGCCAAGAAAACAGAGCCGACGCTGACCGTCTCAGCTCAAAAGAAGGTGGTCGAGCGCTCCCCCTTCCTCCAGGCGCGCCTCTACCGGATCATCGCCTCCCTGCTCTCCTTCGCCCTGGCGATGGCGCTCGACATTCCCTTCCTCTATTTGGCCAGTTACCTCATCGCCGGCTGGGACGTCATCTACAAAGCGGCGCGCAACATCCTGGGGGGCAAGATCTTCGACGAGTACTTCTTGATGACCGTCGCCACCGTGGGCGCCCTCTTCATCGGGGAGCGCGGCGAAGCCGCCGCGGTGATGCTCTTCTACCTCATCGGCGAGTACTTCCAGCAGAGCGCCGTCATCCAAAGCCGCCGTTCGGTGCTCGCCGCCCTCGCCTTGAAGGTCGAGGAGACGCGTCTGGTCGACGGTGATGCGGTGACCCTGGTCAAGAGCGAGCAGGTCCCCGTCGGCTCTCTCATCCGCGTCTTGGCCGGCGAGAAGGTCCCCTTGGATGGGATCATCGAGCGCGGCGTCGGCGAACTCGACATGCAGAGCCTCACCGGCGAATCGCTGCCACAGTACAAGGGCCCCGGAGATGAGGTGCTCAGCTCATCGCTGAACCTCTCCTCCACCCTGGACATCCGCACCACCCGGGCGTTCGAGGACTCGACGGCGACGAAGATTCTCCATTTGGTTGAGGAGTCCTCGGCCAAGAAGGCGGAGAGCGAGCGCTTCATCACCACCTTCGCCCGCTACTATACCCCCGCGGTCGTCGCCCTCGCCCTCGCCCTGGCCATCATCCCGAGCCTCATCACCGGCGCCTGGCAGACCTGGATCTACCGAGCCCTGGTCTTCCTCGTCGTCTCCTGCCCCTGTGCGTTGGTCATCAGCGTACCGCTCTCCTACTTCGCCGGCATCGGCAAGAGCGCCAAGAGCGGCGTCATCGTCAAGGGGGGCAACTCCCTGGAGACGTTGCGATCGCTTGACGCAGTGGTCTTCGACAAGACCGGGACGTTGACCAGCGGCCGCTTCGTCATCGACAGCACCGCCGTCGATCCATCATCACCGTACGACGAGGCCACCCTCACCGCGCTGGCCGCTTCGCTTGAGCAGATGAGCCGCCACCCCCTCTCCGAGGCGTTCGCTTCGATTCACACGAGCCTTGCAGCCAGTGACGTCACCGAGATCGCCGGCAAGGGAATGGTCGGCACGGTCGACGGGAAGCGCATCGCGGCGGGCAACGCGGCGCTCTTTGCAGAGCTCGACATCGCCATCTCCCCCACCCTGGGGGCCGGGGGGACGATCCTCTTGGCCGTCGACGGCGTGCACGCTGCCGCATTCACCCTCCTCGATGAGGCGAAGGGCGAGGCGAAGGAGGTGCTCGCGACCCTGAAGGAGCAGGGGGTGCGCCACCTGGTGATGATCAGCGGGGACAATGAACAGAACGCGAGGCGCGTCGCCTCTGCAGTGGGCATCGACGAGGTGCATGCCTCGCTCTTGCCCCACGAGAAGCAGGAGGAGGTGCTGCGCCTCTCCCAGCAGTACCCCAACCTCGCCTTCGTCGGCGACGGCATCAACGACGCACCGAGCCTGGCCGTGGCCAAGGTCGGCATCTCGGTGGGCAGCGGGGCGAGCGACCTCGCCATCGAGAGCGCCGATGTCGTGATCCTCAGCGAGGACCTCACCCGCGTCGCGACGCTGGTCGAGGTGGCCCGCAAGACCGGGAAAATCGTGCGTCAAAACATCACCTTCGCCCTCGTCGTCAAGGCCCTCGCCCTCCTCTTCGGAGCGCTCGGCTATGCCTCGATGTGGGTCGCCGTCATCGCCGATACCGGCGTCACCATCGTCGCGGTGCTCAACGCGCTGAGGATTCTCCTCATGCGCCCCGCTCGTTGAAATTCGAAGTCCGGTATGGTACGCTTGCCCCGACCGACGAAGGATTGTTGATATGAACGAGAAAATGACACGAAACATCGGCATCATGGCCCATATCGATGCCGGCAAGACCACCACGACCGAACGGATCCTCTTCTACAGCGGGGTCAACTACCGCATCGGCGAGGTCGATGACGGCGAATCCACGATGGACTTCCTCGAGCAGGAGCAGGACCGTGGCATCACCATCGCCAGCGCCGCCACCACCTGCTACTGGAAGGATCATCAGATCAACATCATCGACACCCCCGGTCACGTCGACTTCACCGCCGAGGTGGAGCGCTCGCTGCGCGTCCTCGACGGGGCGGTCATGGTCGTCTGCGCCGTCGGCGGCGTCGAGCCGCAGACCGAGACGGTGTGGCGCCAGGCAGACACCTACCACGTCCCCCGCATCGCCTTCATCAACAAGATGGACCGCCTCGGCGCACACTTTGGGGACGCGGTGGAGGAGATCGCGACCAAGCTCGGCGCAAACCCGATCCCCCTCTTCATCCCCGTCGGCACGGAAGCGGAGTTTTCCGGCATCATCGACCTGATCGAGAACAAATACCTCGTCTACAGCAAGGAGGACCAGGGCAAGACCGTCTCAGAGGCGGAGATCCCACCCGCCATGGCAGGTGAGGTGGCCCGGTGGCATGAACGGCTCATCGACAGCGTCTCCTCCTTCAGCGATGAGATCACCGAACTGTACTTCGAGGGAGCGGAGATACCCGCCCCCTTGATCCGTCGCGTGCTCAAGAGGGCGACCATCGAGCGCAAGGCGCTTCCGGTCTTCGTCGGCTCCTCGCTCAAGGACGTGGGGGTGCAGACCCTGCTCGACGGAATCATCGACTACCTGCCCTGCCCGAGCGAAGCGGCCCCCATCATGGGCTCGAAGGTCAAGGGCGGAGAGGCGGTGGAGGTCTCCTACTCACACGATAAGCCGCCGCTGGCCCTGATCTTCAAGATCCAGGTCGACCGCGAGGCCGGTCCCATGAGCTTTGTGCGCGTCTACAACGGGACGATCCGGAAGGCGAGCACGATGTACAACATCAGGGCGAAGAAGCGCGAACGGGTCAACCGCATCCTCCGCATGCACGCGAACCGACCGGAGGAGGTGGGGGAGCTCGAGGCGGGGGACATCGGCGTCATCATCGGCTTCAAGGAGGGGCGGACCGGCGACACCATCGCCAGCGAAGGATCGCAGATCCTCCTCGAGGAGATCAAATTCCCCAACCCGGTCATCTCGATCGCCATCGAGCCGTCCACCCAGAGCGACGGGGACAAGCTGCGCTCTGCCCTCGCCACCCTCGCTCAGGAGGACCCGACCTTCAGCTACCGTGATGACGAGGAGACCGGACAGCTGGTCATCAGCGGCATGGGGGAACTGCACCTCGACGTGCTGGTCACCCGGCTGACGAAGGAGATGAAGATCCAGGCGCGGGTGGGCAAGCCCCAGGTCACCTACCGCGAGTCGGTGACGGGTGAGGCATCGGCTGATGAAACCTTCAGCAAGCTCCTCGCCGGCAAGGAGAACGAGGCGGGCCTCTCGATGACCATCCGCCCCAGGGCGCAGGGCGCCGGCAACCGTTACCTCTGCTCGGCCAAGGTGAGGGGAATGGACGACTCCTTCTATGAGGCCATCGAGCGGGGGGTGACCAACTCCTTCAAGGGGGGCATCCAGTACGGCTACGAGGTCTGCGACCTGGAGGTCGAGGTCACCGCCATCCAGTACAATGAGCTCACCGCCTCCCTCTTCGCCTTCGAGGCGTGCGCGGCGATGTGCTTCGACAAGGTGGCCCGCCAGGCATCCCCGGTCCTCATGGAGCCGGTGATGAAGGTCACCGTCGTCGTACCGTCACTCTACGTCGGTGAGGCGATCAGCAGCCTCACCAGCCGAAGCGGCATCGTGCTCTCCATCGAAAGCCGCACGGCCAGTGAGCAGATCAACGCCCAGGCACCGCTTGCGCAGCTCTTCGGGTATTCGACGGTATTGCGCTCAGCGACCCAAGGGCGGGGGACCTTTTCGATGGAGTTTGACCACTACGAACAAAAAACACACTGATAGTCATGAAATGACTGCAGATATACCTTGCGGGAAGAGCAGTTTCATTGTTACTATGTATTGGAACATGTACAAAAGCTAGACTAAGCTGGGCTGTGGCCCAGAAATGGATTTACCCACGAGGAGTACAACATGGCTAGAACTTACAATTTGCAGGACATCTTTGCAAGGAACCTGAAGGAACGCAGACGCAAGCTTGCCTTGACCCAAGCCCAACTTGCCCGGAAGATCGGCGTCTCAACCTCCTTCGTCACCGAGATCGAGACCTCACGCAAGGCTCCATCATTCGCAACCATTGAGAAAATCAGCATGGCGCTCGACGTCCCCTGCTGGACATTCTTCTGCGAAGACGGCGATAAACTTCCCAACGATGTCAATGCGATCGATCAGTTCGCCTACAAACTGAAACAGGACATCAACCACATCATCGATGTGAACATCCGAGAGACCCGCTGAGCGTCCTCCCCCACCATATCTCACCACAAAGAAGGCGGATACCAATTTCGGCATCTGCCTTTCTTTGTCTCGCAGCCAACACGGGGAGTGCCAGCCTCTCAGAGATTGTCCAGCACACTGACTCCCCTGATGTCGTACCGCCCCCTGACGAGGCGCAAGGCGGCGGTGAGCGTCTGC
>LVBF01000160.1 GCA_001604325.1 Spirochaetales bacterium Spiro_04
CTCCAGACTCATCAAGTATTCACTGCGCTCGATGGCGGGGTAGCGGGAGGCGAGGTAGGCTTGGCCGGAGGCTACGGTCGCCTCCACGGTAAAGAGGGCCCGGGTGAAGGGGAGGCCGGCGTATTGGGCGAGGGCGCGCTTGACGAGCAGGGAGAAGCAGCCCCGGTTGCGGTGCTCAGGGTGGGTGAAGCCACTGAACTCCACCTCTTCTGCGGTGGGGAAGAAGGCGACGAGGACACTGACCAAGAGATGGCCTTGATACCCCAGGAAGAAGCAGGGAAGATCGGGATCCCAGTTGAGGCGGTTGGAGAGAAAGAGCCGGCTCTGCAGCCCCTCCTCATCCTTCACCACCGCTTCAAGGAGTTCCACCTCCCGTTGTTGGGAGGTGGAAAGTTGCTCGGTGGCGGTGATGGTCACGTCTTATGCCCTGACCAGGTGGACAGCGAAGCCGCTGGCATCCTCATTGAAGTAGCAGCTCTTGATCCTGCCCTTGGCATCCTTGGCGATGGTCTCTTCCTTGACGGTGAGTCCTTTGGTGGCCAGGTAGGCGATGGAGCGCTCGACGCTGATACAGCGGAAGCCGAGATGACCGTTCTTCCCGTGGAAGACGATCGGGAGCACCTCGATGGTGGTGTCCATGAAGGTGGAGCTGTTGCCGTCCTTGCGGACCATCCCGAGGGTCTGGAAGAGGGCGATGGCCTTCTCCGCCTCCTCCTTGTTCTTGTTGTTGATGCCCACGTGGGCGAACTCGAGGCCCTGGATGGCGGAAACGGAATCACTGCAGAGCTTGGTGATGGCAGGCCAGTCCTCATTTTCGATCAGGTCGGGTTTGACCATCCACGAGCCGCCGACGGAGAGCACGTTGGACTGCTTTGCATAGTCGGTGATGTTGGCCAGATTGATGCCGCCGGTGGGCATGAAGGTCAGGTTGGGGAAGGGGCCGGCAAAGTTCTTCAGCATATTCACCCCGCCGCTGGCTTCCGCGGGGAAGAACTTGAGGGTGGTGAGGCCGCGGGAGAGGCCGGCTTCGATGTCGCTGGGCGTGCAGACGCCGGGGACGATGGGGATGTTGTTCTCGAGGCACCAGTCGACGACCGAGGGGTTGAAGCCGGGGCTGACGATGAACTGGGCGCCGGCTGCGACCGCCTGCTTGGCGAACTCGACGTTGGTGACCGTCCCGGCTCCGACGAGCATCTCGGGAACGGCCTTGGTGACCAGGGCGATCGCCTCGGCGGCGGCTGCGGTGCGGAAGGTGATCTCGGCGATGGGAATACCACCGGCGATCATGGCCTTTGCCAGGCCCACTGCCTTGGTTGCGTCATCGATCTTCACGACCGGTACAATGCCAATGGTGCTGAATTGTGAAAAAAGGTTTTCGTGCATCGTGTTCTCCTTTGGATTTCTTGGTTATTGAAACATGGTTTCAAAATTGTGTTGACAGAGCCTAGCATACTCTCTATGATGGTAAATAGCAAGAGGGAATCGTACCATTCATAGGAATATATCATGGAGGTCATATGAGTAAGAAATTTGTCACATTCGGTGAGATCATGTTGCGTTTGAAGAGCCCCGCTCACGAGCGCTTCTTCCAGTCCCCGCTCTTGGAAGCCACCTTTGGTGGTGGAGAGGCGAACGTCGCCGTCTCCCTCAGCCTGCTCGGAAAGGATGCCAAGTTCGTCACCGCCCTTCCGAACAACGACATCGGGAAGGCTGCGGTCCGCGAAGTGCGCAAGTGGGGGGTCGATACCTCCTCCATCAAGATGACGAGCGGCGGACGGGTGGGAATCTACTACCTTGAGACCGGCGCCAACCAGCGGCCGAGCAACGTCGTCTACGACCGTGAGGCCTCCTCCATCGCGTTGGCAGAGCCCAAGGACTTCGACTTCGATGCCATCATGGCGGATGCCGCCTGGCTGCACATCACCGGCATCACCCCGGCGATCAGCAAGAACGCCGCCGACAGCGCCATGGCTGCCATGAAGAGCGCAAAGCAGGCCGGAGCCACCGTCTCGGTGGACCTCAACTACCGCAAGAAGCTCTGGAAGTGGGGCAAGAGCGCCCCTGAGGTGATGAGGGAGATGATGCAGTATACCGACGTCATCGTCGCCAACGAAGAGGATATCCAGAAGTGCCTGGGGATCGAGGCCAACGTCGATGTGACCAGCGGCGAGCTGGACGTGGACGTCTACAAGGCCCTCACCGAAGAGGTGAAGCGCCAGTTCCCCAACCTCTCGGTCGTCGCGGTGACGCTGCGCGAGAGCCGGAGCGCCGACACCAACGGGTGGAGTGCAGCCCTGAACGGGAAGACCGGCTTCTACCACTCCCGCCAGTACGAGATCACCGACATCATCGACCGCGTCGGCGGCGGTGACTCCTTCTCAGCCGGCATCATCTACGCACTCTCCGAGTACGGAGATGACGAGGAGTACGCCATCAACTTTGCCGTGGCATCCTCGACGCTCAAACACTCCATCGGCGGGGACTTCAACCTCACCACCAAGAGTGAGGTCGAGGCGTTGCTCAAGGGTGATGGGTCAGGACGGGTCCAGCGCTGATCGTTTGTGGTAAAAATAGAGTTCCTCGGTTGCCAAGGCTATCTTGGTGACCGAGCATTTTTTTGTCTGCGGGTAGATGTAGTAGGTGTCATCGAGCGTGGAGAGATCGATGCAGTCCCCCTTCTTCTTGTACTCCCACTCGATGTGGCAGCTGTCCATCGAGAGGGCCGGCTTGACCAAGATGAACGAGTTGCCGTCAAAGGCCGCCTCGAGGACGAACCCATCCATCGAGTGTTTCAGTGTCGCGCTCCCGAGCCTGATATAGCCACGGGCGTTGGGCAGCGCATCGACCTGTACCTCGACCTCGAGGTGGTAGCTCCCCGCCTCGATCTGCTTCCTGACCTCGGTGCGTTGAAACTCATACCAATCGGGGATGTGGCTGAACTCGGTGATGAGCTCCGTCTCATCCGACGCCCTCTGGAGGGCAGAGAGCTGGCCCAACTCATCCATCTGCCAGACCTTGCCACACGCAGAGCAGCTGATGGTACTCCCGCTGGAGCTCATCGTGTATTCGCTCTTGCAGTGGGCGCACTGGTAGAGTGGCTTGTGGAGCCCCTCAGCACGCCAACTCTGAGCGATCGTGATGCCCTGCTCCTTCTGATGGCGGTACTCGTCGTACTCGAAGGCCGCACGGATTTTTTTATTGACTTCGCTGACGGGGGTCTGGGCAAGCTCCTCGGCGGTGAAGAGCAGAGAGTAGTCGGCGCTCAGCGGGACGCCCCGCTTCCGAAGGTTCCAGGCGGGGCTGTTGAGGTAGTTGCCGTGCATGTTGAGCATCACCACCGGGACCTTCGCAAGCTTGGCCATCTTGCCGAGGGAGTCGGGCAACAGGGCGGTGGTACCGACGTGGGTGTAGCGGGCCTCGGGGTAGAGGGCCAGCACATCCCCGTTCTTTTGCAGGACCTCCCTGATCTGCCGGACGAGCTGCAGGTCGCTGGTGAACTTGCGTTTGCAGATGCCGCCGACCAGGCGAAGGAGCCACTCGCGGCCGATGAAGCCGTCGATCGCCACCACGTAATTGGCCCGATAGGGGAAGATGGCGGCGGTGGTGACCATGAAGTCGATGAAGGCGTGGTGGGTGCATAAGAGCAGGAACGGCGGTTTGATGCCCTCCATCCCCACTCGGTTCACCTTCAACTTGCGTGCCCAGATGTTTGGGTAGCTGATGGCCCAGGTGACCGGACGCAGGATGTGCAGTTGCCGAAACGGCTTGCGTTTCATATCAAAGCGCTTTGCGCGCATCAGTCGTTCATATCCGGTCATGGAAACTCCTCATCAAGCTCTTGTCCCCCATCCTAGCCGCTGTCCCCGGTGAATACAAGATTCGCACGCCGCCCCATTTGACAAAGGGTGGCCTTCAGCTATAGTTGACCAATGAGCAAGATGAAAGCCAACAAACGCCTCTATGAGGTGGCCAAGGCCTATCGTGAGGCGGCGCTGGATGAGGTATTCTCCGAGTATGACCTGATCTGCGTCAGGACACCGGGAGGCATCTCCTACTATGTTTCGATCGTTCCCGATGCCATCGCCGCCTACAAGGGTGAGGTTGGTCTCACCAGTTACCTGACCATGGCGAACAGCGATGAAGAGACCGCTCCTTCTGAGATGATCGACCTCCAATTGGCCCAGGAGTTTCTCCTGGCAGTCTTCGAGGACGAGAGAGAACTCCTTGAGG
>LVBF01000017.1 GCA_001604325.1 Spirochaetales bacterium Spiro_04
GTTAGGGTCAGTTAAACTGTTGTCACCGTTGGTCGGGAGATTTGTTTCCACTTAAGTCGACCAAACCGTTTCCACTCCGAAAAAGAGATTGTCACTTCCCTCCATCCTGCTCTATTGTGCCGATATAACCATTACATCGCACAAGGAGAATGAATGAAGAGAAGTGAACTACAAGAGATAGTAGCACGAGCCCAACAGCAATTGAAAGACGCGGGGAAGAGCATCTGGAACCTGAGTCTTTTGTCGAAGATGACCGGGATAAGCCGGCCAACGTTACGCAAGTGCCGGGACGAGGGGTTTGCCCATCGTCATGGGAACAAGGGTAGGAAGCGGGCGTCGAAACTGGACGGCCACACCCAGCTGTTGGATGAGAAGCTGAAGTCGGGAATCACTAACAGTGATGTGCTCCTCTCGGTGTTGAGGAAGGCCGGATACGAAGGCGGGCTGACGACGATCAAGACCTATGTGGCGAAGAACCGCCACCTCTGCCCGAACGTGGTCCGGAACAAGAAGGTGTCCCAGGGTAATCGGGGACGGCGGTACAAGCTGGAGGCAGGTGACTGTTTCCAGATGGACTGGGGCTTCGTCAATGCCGTCGACAACGACGGGAGGTTGCACAAGCTGGCTTGTTTCGTCATGGTCTGTGGTCATTGTGGGAAGCGCTATTTGGAGTTCTTCACCAATGCTCGCCAGGAGAACCTGCTCATCGGCATGCTGCACGGCTTCGCTTATCTCGGTGGCATCCCCAAGCGGGTGATGACCGACAACATGAAGTCGGTGTGTGTCTCCCGCAGTGGCCCGAACATCGTCTGGAACGCCACGTATTTGGATTTCATGCAGTTGCTGGGGTTCACCACGACGCTGGCCAAGCCCTACCATGCCTTCACAAAAGGCCGGGTGGAGCGCCTGGTGAGGTACATGAAGGACAATTTCGTCCCTGGCGTTGAGTTCGACCACCTGGGGGACCTGAACCAACAGGCCCTCGGATGGTGCAACGAGAAGAACGGCTTGATGCACAAGGGCCTGTACCTGGTGCCGAACGAGCGCCATGCATCGGAGGAGTTCTCCCCCCTGCCGGCCAGCAAGGTGTTGTTCCACATCTTCGCCCCCGAGCGATCGGTCTCCTTCGACGGGTTCGTCGACTATGAGGGGTATCGCTACGGCGTCCCGATGGACTACACGGCGAAGAAGGCCCGGGTCATGAGGGAAGGCAGCCGGGTGAGCGTGCTCGCCCATGACGGGCGCCTGTTGTCATCGCATCACCTTGATTGGGTGCATCGTGAGTACTGGTGTTCGAACCAATGGGAGGATGCCGACGACCAACCGCAGGAGCGGCCCAGCCAGCCTCCGAGGCCGGTGGTGATGAATTACAACACAGGGGCATCGCAAGCGAAGAGGGTTGTCGACCTGAGCATCTATGACCGGTTGGTCACATCAAGGGGAGGGAACGGCAATGACTGATTTCTTCACCAAGATTACCAAGCGGCTCAACGAGCTGGGGGTGAGCATCGATGAGCGAGAGCTGGCCCACATGGCAAAGCAATGCGGCGCAGGCCATGATGCGCTGCAGCTGACCGAGGACCTGCTCACGTTGATTGCGACCCGGAAGATGGAACGCAAGGTCGCGACATTGCGAAAGTTCAGCAGGATTCCGGTGAGCAAGCGGCTGGAGGAGTTCGACTTTACCTTCCAGCCCAGCATCGACAAGGAATACGTCGCCCGCCTCGCCACCCTCGGCTTTGTCCACGAAGGTGAGAATATCCTGCTTACCGGCGACCCCGGTTGTGGGAAGACCCATCTGGCCATCGCCTTGGCCGAGGAGTGCCTCGACCATGGGATGCGGGTCTATTTCATCACGATGGGGGACCTGGCGATGAAGTTGCTCCAGGCGAAGGCTGACGACAGGCTGGCGAAGGTGCTCTCCAGCCTGATACGGCCGGACTTACTGGTCATCGACGAGCTGGGGTATGACCGCATGAGCGTTGATGCGGCGGAGTTGGTGTTCAAGCTGATCTCGGCGCGGTACGAGCGCAAGAGCATCATCATCACCACCAACTACCAGATATCCCAATGGCCGGAGGTGTTCGGTAGTGCGGCTCTCACTCAAGTCATTGCTGACAAGTTCATTCACCATGCCCATGTCATCAACATCACGGGCAAGAGCTATCGGTTGAGGAACGTAAAGTAATGTGCTTCACCGGTCGTCAGGGGAATGGTAATAAATCAAGCGGCGATGTGATGGTAACTATTCTCCTGACCTCTGGTGGTAAAAATTAGCCCGGCCCTAACAAACATCGAAGGTTGTCAATATTTATATGTGGTTGTTACAGCAAGATGCACTGTATTGCGTGTAAATACATTGTAAATTCTCTCTTTTGCGGTAGCATGATGAGAGGGAGGTGAGGCATGGATCAGGCGTGGTGGCAAGGAGGAGTAATATATCATATCTATGTGAGAAGTTTTCAAGATAGTGATGGTGATGGAGTGGGTGATCTGCTCGGTCTCATCAGTCGTCTGGGCTATTTGCAGGATTTGGGCGTCGATGCCATCTGGTTGAGTCCAATCTTCACCTCGCCCAATGCTGATTTCGGATACGATGTCTCTGATTATCTTTCCATCCAAAAAGAGTACGGGACCCTTGAAGATGTCGATCTGCTCATCACAGAGGCGCATGAGCGGGGCATCAGGGTCATCTTCGATTTGGTGTTGAACCATACGTCGAATGAACATCCTTGGTTCATTGAGAGTAAGGCTACAACCGATGGCGAGTACGCCGACTATTATATCTGGAGTGATGAAATCCCGAACAACTGGATGGGAGCGTTCGGGGGGAAGGCCTGGAGTCTGGATGAAGAGCGGGGACAGTACTATCTGCACTCCTTTTTGACTGAACAGCCGGATTTGAACTGGCGAAACCAAAAGATGGTTGATCAGTTGTTCTCGATGGTGAATTTTTGGCTCGATCGTGGCATTGATGGGTTTCGCCTCGATGTCATCAACTTGATCGTGAAAGATGAGACGCTGCGCAGTAATCCGAAGATCTTCGGGGCACGTCCCCGTCCGTATGATATGCAGCGCCATATCTTTGACCGGAACCGTCCTGAATCACATGTGCGGATCCGACAGCTTCGTAAGGTGTTGGACCAGTATGAAGAGCGGATGCTGGTCGGTGAGATCATGGCGGAACTGCCGGGGGAACCTGAGCTCGCCGCCTCGTATTTGGGCTCAGGTGATGAGCTCAATCTGTCTTTTGACTTCTCGCTGGCCTCTGTGCGCTTCTCTGCACAGAGCTGGAAACGGGTGGCGAAGCGCTGGTATGAGGCCACCGGGCGTCATCGTGATCCGTGCTGGGTGTTGAACAACCACGATCTTCCTCGGTTTGCGGCCAAGGTGAAGGGGAATGAGGAGAAGCTGAAGCTCGCCGCCCTCTTCTTGATGACCCAGCGGGGAACGATCTTCATCTACTATGGGGAGGAGTTGGGGCTTCCAAACTCCCGGATCAAGAGAAAGGAGATGCAGGACCCGTTGGGCAAGCGGTACTGGCCGCTTCATCCGGGGCGCGACCTTGCCCGTGGTCCGATGATCTGGAACACCGGAGCCGGATATGGGTTCACCACCGGCGAGAGCTGGCTCGATGCTGCCAAGGGCGCCAACTACTACTCGGTGGAGAACCAGAGTCTGGAATCGGACTCAATGCTGAACTTCTATCGCCGGATCATCGCCCTGCGCAAAGATGACGAGGTGATGCAGATGGGACACTGCGCCTTCTTGGAGTGCAGCAACGCCAATATCCTCATCTATACCCGCACCTTGGGGAAGCGGCGGCGCCTGGTGGTCCTCAATATGGGCTCCCACTCCCAGACGTGCTGTTTGAACGCCTTCCTTGCCAGTGAGGATGTCATCGCTCTGCGCCTCTTCTCGACCCACAAGGTGGGGCGGGTCGAGGAGAGCGGTGACGGCGATCTGGAGCTGGCCCCTCATCAGGGCAGCGTCTATGACCTGATCGATCAGAGGCGGAAGAGCAAGTCGTCGTAGGAGGGCAGGGGCCAGAACGAACGGTCGGTGTAGGTCTCCAAGAGGTCGATATGGCTTCTGAGGCCGTGCATGCGAGTGCCCACCTCGTCGCGGTAGAACTCAGCCTGAGCTCGCGCATCATCGCTGTGGGAGAGGGCCTCTGCGACGGCGATGTGCAACGATTCGGTGAGCGTGATGGCCTCTTCCAACGATTGCTGGAGCCGTGACGCGATTTTCTTCTGTTCAAGGGCTGCCAGGCCGATGGCCTCTTGGTTGATGATGGAGGTGGAGAGCGCGCCGAGGTAGCGGCTCACCGCCGGGATGATCTGTTTGCGGCACATCTCCACCATGACCGACGCCTCGATGTTGATCTGCTTGCTGTAGGTCTGCAGGTAGATTTCCAACCGGCTCTCCACCTCAGAACGGGTGAGGATCTGCTGCGCCTCGAAGAGGGCGATGGAGGATTCGTGTGCCATCTGGGGCAGCGCGGAGACGGTATCGGGGAATTCAGGCAGGCCACGACGCTTCGCCTCGGCTTTCCACTCTTGGCTGTATCCGTTGCCGTTGAAGATGATGCGTTTGTGTCCCTGGTAGAAGTCACGGATGATGTTGTGGCACTCAAGCTCAACGTCGTCTGCCGCCTCAAGGCGGTCGGCGGCTTCCTGCAGTACCTGGGCGACCGCGCCATTGATGTAGATGTTCGGCCCCGCCACCGACTGGGAGGAGCCGACCATGCGGTACTCGAATTTATTGCCGGTGAAGGCGATGGGGCTGGTGCGGTTGCGGTCGGTGAGGTCCTTGGGCAGCTCAGGGAGGGCGGTGATGCCCATCTTTACATACTGGCTCTTGCCTTTGGCGCAGTTGCCCTCCTCTGTGATGGCATCGAGGATCGAGGAGAGCTGCTCGCCGAGGTAGATGCTGATGATGGCCGGCGGGGCCTCCGAGGATCCGAGACGGTGGTCGTTGCCCGCGGTGGCCGCCCCCGCCCTGATAAGGGGTGCATACACGTCCATCGCCTTGATGAAGGCGGTGAGGAAGAGGAGGAACTGGAGGTTCTCCTCAAGGTTGTTGCCCGGGGCGTACAGGTTCGTGCCATCTTCGGTGGCGAGCGACCAGTTGTCGTGCTTGCCGCTTCCGTTGACGCCGGCAAACGGCTTCTCGTGGAGCAGGGCCACCATGCCGTGGCGCAGGGCCACCATCTGGAGCACGTCCATCAAGAGCTGGTTGTGGTCGGTGGAGAGGTTGGCCGCGTCATAGACGACGGCGATCTCGAACTGATTGGGAGCCGCTTCCTTGTGCTGCGTCTTGCTGGAGATACCGAGCTTCCACAGCTCGTAGTTGAGCTCGCTCATAAAGACGGAGACCCGGTCGCCGATGGTGCCGTAGTAGTGGTCGTTGAGCTCCTGCCCCTTGGCGGCGAGGTTGCCCATGACGGTGCGCCCGGTGAGGCGCAGGTCGGCCCGCTGGTCGTAGAACTTCTTGTCGACGAGGAAGTACTCCTGCTCCGGCCCGATGTTGACGATGATCCGCCTCGCCTTCGTCTTGCCGAGCGCCTTGAGGACGCGCAACGTCTGCTTCTCGAGGGCGAGGGTGGAGCGGAGGAGCGGGACCTTCTTGTCTAGCGCCTGTCCATTGTAGGAGAAGAAGGCGGTGGGGATGTAGAGCGTCTTGACGCCGCTCACTTCCTTGAGGAAGGCCGGAGAGGAGGTGTCCCAGGCGGTGTAGCCGCGTGCCTCGAAGGTGGCCCTGAGCCCGCCGTTGGGGAAGGCGGAGGCATCGCCCTCGCCCTTGATGAGCTCCTTGCCGCTGAACTCGAGGAGGACCTTGCCCCCTTTGGTGGGGGTGATGAAGGAGTCGTGCTTCTCCGCTGTCAGGCCGGTGAGCGGCTGGAACCAGTGGCAGAAGTGGGTCGCCCCCTTGGCGAGCGCCCACTGACGCATGGCGCTCGCCACATGGTCGGCGAGCTCGCTCGACAGTTCACGCTGGCCCCGTTGCACCTCTTTCAGCTCTCGAATGACGTAGTCGCTGAGGTACTTGCCCATCTCTACTTCGGTAAAGCAATTGATACCGTAGAAATCGGTGACCGGGGTCTTTGTGTAATCGATGTCGAACATGGTTTTCATCCTATTGGTGAGGTTATAAGACAATACACGGTATTAGGATGAAAAAGCAAGAAGGGGTCAGGTATCCAAGGGGGAGATGTTCACGATGATGACATCCTGGTAGGAGCCGGCCAGGGCCATGGCGGCGTCATTGGTCGAGACCCCGGTGACTTGGATGTCAAGGCTCTTGGTGATTCCGTTCTTGAGGCCGGTCCATTCGTTGTCCCCTCCGGGGATGACTGTTTTATTGTTGAAGTAGAGGGAGTAGGGGATGGTGGGAGGATTGTTCACGTTCTGCATGGTCAGGCGGAAGGGGTTGGTGTTTGCTTGGTTGGTGAAGATGACATTGACGCCGTAATCCTTGTTCGCCTGGCCGTTGGTGATGGTGATCTGGGCTTCGGCAACCTTTGCCTTGCGGTTGCCCACCGCATCGGCGAGGGTGATGGCCTGCTTGTTGGTGATGAGGAAATCGTAGTTTGCCTGCTCGGGGGGGGTCTCCATAGACGATGGTCGGATTGGTCGGGCTGGTCCCTGGCGGCAGGATTGGGGTGGAGGTGCCGGGAGGGGTGCCGTTCAAGCTGATATCAAATCCTCCTCCTCCTGGATAATATCCCCCACCCTGGTTTGCTACAGCCACGGAGAAGTTTCCCAACGTCCCCGTCGTCAGGGTGTAGGCGGCATTGAGGACGTAGACCGACCACGGTTGATCGCTGACGAGGTAGAGTTGCACGACCAGGACGTTGACGTTGAGGTTTCCACCGTCGGTACGGATGGGGCTTGAGCCGTCACCCTCCCAGATCGGGGTGACCTGGGTCTTGTTTTTTATCGTGGAGACCGCGTAGAGGGTAAAAAACGACTCTCTGATTTCGGGGCCGCTGTTAGGCCACACCATCGGGCCGGTGAAGCCAAACTGCGTGGAAAGATTGACGTGGATGATGTTGGGATCAAAGAAGTCCTCCCCACCCGTGTTGAAGGTCAACGTCCCCACATGGGCGACGAGTCTGTTTGTATTCAGGGGGGAGAAGCCCTTCTCGAAGTGAAAGTATGGGTTTGGTTCATACGTAGCCGTGATAGTAGCCCATACGGGGAAGGCGAATAATATCAAAAATAAGATCAACCAGGTGCACAATTTCTTCATCGATTACAAGATAGAAAAAAACACAACGAGAGACAAGATGTAATAAGAAGAGTTCTTAATAATTTTTGTCAGAGCAAACATATAAAATCAATTCTACTCCATTTATGTGTATTCTGTTCACTCTTGGCACAGTCTCATCTGTCAGGCTCTGTGAGAAGGAGAGCCCCTTATCAGGAAAGTGTACTATGGGGCTGAAGGTAGGCTTCGGAATTCTTATTTGGTGTTGAGAGCAAAGAGGTGACAATGGATGACGGTGATTTAGCTGCTCATCTCATGGGTGTCGTGCTGGTTCTCTGCTTTGATGGTACAACAGGTCTTCCAGCGCATGTTCCATTGTTGACCATCCGGATTGCTTGGAGATCAAAAAGACCTGAAGAATGAACGTTGTTCCATTGATCTGGGTGGAGCGCTCCGTATCTTCGTGTCTCTCCCTTGATTCTGCCATACCACTGGTGGAAATTCTGGAAGTTGCACAACGGTTGGGTCTGATCTATTGCCTCCACTACTAGAAAAATGATTGACCGAGGGGAGTGCTGGGGAATTTACGAATCACTTGCTAGACATATGTTTAGAAACCCACTCAAATACGAAAGAATCTGCAGGAAATGTTGTATTTTGATACGGAATCTTTCTGTTTTTATTGGGTGCTCAGCCTAGACGTGATCATAAGATTGACATACAATTTTTATCTGAAGGTGAACTGTCTGCCTCAAGAAACAGAATCATTGAGGCGGAGAATAAGTGCACCTGTGAAGTAGAGATTCGTATTGCACCGAAGCTGGATAGAAGTTATATGAAGCGACCCATACCGTCTTTTCTTCTGATCATCCTCATCCTTGTTGCCCTGCCGTTTGGTGTGTGGGGGACTGTGACTGCGGTCTATACACCTGAACCCCAAATAGCCTTTGAGATCGCTCCTTATCCCTTTACCAGCAACACCGTATTGGCGGCTAAGCTTGGAAGGATTGTAATGACTTCTACGACAGGGGTAATTTATACCCCATCATTTGTACAGATCAGCTCGGCCAGCGGAGCCGTATCTGTAAGTGGGCTGATGAAAGGTTATGCAGGTGGGGATTTTGTTCCAGGAAGCCAAGATTTCTACACCTACAGTGTCGCGTATCCAAATGGATTAGGGGCTGAGCCAGTCTTGCAGGTATTGTATGGTAATGTATGGCCAATTATTCAGAACGATTCGTGTGCTATCACCACTTTGCCATTTTATGTCGACATATTCTTGGTAAATATGAATATTGTTGACCGACATGCGGCAGTAGGGCATCGACCAGCTAGTTATTTCAAGGAAAATTCTCCATATACACTTCCTTCAAATTTCAATCCAACATTCGTTGTCGCCGCTGCTGCTAGGTCTGGTGTTAGTGTTGGCTGGTATGCAGGAGATGGTACGATAACGGATCCAAACCTCGGTGCATATGTTACGACTGATGCACCTGGGGGGACGGGCACTACCACACCGGTAATAGGACCAGGGGCATATACGTCCGATCCTAATAATCCCAACTCTCCTGGTTTGATATATGGTGATCCTCCCACCCAGCCAACCACTCCTACCTACGAAGTGTTTTTCGAAGCATCACAAGCGGATTTTACTATCAGCGATGCATACACTGGGAAGGTAAGAATCAACACCGCCAAGATTAAGGTTCTTGATGGAGTGGAGGGGCAGACGTACGCACGAGATATAATCTTCACTGACTCGGGCACCACGAACTCTTTTAAGTTGAAATCTTCTGAGGGTGCGAGCACGATTAGCTATGACCTCTATTTTGAGACAGCGAACAAAAAAGTTAACTACGGGGAACGTATTTCTTGGAGTGACCTTGTCCCATTTCCGTTGATCAATGAAAGAGGTCTCTGGATTGGTGGAATCAAGAAAAACGAAGTAGACCAGCGTCTCAGTGGATCATATAGCGACACGATCTACGTCAATATTGTATCTCCTCTCTAACCAGTCTTCTGAGCCAGCCGCTCACGCAATAATCTCAGCTTATCAACCATCTCGTCACCGCTGAGCTCTTTGGCAGGATCCTCCTCGTCGAAGAGCTCCTTGGGGATCTCCTCGAGGAAGCGGGAGGGGAGGGAGGGGATATCTGTGTGGTTCCTGCGCCGATTCTCGCACGCTGAGAGGACCAGGGCGCGCTTGGCCCGGGTGATGGCCACGTAGAAGAGACGGCGCTCCTCGGCGATGTTGGCGGGATCGTCCTCGATGGCCCGGGCGTGGGGGATGAAGCGGTCCTCGACGCCGGCGACGAAGACGGTGTCGAACTCAAGGCCCTTGGCGCTGTGGATGGTCATCAGAGCGACCTTGCCCGCATCCTCCTCCGCCCCGCTCTCCTTGCCGGCGAGGCTGAGGCGGTTGATGAAGTCGAAGATCGAGGAGGCGGGATTCTCCCGCTCAAAGCGGGAGAGCATGTCACAGAGCAGGCTCACCCCCTTCATTTTGAAAGCGACGACCGCCTCATTATCCGGGTGTTCTCCCTCGATGTGCCCCTTGTAGTCGATCTGCTCGACGAGGGTCCGCAGCGTTTGGGCCTTGGATCTGCCCCTCTCAAAGAGATTGTGGTGCATGTCGTCGATCAGGGAAGCGAAGCGGGCCACCGCGAGGCGGAGGCCTTCGCGCACTTGGCCGTCTGTGCTGCGTCCCATGATCTGGGCTGCAGTGAAGAGCGAGGCGTTGTGGTCGTCGGCGATCCGTCTCAGGCGCTCGAGCGTCGTGCGCCCGATTCCGCGCCGCGGCGTGTTGATGATCCTGAGGAGGTTGATGTCGTCGCTCTGGTTGGCGATCACCTTCAGGTAGCTGACGATATCGCGGATCTCCTTGCGGTCGAAGAAGGAGGTGCCGCCGGTGACGACGGTGGGGATGCCGCGCTCGGTGAGCTTGGCCTCCAGGGTATCGAGCAGGCTGTTGGTCCTCACCAGGATGGCGTAGGCAGAGAAGGGGCGGTCCTCCTTCTTGTGGGCGAGCATGATCTGGTCGGCGATCTGTGAGGCCTCGTCCTCATCGTTCTCCGGGTGGATGAGCCGGATCGATGAGCCGCGGCCCCCATCGGTCCAGAGCTTCTTCTCCTTGCGCTCCTTGTTGTTGAGGATCAGAGCGTTGGCCGCCTCCAGGATCGTGCCCGTCGAGCGGTAGTTGCGCTCCAGTTTGATCTCCGTTCGTTCGGGAAAATCGTGCTCGAACATCATCAGATTCTCGTAGTTCGCCCCCCGCCAGCTGTAGATCGACTGGTCATCGTCTCCCACCACGCAGAGGTTGCGGCTCTCTCGGGCAAGGATCTCGACGATGCGGTACTGGGCGAGGCTGGTGTCCTGGAACTCGTCGACGAGGATGTGGGTGTAGCGCTGGCGCAGCTTCTCCAGCACCGGGGGGTGGGAGGAGAAGAGATCCATCGGCTTGGTGATCAAGTCATCGAAGTCGACGGCGTTGTACGCCTTGAGGTGCTTCTCATACTCCTCATAGAGGCCCCGGATCTTCTGCGATGCATTGGGTCCGAACTCCTTGCGTCCGGTCTTCACATCGCTGAAGAGGGAGGAGAGCTCCCAGAGGTCGAAGCTCTCGACCACGTAGTCGAGGTTCTCGATGACCTCCTTGATGAGGGCCATCCGGTCGTTGGCGTCGTAGATGGTGAAGTTGTTGCGAAAGCCGAGGTGCTGGATGAACTGCTTGAGAACCCCCATGCCGAAGGCGTGGAAGGTGCTGGTGGTGAGCTTCTCCAGCGGTTTGCCGGTCAGGGAGCGGATACGCTCGCCCATCTCCTTGGCCGCCTTGTTGGTGAAGGTGAGGGCGAGGATGGCGCGTTCGTCGATACCGCTCTCCAACAGATGGGCGATGCGGTAGGTGAGCATCCGCGTCTTGCCGCTGCCGGCCCCGGCGATGACGAGCAGCGGCCCGTCCGTCTGCGCGGCGGCGCGGTACTGCTCACTGTTGAGTGCTCGTTTCAGATCAAGGGCCATGGTTCCTCAGAAGTGCTTGATGAAGATGGAGTGTTCTCCGAAGCCCAAGGCGATGATCGCGGTGACGATGATGGCCGAGAGGGCGACACCGCCGAATACTGCCAAAAGGCTGCGCTTCTTGTCAAGGCCCAACAACCAGGCCCCGAGCGTCCCCGTCCACGCCCCGGTGAAGGGCAGGGGGACGGCGACGAAGAGGAAGATCCCCCAGTAGCCGTAGCGCTCGACCTTGTGTTCGATCTTGCGCCGGGTGCGCTCGACGAAGCGGTCGAAGAGGGAGACGTACCAGGCGAGATGGCGGTAGAGGAGGAGGTGGAGCGTCTCGAGGAAGGTGAAGGCGATGGGGCCGACCAGGGCGTTGATGACCGCCCCCATCACGGCTGCCTGGAGAAGCGGGGCGCCTTGGATGAAGGCGTAGGGGATGGCGCCGCGCAACTCGCTGATCGGGGCGAGGGCGAGGAGGGCGGTGATCGCGTAGTCAAGGCTCGTCATCAGGCGTTTCCTTTCTCGTGTATGGCGATGGCGTCGGCCGGGCAGACCTCGTGGCAGCAGTAGCAGCGGATGCAGCTCTTCTCATCGATGATGATACGTCGATCCTGCATCGTCAAGGCATCGGCCGGACAGATCTTGACGCACTTGCCGCAGAG
>LVBF01000161.1 GCA_001604325.1 Spirochaetales bacterium Spiro_04
TGCTCCAGGATCTTGCCGGCGGAGCAGGGGGGATCGCGATCTTCATCGCCGGCAACCTTTTGGTCATCGTACTGGAGGGGCTGAGCGCGGGAATCCAGTCGCTCAGGCTCAACTACTACGAGTTCTTCAGCAGATATTTCAGCGGCAAGGGGGTGGCCTATCATCCGGTCGGGCTCACCACCAGCAGCCGAACACGTTCATGAATTTTTTTTAGGAGGGTCGACTATGACCAACATCGAGTTCAAAAGAAGAGTTTCGATGACTCTCGTTGCAATGGCACTTGTGTTGCTTGCATCCGCCTTCGTCTTTGCCCCACCGGCCTATGCAGCAACCACTGAGGCCGTCTCAAGGGGAGTGGACTACAACCTCGCCCTGGTGTGCATCAGTGCGGCCCTGGCCTTCGCCGTGGGGGCGGTCTCGGCCGGCATGGCCATCGGGAAGGTCGGCAGTGCGGCGATGGGCGCCATCAGTGAGCGGCCCGAGATCGCCAGCCAGGCCCTGATCTTCATCGCGCTCGCCGAGGGCTTGGTGGTCTTCGGTTTCATCACCAGCCTCATGATCTTGGGCAAGGTATAGCGGATGAAGTACTTTGTCATCGGCGACGAGGACACCGTCCTGGGATTCTCCCTGGTCGGGGTCTTCGGCCTGCAGGCGACAACCAGTGAACAAGCGATGCAGGCGTGGAACAAGGCGCTCGAGGATCCGGAGGTCGGTATCATCATCATCACCGATGGGGTGGCCGCCCTCATCAGGGGCCTCGTCGACCGCTACCTCTTCAGTGAGTCGTTCCCGCTTGTCGTCGAGATCCCCAGCGCCCACTCCAAGGAGGGGCCGCCGGACCTCAGGAGCCTGGTCAACCAGGCGATCGGGGTCTCCCTATAGGAGGGTTCGGTATGGCACAAGGCGACAACCGTCTGCTTGACGGCATCATCGAGCAGGCCGACAGAAGCGCCCAGAAGAAGATTGAGGATGCCACGGCCAGCGCCCAGGCGATCCTCAGCGAGGCTGAGAGCCGCTCAGAGGCACAGAAGGAACTCTTGGAGCGCGAGCTTGAGCAGAAGCTGAAGCTCATCGAGCTGCGCCTGGAGACCAACAAAGCGAGCGCCCGGCGTCGGGCGATCCTGGCCGAGGTCGATGAACGCTACCAGGCGGTCATGGAGCGCGTCACCGAGCTCTTCGATGCCAAGACCGTCTCAGCACACCTGCCCCAGTGGATCGCCGAGGCGACGCTCGGTCTGGACCTCAAGGAGGCGAAGGTGGCCAGCGGACGCAAGGCGCCGGCCACCGAGGAGCACCTCAGGGAGGCCGAGCGCCTCATCCACGCCGCCACCGGAGCTGAGGTCACCCTCCATCTCGAGTCCCGGCACGTGCCCGGCCTCGGGGTCGTCGTCTCCTCGATGGACGAGACGGTGTCGTTCAACAACCAGGTCGAGATCCGCCTCCGGCGCTTTGACCGGGTCATCAGGTCATTGATTCAGGAACACGTATGAAAGAGAGAATTATCGGACGCGTCAAGCGGGTGAATGGACCGGTGCTCATCGTCAAGGACATCAAGGATGCCATGATGATGGAGATGGTCAATGTCGGTGAACAGCGCCTCGTCGGGGAGGTCGTCAAGCTCTACGATGGGCTGGCCACCGTCCAGGTCTACGAGGACGCCACCGCCCTCAAGCCTGGGGACAACGTCTACGGCACCGGCATGAGCCTCTCGGTGGAGCTGGGCCCCGGCCTCATCGGCACCATCTATGACGGTATCCAGCGCCCCCTGGAGCACCTGATGGAGGCCAGTGGCGCCTTCATGGCCCGCGGTCTCTCCTTCGATGCCATCGACCACACCAAGCTCTGGCACTTCAAACCCACGGTGAAGGTGGGTGATGCGGTCAAGGGCGGAACGATCCTCGGTCTCGTGCAGGAGACGAACATGATCGAGCACCGGGTCATGGTGAGCCCCACCATCACGGAGGGGGTCATCGCCTCGATCGTGCAGGAGGGCGGGTACACCGTCGAGCAGACGATCGCCACCATCGCCCGGGAGGACGGCACCCAGATTGAAGTCTCGATGCTGCAGAAGTGGCCCATCAGGGTGGGCAGGCCGGTTTCAGACCGCCTGCCGCTTGGACAGCCGCTCATCACGGGGCTCAGGGTCATCGACACCCTCTTTCCCATCTCCAAGGGGGGGACGGTCGCGATCCCCGGCGGCTTCGGCACCGGCAAGACGATGACGCAGCACTCCATCGCCCAGTGGTGCGACGCCGACCTCATCGTCTACATCGGCTGCGGGGAGCGCGGCAACGAGATGACCGACGTCCTGCGCGAATTCCCCCAGCTCATCGACCCCCGTACCGGCCACTCCCTGATGGAACGCACCATCCTCATCGCCAACACCTCCAATATGCCGGTCAGCGCCCGTGAAGCGTCGATCTACACCGGCATCACGATGGCCGAGTACTACCGCGACCAGGGCTACCATGTGGCCATCATGGCCGACTCCACCAGCCGCTGGGCCGAGGCGCTGCGCGAGCTCTCCGGACGGATGGAGGAGATGCCGGCGGAGGAGGGCTTCCCCGCCTACCTGCCCACCCGCATCGCCCAGTTCTACGAGCGGGCCGGCTATATGCAGAATCTCAACGACTCGACCGGATCCGTCTCGGTCATCGGGGCGGTCAGCCCGCCGGGCGGCGACTTCTCCGAGCCGGTGACCCAGCACACCCGTCGCTTCGTCCGCTGCTTCTGGGGGTTGGACCGCCAGCTCGCCAGCGCCCGCCACTATCCGGCCATCAGCTGGCTGGACTCGTACAGCGAGTACCTGGTGGATGTGGATCAGTGGTGGCAGGAGCACAGCGAAGGCTCCTGGCACGACAGCCGGGAGAAGATCATGGATCTCTTGCAGCGCGAGGTGCGCCTGCAGCAGATCGTCAAGCTCGTCGGACCGGATGCCCTGCCCGACACGCAGAACTTCATCCTCGAGGTCTGCTCGCTCTTCAAGACCGCCTTCCTCCAGCAGAACGCCTTCGACGAGGTGGACCGCTACTGCCCGCCCGAGAAGCAGGTGAAGATGCTCAACGCGATCCTCGCCTACTGGCAGCGGGGCAGCGAAGCGATCGCCAAGGGCGTGCCGATGGTCAAGATCCGACGCCTGAAGGCGGTGCAGGAGATGGCCCGGATGCGCCTCACGGTCCCCAACGATGAGCTGGGACAGATCGACCGCATCCAACTGCGCCTCGAGCGCTCCATCGATCAGATCGGAGGTATCTATGAACACTAAGGCACACACGATCCTCGCCCAAGGCGACCGGCGCCTCCTCAGTGGACGCGAGTACCGGGGGGCCAGCCGGATCGACGGACCGCTGGTCTATATGCGCAATACCCACCCGGTCGGCTACGGTGAGCTGGTAGAGGTGGTCGCCCCCGACGGCCAGACCCGCTTCGGCCAGGTTTTGGACACCAGCGACGAGGTGGTCGTGGTCCAGGTCTTCGAGGGCACCGACGGACTGAGCATGCCCGATACCCGCATGCGCTTCATGGGTGAGCCGCTCTCCCTGGCCGTCAGCGAGCAGATGCTCGGACGCGTCATGGACGGGCTCGGCAAGAGCCGGGACGGGGCGGCGGCCATCGCCGGCTCGGTGGAGCGGGACGTCAACGGCGAGCCGATGAACCCGACGGCCCGTGAATATCCGCGCGACTTCATCCAGACCGGCATCAGCGTCATCGACGGGATGACCACCCTCATCCAGGGGCAGAAGCTGCCGATCTTCAGCGGCAACGGCCTCGACCACAACCACCTCGCCGCCCAGATCGCCCGCCAGGCGAAGGTGCTGGGGGGCGAGAGCGAGTTCTGCATCGTCTTCGCCGCGATGGGCGTCAAGTACGACGTGGCCCGCTTCTTCATCGACAGCTTCGAGGAGACCGGGGTCCTGGACAACGTCGCCCTCTTCCTCTCGCTCGCCGACGACCCCTCCATCGAGCGGACCATCACGCCCAAGACGGCGCTCACGCTCGCCGAGCACCTCGCCTTCGACAAGGGCAAGCACGTGTTGGTCATCATGACCGACATGACCAACTACTGTGAATCACTGCGGGAGATCGCCACG
>LVBF01000162.1 GCA_001604325.1 Spirochaetales bacterium Spiro_04
TGTGGTCCCAGATGAGGTCGTTGGCCTCGGTGAGCGTGATGGACTCCGGGGCCCAGACCAACTCCTCGAAGGGGGTCATGAAGGAGGAGACGGGGGTATCGGCGCTCATGCGGTGGATGCGGTAGTCGCGGCTGGTGACGATGCCCAAGAGCTTGCCGTGGGCGGTGCCGTCGTCGGTGACGGCCACGGTGGAGTGGCCGGTCTCCTCCTTGAGGGCGACCAGCTCGGCGAGGGTCCCTTCTGCCTTGATGTTGGAGTCGCTGGTCACGAAGCCGGCCTTGTGCATCTTCACCTTGCGCACCATCGCCGCCTGCGTCTCGATCGATTGGCTGCTGTAGATGAAGGAGAGGCCGCCCTCCTTGGCCAGCGCGATTGCGAGCCGATCGCCGCTGACCGACTGCATGATGGCCGACACCAGCGGGATGTTGAGCGTGAGGGCGCTCTCCTCGCCCCGCTTGTGACGCACCAACGGGGTGGTGAGGCTGACCCGGTCGGGGGTGCAATCGGATGAGGAGTAGCCGGGGATCAAGAGGTACTCATTGAAGGTTCGTGAAGGGGTGTCGATGTAGGTTGCCATTGGGTCTCTCCCACCTGTATCATGCCCAACCTCTCGTTTTATTGCAACGGTGTACGATCGGGATGGGTTAAAAACAAAAAAGATTCAACGTGCGATTTGCGGAGAGTGGTATCACCACGCTTCTATATTGCGGTTTGGGGCTGTTTCTCTCCCCGTGAGCGCTTGATTTGCGCAAGATTCATGATCCAACAATAACCTCCTGTTCCATCTTTAACAAAAACTACGTGACAGAGCTTGGAATATTGTCTACACTGTGGGGTACATGCTTGATATACGAGCAAAGAACACATGATATGAAAGGAGATTACGTTCATGAGAAAGAAACTGTTTGTTCTGTTTCTCATCGTGGCTGTCACTTCGGCATCCGCCTTTGCAATGGGCGTCACCGAACCGGCCGCCGCAGTTGAGAAAGTCGAGACACAGGTCATCCTGGGATCCTCGACACAGGTCAACGCCGACTTCTTCGACGGGTGGACCAACAGCGCCACCAACGCCTACCTCAAGGTATTGATGTCCGGCTATTCGACGGTCGAGTGGACCAAGGAAGGGCGTTATACGATCAACCCGACCGCAGTGAAGTCCTATACCGCGGTCGACAACGCCGACGGCACGAAGACCTACACCTTCAACTTGGCCAACAACCTCGTCTACAACGATGGGACGAAGATCACCGCCAAGGACTATGTCTTCAACATTCTCTACTCCGCGTCCCCGCAGGCAACCGAGATTGGAGCCCAGTATGGCTCTGGTTCTGAGTATGTCGGCTACGATGAATTCCACAGTGGAGAGAGCCTCATCTTCAGTGGCATCCGCCTCTTGGGCGACTACTCCTTCTCCATCACCATCAAGGCTGAGGAGCTGCCGTACTTCTTTGACCTCTCCCTGGTCGCTGTCGGACCGATTCCGTTGCACGTCATCGCCCCGGGCGTCGATGTCCTGGATGGAGGCCGTGGCGCATCGCTTAGCGATGCCTTCACCGCCGACCTGCTGCGCGAGACGGTGCTCACCCCCAACACGGGGTACCGCTATCGCCCGCTCGTGACCAGCGGCCCTTACCAGTTTGAGGCGTACAATCCGGCCGACTCGACCGCCAGTGTGGTGCTCAACCCCCGCTTCCTCGGTATGTACGACGGAGCGAAGGGCTCGATCTACCGCTTGATCATCAAGCTGACCAACACCGCCACACAGATGGATGAGCTGCGCACCGGTGCCATCGACATGCTGCAGGGCATCAGCGGTGGCGACCAGATCACCCGCGGTCTCGACCTCCACGACGCAGGCATCGTCAACTTCACCTCCTACCCGCGCTACGGCTACGGCAAGATCGCCTTCGCCTGTGACTTCGGGCCGACCCAGTTCGACGCAGTGCGGCGCGCAATCGCGTACAGCCTCGACCGTAATGAGTTCGCCCGCCAGTACACCGGCGGCTACGGCATCATCGTCAACGGCTACTACGGCGCCTCGATGTGGGAGTATGTGGAGAACAAGGACGTGCTCGATCGCGAGCTCAACGCCTACCAGTACAACCTGCAGAAGGCCGAGGAGGAGCTGATCAAGGACGGTTGGACCCTCAACAAGGACGGCAAAGCCTTCCAGAAGGGTGTGGACGCCATCCGCTACAAGCGGGTCGACGGCGCTCTGATGCCGCTCATCATCGAGTGGGCCAACACCGCCAACAACCCCGTCTCCGACCTGATCAGCACGATGCTTGTCCCCGAGGTCAAGAAGATTGGCATGCAGATCAACGGCACCACCGTTGACTTCGCAGTGCTGCTCGACCACCTCTACAAAGACGGCATCGACAAGCCTGTCTACGGCATGTTCAACCTCGGAACCGGCTTTGCGACCACCCAGGCGTACTGGTACTACTACTCCACCGATCCCGAATACTTTGGCACCTACAACACCAACTTCATTTCGGACAAGGAGCTTGAGGCCATCTCGCTTGACATGAAGCGCACCGACCCGCAGGATCTGAAGGGCTGGGCAGAGAAGTGGATCCGCTTCGAGAAGCGCTGGAACTACCTGCTTCCGGACATCCCCCTCTACTCAGACATCTACCATGACTTCTTCAATCCCCGGATCGTTGGCTATGATTCCTCCCCGACGTGGGACTTCCGCTACGCCATTCTCCGCGCCGATGTCAAATAACGCTGTGCGTTGTTGACAGTGGATGTTCTCGCCTAGGGCAGCGCCTGCTGCCCTAGGCTATCACTTTAAGGAATCATCGCCATGTTCAAGTATGTTCTCAGACGTCTGGTCTACATCGTAGTCGTCTTTTTGGTTGCATCGGTACTGCTCTTCGCCCTCTATAAATCCGTTCCCGGGGATCCGGCGCGGATGATGCTCGAAGGCAATAAGGCGAGCATGAAGCCCGAAGAGTACGAAGCCCGCTATCAGGATGCGGTACGCCGCCTCGGCCTCGACAAGCCGGTGGTGATCCAGTACTTCACCTGGCTCTTCAATACCATAAAGGGGGACTTCGGGTACTCCTTGACCTATAAGATGCCCGTCAGGCAGATGATCGGCGTTCCGATGAAGAACACCATCATGCTCAACGTCTGGTCCTTGATTCCCGTCTTCCTCATCACCATTCCCCTGGGCATCGCCACGGCGGTGCGCCGCGGCAGCCGCTTCGACAACGCGGTGCAGGTGATCACCATCATCGGCTACAGCCTGCCGTTCTTCGTCATCGCGCTGCTCTTCATCTTCCTCTTCGCGGTGAAGATTCCGATCTTTCCCATCAGCGGGGTCCAGACCCCGGCCCTCAAGGGCACGCCGACCCGTATGTTCCTCGACAAGCTCTACCACATGGCCCTGCCGCTCTCTGTGATGGTCTTCACCTCCCTCGGCGGCCTGACTCGCTACGTGCGGGCCACCATGATCGAGGCGCTGAGGATGGACTACATCCGCACCGCCCGCGCAAAGGGGCTGACGGAGAAGGTCGTCATCTACTCACACGCCTTCCGCAACGCCCTCATCCCGTTCATCACCATCATGACCGGCTGGTTCATCTCGATCTTCAGCGGCTCGGTCGTCATCGAGCGCACCTTCCTCTGGAATGGAATGGGCAAGGTCATCATCGACGCGCTCAACCAGCAGGACTTCGCCGTCTCCTTGGCCATGGTGATGTTCTATCTCATCCTCAGCCTCATCGGCAACCTGCTCATGGATCTCTCGTATGGGCTGGCCGACCCACGCGTCAAGCTCAGTTAGGAGAAGTAGCACCATGGCAAAACGAACCTACGGATCAACCTTCACCGATGTACTCAAGACCCTCTTTTTGGGACGGAGGGCGGCCACGCTCTCCATCCTCGAGGAGGAGCAGGTCCAGAGCCCCTACCGCACCATGCTGCGCAACTTCAGTGAGAAGTGGAGCGCCATGCTCGGCCTCTACATCTTCCTCGCCATCTTCCTCGCCGTCTTCATCCTCCCGATTTTCTTTCCCATGGACATCGGCTTCCAGGACCCGACTCAGAAGAACACCAAGCCCTCCTCGTCGTTCATGCGCTATTCCAAGGAGCTTGATGGGGCGGCCGTCTCCATCGACGGCGGCTCGGTCTTCGGCGTCGGCGTCGATGCGAGTGGAAAGATCCATCAATGGGGGACCCTGACCGCCAAGCAGCAGAAGCTCCCCACCTCCGCTGCCAAGTTCGTCCAGGTCTCCGCGGGCCTCGACCACGCCCTCGCCCTCGATGAGAATGGGCGCGTCTACACCTGGGGTAATGACCGCTTCACGCTGAGCGCCATCCCGCCCCTCGTCTCCGGCCAACGCGTCAAGCAGGTCCTCGCCGGTCATCAAATCTCGATGGCGCTGACAGAAAGCGGCTCCATCTCCGTCTGGGGCAACACCAACCTCATCACCATCCCGGTGCCCGCCGACCGGCAAGGCACCTTTACCAAGATGGTGGCCAACACCACCTTGGCTCTGGCCACGACGAAAGCGGGGGAGGTGGTGGTCCTCTCCTCCAAGGAGACCCCCTTCTCCTACGTCCCCCCCGAGATCCAGGGCAAGGTGGTGGATCTTGCCGTCACCGAGCGTTCGGCCGCCGCGGTGACCAGCGATGGTCGCGTCGTCGTCTGGGGCGGAGAGGACCATGGGGTCCAGGAGATCCCCGCCCAGATCCAAGGCAAGACGGTGGCCATCAGCGCAGGGCGCGGCCACTATACCGCCCTCCTCAGCGACGGCACGGTGGCCAGCTGGGGGTGGAACAACTACAAGCAGGCCAAGGCACCGAAGCTGAAGAACATCGTCTCGATCTCCTCCGCATACTTCCAGAACTACGCCGTGGACAAGAACGGCAAGATCTATACCTGGGGGCTGAAGGGCTACCTCATGGGCACCGACCAGTATGGGCGTGACCTTTTCACCCGTCTCTTGACCGGTGGGCGTGTCACGCTGACCATCGGGGCCATCGCCGTCATCATCAGCGGCCTCATCGGCATCATCATCGGCTCCTTCTCCGGCTACTACGGCGGGAAGACCGACATGCTGCTGATGCGCCTGGCCGAGGTGGTCAACGCCATCCCCTTCCTGCCGCTGGCCATGATCCTCAGTGCCATCATCGGCAGCCGAATCAGCGAGACGGGGCGCATCTCGATGATCATGGTGATCTTGGGCCTCCTCTCCTGGCCGTCGCTGGCGCGCCTGGTGCGCGGCCAGATCCTCGCGGCCCGCGAACAGGAGTTCGTCACCGCCGCCAAGGCGATGGGCATCAAGGAGGTCAAGATCATCTTCCGCCACATCCTGCCCAACGTCATCACGGTGGTGTTGGTCAACCTCACCCTCAGCTTCGCGCTGTGCATGCTCTACGAGTCGTCGCTCTCCTACCTGGGCTTCGGGGTCAACGAACCCAACGCCACCTGGGGCAATATGCTCTACGGCTGCAACGACTCCACCGTCATGGCGCAGTACTGGTGGCGCTGGGTCTTCCCGGCCATCGCGCTGAGCCTCTGTACGGTGAGCATCAATATGGCGGGCGACGGCATGAGAGATGCCATCGACCCCAAGTCAAACGACAGATAGGAGACGGCTGTGTCAATGTTATTGGAACTGAACGATCTACATACCTACTTCACCACCAAACGGGGAATCGTCAAAGCCGTCAATGGGGTATCATACTCCGTCGAGGCGGGCAAGACACTGGGGGTCGTCGGCGAGAGCGGCTGCGGCAAGTCGGTCTCGGCCATGTCGATCCTCCGCCTGCTCGA
>LVBF01000163.1 GCA_001604325.1 Spirochaetales bacterium Spiro_04
AGCTTGTCGTCCGCTGAGCGTTGACTCTGATAGGTGACACGGCTATCATTGCTCCCATGAGCAAGTACCCCTTCAGAGAGATCGAGCAGAAGTGGCAAGCGTACTGGGAAACCCACCAAAGCTTTGCCGTAACGGAAGATGAGAATATCCCCCAAGAGAAGCGCGTCTACGTGCTGGACATGTTCCCCTACCCATCGGGCAGCGGCCTGCACGTAGGGCACCCCGAAGGCTACACCGCCACGGACATCTACTGCCGATACCTGAGGATGAATGGCTACAACGTGTTGCACCCGATGGGCTTCGACTCCTTCGGCCTGCCTGCCGAGAACTACGCCATCCAGACCGGCACCCACCCCAAGATCACCACGGAGAGCAACATCGCGAACTTCAGGCGCCAGATCAAGAGCCTCGGCTTCTCCTATGACTGGTCTCGTGAGGTCTCCACCCACACCAGCGACTACTATCGCTGGACACAGTGGATCTTCATCCAACTTTTCAACAAGGGTCTGGCCTACGAATCCAACACCCCCATCAACTGGTGTGACCACTGCAAGACCGGCTTGGCCAACGAAGAGGTCAAGGAGGGTCGGTGCGAGCGCTGTGGAACAGCCGTGGTGCGACGCAACATCAGACAGTGGGTGCTCAAGATCACCGAATACGCCGACCGTCTCCTCGAGGACCTCGAAGCGCTCGATTGGCCCGAGTCGGTGAAGGCGATGCAGAGAAACTGGATCGGACGCAGCGAAGGCGCCTCGGTCCTCTTCCACATCGACGGCATGGACGAGAGCCTCGAGGTCTTCACCACCCGGGCCGACACCCTCTTCGGGGCGACCTACATGGTCATCTCCCCCGAACACCCGCTGGTGGAGGCACTCACCACCGATGAGAACCGTGACGCTGTGGTGGCATACCTCGATGAGGTGGCCCATAAGAGCGATTTGGAGCGCACCGACCTGGCGAAGGAGAAGACCGGCGTCTTCTCTGGCAGTTGGGCCATCAACCCGGTCAATGGAGAGCGCATCCCCATCTGGATCGCCGACTACGTGCTCATCAGCTACGGGACCGGCGCCATCATGGCGGTCCCCGCCCACGATGAACGTGACTGGGAGTTCGCCAAGAAGTTCGGCCTGCCGATCATCGAGGTGCTCAAGAGCGAAGTCGATGTCCAAGAGGAGGCGTGGACCGAGGATGGTGTGCACGTCAACAGCGGCTTCCTCGATGGGCTGGGCAAGGATGATGCCAACAACGCCATGATCGCCTGGCTCGAAGAGCGGGGTCTGGGGAAGAAGGCCATCAACTACAAGCTGCGTGACTGGATCTTCAGCCGCCAGCGCTATTGGGGCGAGCCGATCCCCTTGGTGCACTGCCCCACCTGCGGCACCGTCCCGGTACCGGAGAGCGACCTGCCGCTCCTGTTGCCCGAAGTGACCAGCTACGAGCCCAGCGGCACCGGCGAGAGTCCGCTTGCCAAGATCGACAGCTGGGTCAACACCGTCTGTCCGGTCTGTGGCGGAAGCGCCAAGCGCGAGACCAATACAATGCCCCAGTGGGCCGGTTCGTGCTGGTACTACCTGCGCTACCTCGATCCGCACAACAGTGAGGAGTTCGTATCGAGTGAGAAGGAGCGCTACTGGATGCCCGTCGACCTCTACGTCGGTGGGGCCGAGCATGCGGTGCTCCACCTCCTCTACGCCCGTTTCTGGCACAAGGTGCTCTTCGACTTGGGCAAAGTCTCCACCAGTGAACCATTCACCCGCCTGGTCAACCAGGGGATGATCACCTCATACGCCTTCCAGCGCAAGGACAAGAGCCTCGTTCCCACCGACATGGTCGACGAGATCGAAAGTGATCGGTTCATCGAACGGGAGACCGGGGAGACGCTTGAGCGGGTCATCGCCAAGATGAGCAAGAGCTTGAAGAACGTCATCAACCCCGATGAGATCATCACCGAGTACGGTGCCGACTCGATGCGGATGTACGAGATGTTCATGGGGCCGCTCCAGGTCTCCAAGCCGTGGTCGACCGCCGGCTTGGTCGGTGTCTACCGCTTCCTCGATCGCACGTGGCGCCTCTTCACCGAACGGACCGTCAGCGATCAGGAGCCCTCCGCCGCCCTGCTCAAGACCCTGCACAAGAGCATCAAGAAGGTCAGCGAGGATACGGCGAGCCTGAATTTCAACACCGCCATCGCCCAGATGATGATCTTGGTCAACGACCTCTACAAGGAGGAAACGCTCCCCCGGCAGGTCGCCGAGACACTGGCAAAACTCCTCTCCCCCTACGTCCCCCACTTGGCCGAGGAGCTCTGGCAGCAGCTGGGGCATACCACCCTGCTCTCCGCCACCGCGTGGCCTGAGTGGGATGAGCATCTGACGGTGGACGACACCGTCACGCTGATCTTCCAGGTCAATGGAAAAGTCCGCTCCAAGGCCGAGGTCCCGATGGGCCTGGGCAAGGAGGAGGCCCTCTCCTTGGCCAAGGCTGATGAGAAGATCCAGAAGTGGATCGAGGGCAAGGACACGGTCAAGGAGATCGTCGTGCCGGACAAGCTGGTCAATATCGTCGTGAAGTGACCTACCGTTCCACCGTCAGATGGATGGTGATGGTGGAACGAAACTCTTCGCTGGGGAGCGGGTTGTAGAGCTCAGCCCAGATGCAGGGCAGCTCCACCTCTTCCAAGAGGAGGGTGTTGTTCTGACAGAAGGCGGGAGTCCCCCCCTCAAAGACCAGGCTGTAGCCGATGAAGCGCACCCCATCAAAGAGTGGGGTGTTATTCAATTGAATTGCCCCGAAGCCCGGCTTCTTGACGGAAAGCTTCAGCATGCACACAGGAATCCTCTCCTGTTGGAGAACAGCACCATCGGTCACAGGCATCAGTTGGATCCCTTCGTCGAGCGTGGCATATTGAAGAACGATGGCCCCAAACGTAGGATCAAGCGCCAAGAACAGCAGGACACACAGCAAGAAGAGCACCTTTTGTTGAGATGACCTTTGAACATACGAGGGTTTCGTCTTTGCTGTTCGCTTTGCCATACGTACAGAAACAGTACCCTAGGGCAAAAAGCCCCGTCAAGTATCGATGATCTTGGCAAGGCCTCCTTTTGAGGTCTCACGATAGAGCGACGGCAACGCCTGGCCGGTCTCCATCATCACATTCACCACACTGTCAAAACTCACCTTATGCCGTCCATCACCCAACAGCGCATAGGTCGCATGATCGAGGGAGCGCAT
>LVBF01000164.1 GCA_001604325.1 Spirochaetales bacterium Spiro_04
GACGTTGCTCAACGCCAACGCCCAGGCCAAACAGGAGCAGGAGCACCTCCAAAGCGCCCTTGCCCACCTCTCCCTCACCCTGATCGAACGCCAAGATGAACTCATCCGCTCCAATGAAGGGGAGCCATTCACAGACGATGAGGACGCTCCCATCGCAGACGATGACCAAAGCGCTGAACAAGAAGACATCGTTGATGAGGAGCCTGTACCCAACGAGGGCGACGAGGAGCTGATGCAAGACGATGCCGCTGATCTGGGCGACGACTTCGAGGATGAGGCGGATATCGAGGAAGAAGACATCGCTGATGTTGCAGAACCGACCGAGAGTGATGAGGAACTCTTTGAAGACGATGCGCCTGACGCTGATGACGACTTTGATGATGACGCAATCATTGAAGAAGACGACGCTGATGAGGAGCCTGCATCCAACGAGCGTGACGAGGAGCTCCTCGACGACGATGCGGCTGACGCTGATGACGACTTTGCAGGTGATTTGATCGCTGAAGAAGACGACGCTGATGATGGGCACATGACAGGGCAGGAGGAGTCCTCCGTCATTGAGGCCCTTGAAGCTCTCAGCGAAGAAACGGGAAGCAGGCAAGAGGATGTTGAGGCAGCGGTCCTTGATGAGGTGCATGAGGCAGAAGCGCCACGTCCATCTGAGGCAACCGCTCAAGAAGAGCGGGCGTGGGTTGAGTACATCCCGGAGGGTGAAGAGGAGGAGATCTCACTCGATGATGATGACGACCTGAACCCTTGACGCTCTGTTTTGGTGTGAGTATGTTATGCCTTGCCCGGAATCGGGCGCTTTATTATGGTGCAAGATAGTGAGAATATATGCTCAACGGCTGGTGGTTACTTTCTGTTGGGCTTCAAATTACCATGTGAAGCCAAGTGGCTTGGCATGGCGAGTCGAGGAATGGAATGAGTAAGAAAGAGAAGAAGGAAGAGCAAGCGCAAGAGCAAAAGCAAGAGGAAGTGACTGAAGAGGTTGTTGAGCTCACCGAGGCGGAGCAACTGGCCGCCAAGCTTGCCCAATGTGAGGAGGAGCTTGCCGCTTCAAAGGATGAGTGTGCCTCATTGAAGGACCAGATGCTGCGTGATCGAGCCGACTTGGAGAACTATCGCAAGCGCTTGATCCGTGACAAGGAAGACTCCATCCGTTTTGCCAACGAGAACCTCATCAGAGACCTGTTGCAGCCCCTTGATGACTTTGCTCGGGCGCTGGAGGCCAGCGAGTCCTCCAAGGACTATGCGAAGGTCCATGACGGGGTGGTGATGGTCAACTCCCAACTCTACACCACCTTGGAGAAGAATTGGGGCTTGGAACGCATCGAGGCGGTCGGAAAGGAGTTCGATCCCCAGCGACACGAGGCGTATCAAGTGGTCGTGGACGACTCTTTGGAGCATGAAACGGTCCTTGAGGAGTACGTCGTCGGCTATGCGTTGCACGGTCGGGTTATCCGCCCATCGAAAGTGAAAGTAGGCAAGCCGGCGGTTTGACGATTGCCCGCCATATGAGTACCTTTGGTGCAAGAAAATAATACTGAGTTGTTTTGAAAGAGGAGAACGATAAAATGGGAAGAATCATAGGAATTGACTTGGGGACCACCAACAGCTGTGTCGCTGTCATGGAAGGCAACGACCCCGTGGTCATCGCGAACAGCGAGGGTCAGCGGACCACCCCGAGTATTGTAGCATTTACCTCCAAGGGAGACCGCCTCGTCGGTCAGCCCGCCAAGAACCAGATGGTGACCAACGCGGAGAATACCGTGTACTCCATCAAGCGCTTCATGGGTCGCAAAATGAGCGAGATCCCCGGCGAGATGAGCAAGATCCCGTACAAGGTCGTCACCGGCCCAAGCGGAGAGATCCTTGTGGAGATCCGTGGCGAGAAGCATACCCCCCAGGAGATTTCAGCGGCGGTGTTGCAGAAGATGAAGAAGACCGCCGAGGACTACCTCGGAGAGACGGTCACCGAAGCGGTCATCACCGTTCCGGCGTACTTCAACGACGCCCAGCGCCAAGCTGCCAAGGATGCCGGCAAGATCGCCGGTCTTGATGTGAAGCGCATCGTAAACGAGCCGACCGCCGCTGCTCTGGCGTACGGGCTTGGCAAGGATGCCTCGCGCGAAGAGAGGATCGCCGTCTACGACCTCGGTGGTGGTACCTTCGATATCTCGATCCTTGAGCTTGGTGACGGAGTCTTCGAGGTGAAGTCCACCAACGGTGATACCCACCTCGGTGGTGATGACTTCGACCAGCGCGTAATCGACTGGATGGTCACGGAATTCAAGAAGTCAAACGCTATTGACCTCTCAGCGGACAAGATGGCGTTGCAGCGTCTGCGTGAAGCGGCGGAGAAGGCGAAGATCGAGCTCTCCAACTCCAGCTCGACCGATATCAACCTGCCCTTCATCACCGCCGATGCAAGCGGTCCGAAGCACCTGCAGATGACCCTTTCACGTGCGAAGTTCGAGCAACTGGTGGGTGATCTCATCGAGCGCTCCAAGACTCCGGTGAAGAACGCCCTGCGCGATGCCGGGCTCTCAGCCAGTGAGATCGATGAGGTGATCCTCGTCGGTGGATCGACCAGGATCCCCGCCGTCCAGGCGATGGTCAAGGAGCTCTTCGGCAAGGAGCCGCACAAGGGAGTCAACCCGGATGAGGTCGTCGCCATGGGCGCAGCCATCCAGGGTGGTATCCTTGGTGGCAACGTCAAGGACGTACTCCTTCTGGACGTCACCCCGCTCTCCTTGGGCATCGAGACCCTCGGTGGAGTCTGCACCCGCCTGATCGAGCGCAACACCACGATCCCGACCCGCAAGAGCCAGATCTTCTCCACTGCCGCCGATGGACAGACCGCTGTGTCGATCCACGTCCTGCAGGGTGAGCGCGAGATGGCGAGCCAGAACCGTACCCTCGGAACCTTCGACTTGATCGGAATCCCGGCCGCCCCCCGTGGGGTACCGCAGATCGAGGTCACCTTCGACATCGACGCCAACGGCATCGTCCACGTCTCTGCCAAGGATCTGGGCACCGGCAAGGAGCAGAAGATCCGCATCGAGAGCTCCAGCGGCCTCAGTGAGGCGGAGATCGACAAGATGGTCAAGGAAGCCGAGCTGCACGCCGAAGAGGACAAGCGGGAGCGCGAGCGCATCGACGCCCGCAACGAGGCGGACAGCCTGATCTACTCCACCGAGAAGTCGCTCAAGGAGTACGGCGATAAGATCGGCGGCGATGACAAGGCGAAGATCGAGAGCGCCGCTGAGGACCTGAAGGCGACGCTCGCCAACCAGAGCGCCGCGGCCGACGCCATCAAGGAGAAGAGCGAGGCGCTGCAACAGGCGGCGTACAAGCTCGCCGAGGAGGTCTACAAGGCATCATCGGCTGAAGCCGGCGCCCAGCAGCAAGCCGGATCAAGCGATGCGCAGGAAGGCCCTCAGCCCACACACAACGATGGGGTTGAGGACGCAGACTTCGAAGTTGTAGACTAAGGAGTCGGTAACAGGCTACTATTGATATGGCATTCAA
>LVBF01000165.1 GCA_001604325.1 Spirochaetales bacterium Spiro_04
GAGAAGCACCTCTGGCATGGACGAAGGTGACGTTGCCGCACACCAAGGCGATGCATGCTGCGTACGATGAGGACGATGTTCATCGATCGTTCCTCATACAAATCCCATGATGTGGGAAGTGAAGAGTTCACACACTCACGTTGCAGAACCACCCTCTCCGTTGCGGCGCTTGATGCAGCGACACCATCAGTGCAAATCGTACCCTCGTGGCAGCTTCTCTNNCCCCTCACGCTTTACAAACGGTTGATGATAGTACAAACCAACCCCGCCAATCGGCGGGGCTGGTTCATATGTCGGAATAGCGCACTCAGCACTCACTATATCCACAGGAGAAGCACTTCTTGCACCCCTCGATGTTGACGAAGGTGACGTTGCCGCAGACCGGACAGATATCCGGCGTCACGCTCTGGGCGCTGGTGAGGCCCAAATCGAGCTGCAACGACTCCTCATCCTCGTCCTCCTCGTCGGGAAGCCCGATGGTGCGGTCCCCGTTGCCGTTGGAACCGAGGTGCTGCTGCAGCACCTGGGCCACGGCATCGGGCAGGCTCATGACCCGGTTCTTCCCGAAGCCCATCGAGCGACCGCTGCCGATGCCCTGCAGCTGGGTGATGATGGCCTGGGCACGCTGGGTCGGATTGAGCGGGCTGGGCATGCGCAAGATCAAGCTGATGAGCCGTCCGAGCCCTTCGGCATCGGCGGCCACGTCGCTGCCGACCTTCGCCACGTTGATGAAGACCTCGAAGATGTCGCTCGGCTCAGGCCCATCACAGTTGACGGTGATGTACGCCGTGCCGATGGGGGTCGCCTTGCGGTAGGTGGTGCCATGCAGGACGGTGGAACGAACCCGGCTCTTTGGCTCGATCGGTCGCACCGGCTTCGGCGCCTCCTCCTCTTTCTCCTCGACTTTTGCCGTGAGCACCTGGGTATCGCGCGAGCCGTCCCGATAGGTGGTTCCCCCCTTGCACCCGAGGTCGTAGAGCAGCTCATAGAGCTTTCCGGTCTGTTCGACGGTGTACTCCCGGGGGGTGTTGCCGGTCTTCGAGATCGAGGAGTCGACCCACTTCTGGATCGCCGCCTGGACGCGCACGTGCCCCTCGGGGGCGAGGTCCATCGCACTGACGAAGTAGTGGGGCTTCTTCTCCCCGGGGTGTGCCTTCACCCAATCATCATAGACCTGGACCCGCTCGATGTTCGTCCCCATCCGTCCGGTGCGCTCCCACTCCCAGAAGTAGTACGGCTCGATACCGGTGGAGGTACCCACCATCGTGCCGGTGGTGCCGGTGGGCGCCTGGGTGAGGAGGGTGACGTTGCGCAACCCCTGGCGCCGCACCTTCTCCCGCAGCGCTTCCGGCAGTTGCTTCATGAAGCCGCTCTCGAGCAACTTCTCGGCATCGAAGAGCGGGAAGCTCCCCTTCTCGACGGCGAGGTCGCTGCTCTCCTCATACGCCTCGATGCAGATGAACTTGAAGAGTTCGTCGATGAACACCAGTGACGCGTCGCTGCCGTAGGCCAGCTCCATCTTGATGAGCATATCGGCGAGCCCCATCGTCCCCAAGCCGATGCGCCGCTCGCCCATCTGCTGCGTCTTGTTCTCTTCGAAGAAGTACGGCGTATCGTCGATGACGTTGTCCAAGAACCGGACCGCAGCGCGCACCGCCCTGCCCAACTCGGGGTAGAGGACGCGCTTGTCGGCGACGAACTGGCTGAGGTTGATGGCCCCGAGGTTGCAGACCCCCCACGGCGGCAGGCCCTGCTCCCCACACGGGTTGGTCGACAGGATCGTCGAGTAGTAGTACGAGTTGGACATCCGGTTGTAGCGGTCGATGAAGAAGACCCCGGGCTCGGCGCTCGCCCAGGCGCTCTCGACGATGGCGTCCCAGATCGCCTTCGCCTTGTGCTTCCGATAGCCGATGACCTTGTGCCCACCTGCTTTCCACTTATCCAGATCTCCATCCCAGAGGGCGTTGTACTCCGGGTCGGAGGTATCGGGGAAGCAGGTCTCCCACTCGCCGTCGCTGCGCACCGCATCCATGAAGGCATCGCTGATGCCGACACTGATGTTGGCGTTGGTGATCTTGCCCATCTCGCGCTTGCTGTTGATGAAATCGAGGATATCGGGGTGCCAGACGTTGAGGATCAACATCAAGGCCCCACGGCGTGAACCGCCCTGCTCAATCAGGCCGGTTACGAAGCTGAAGAGCCCGCCCCAGCTTACCGAACCACTGGAACGACCGTTGACGCCCTTGACGTAGCTGTGCCGTGGGCGCAACGAGGAGATGTTCATCCCCACCCCGCCGCCGCGGCTCATGATCTCGGTCATCTGGCCCAGAGACGCAATGATGCCACCACGACTGTCCTTCGGCGAGGGGATCACGTAGCAGTTGAAATACGTCAGATTCTGATCGGTTCCGGCCCCGGTGAGAATCCTGCCGGCGGGGACGAACTTCCAATCCTGTAGCAGCCAATTGAACTCTTTCTCCCATTGTGTGCGTACCTCCTCCTTTTCGACGGCGGCGATGCCCCGCGCCACCCGGCCCAGCATCTGCGATGGATCAAGCTCTAGGGGCTTGTCCACATCCTCACGCTTGACGGAGAGGATCGCCCCATCATCAAGGGTGACGGTGATCTGTCCATTTTCGCCGAGATGGGTGACCGTCCCGATCTCCCGCTGCCCGGTCGCGGGATTGCTCACCGCAACAACAACATCGCCTTCTTTCAGCGACTCCTTCTTCACATCCTTCAATGCGTACCGGTCAAGAAAAATCTTGCGGCCCAGCGGACTCAATGCATTCTTGGTCGAACTCATGTGCACCCTCTATACAATATTACTCGTGGTAAATTCACACTTCAAACTAAGGGGGTCGAGTAATCGACCCCCATTCACCATAGCACGAAGAAGTCCAGATGGCAAGGGTAAATACCATATTTATAGCGGAGGTAAAGACTAATGGCACTACATATAGTGTTATATCGGTTTTGTAGAGTTCAGCTATAGCTTCCCTGCTTCGTCCATTTGTACCGCTGTTTTCCCTCTCTGATTCCCACACAATTCCTTATCACTCAAGGCATCTCACCCGGTGTCTGCTCTCTTGAAACGCGGTGCCGCTGTCTCCTGTTTTCTGCGCACACTGCACAGAGAGCGGCAACACAGCGAAAAAGCTAGTGTCCTTGACAGAAGAGGGCCTCCCCAGTGGGAAGCCCTCGCCGTTAGACACTTTCTCTTAATAGCCGAGCTGCACCATCGCATCGGCCACTTTCTTGAAACTCGTGATGTTCGCTCCCCTCACGTAATCGACGTACCCATCATCCCTCGTCCCCTCCTTGACGCAGGAGGCGTGGATCTTCTCCATAATCTGGTGCAGCTTCTCGTCGACCTCCTCGGCGCTCCAGCTGATGTGCATCGCATTCTGGCTCATCTCAAGGCCGCTGACGGCCACCCCGCCGGCATTGGCCGCCTTGCCGGGGGCGAAGGGGATGCGATGGGCGATGAAGTAGTCCAACGCCTCGGTGCGGCACCCCATGTTGGAGACCTCGATGACGTACTGCACCCCGTTGGCCACCAGCGTCTTCGCATCCTCGAGGCCGAGCTCATTCTGGATGGCGCACGGGAGGGCGATGTCGACGCTCACCTCCCACGGCTTCTTGTTGGGGACGAACACCGCACCGAACTTTTGTGCGTATGGGGCCACCACATCGTTGTTGGAGAGGCGCAGGAGGTTCATGTACGCCCACTTCTCCGGCGTCCCGACCCCCTCCGCATCGTAAATATAGCCGTCCGGCCCGCTGATGGTCACCACCTTCGCTCCCAACTGGGTCGCCTTCATCACCGAGCCCCAGGCGACGTTGCCGAAGCCGCTGACGCTCACACGCTTGCCTGCAAGCGTGTCGCCATTGGCGGCGAGCATCGCTTGGGCGAAGTAGAGCGCCCCGAAGCCGGTCGCCTCGGGCCTGACGAGCGAGCCGCCATAGCCGATGGCCTTGCCGGTCATCGCGCCGGTGTGCTCGTTCCGGATCCGCTTGTACTGCCCATAGAGGTAGCCGATCTCCCTGGCCCCGACGCCGATGTCACCGGCCGGCACATCGACGGTAGGGCCGATGTACTTGGAGAGCTCGGTCATGAAGGCGCGGCAGAAGCGCAGGATCTCGGTATCGCTCTTGCCGCGGGGGTTGAAGTCGCTGCCCCCCTTGCCTCCCCCCATGGGGAGGGTGGTGAGGCTATTCTTCAGCGTCTGTTCGAAGCCGAGGAACTTCAGCGTCCCGAGGGTGACGCTGGAGTGGAAGCGCAACCCTCCCTTATAGGGGCCGAGGGTGTTGTTGAACTGGACCCGGTAGCCGCGGTTGACCTGGAGATTACCCCCATCATCCTCCCACTCGACGCGGAAGCTGATGATCCGGTCGGGCTCGATCATCCGCTCCAGGATCTTGTGCTTCTCATAGACCGGGTTCTCGTTGACGACGTCGATGACGCTGCGCACCACCTCCTTGACCGCCTGGTGGAACTCAGGCTGGGCGGGGTTCTTTCTCTCAACTTCTTCCATCACGGCTTCGAGGGTATACATGGCGATGATCTCCTTGCTGGGCTACTTCGTTGATTCAGGGTATACGTTGGCCAAAATTGTGTCAATTACATTCAATAGTAGATACAAACTAACTTATTGTATTTTTAATAACAAAATCTTCTGATTTACTACGTTCTTTAACACAATGCTCTGGCACGTGTACATCGTTCTACCCACATCTCCCCTCCCCGTGATACACTTGGCCATGTTCACCCTCGACCCGACCTGGCTGCCCTTCAGCAATCTGATGCTGAGCCACATCTACAACGTGCTCTTGATCTGCAACGACTACGACCGCTTCCTCCTCGAGGAGGACGGACGGGTCGAGGAGGAGCTGTACCTCGAATATACGCAGCTCGGGCTGAGCAACCCGCCGAAGATCAGCCACACCTCAAGCGGTGAAGAGGCGCTCAAGCTCCTCGACAAGCGGGATTTCGAGCTGGTCATCGCCATGCTCGACCTCGGCGATGAATCGGTCGAGCGCCTCGCCGAGGCGATCAAGGAGAAGGACCCGACCATGCCGGTCATCGTCCTCTCCCCCTCCTCAAGCCATAGGCGCAACAAGCTCATCAAAGGATCGGACAGCAAGGCCATCGACTACTTCTTCTACTGGCAGGGCGACCCCTCCGTCTTCTTGGCGATGATCAAGCTCGTCGAGGATCGGATGAACCTCGACCACGACACCTCGGTCGCCGATGTGCAGATCATCATCCTGGTGGAGGACTCGGTGCGCTTCTACTCCTCTTTCCTCCCGATGATGTACACCTGCCTCATCCAGCAGAACCGCTCGGCGATCCTGGAGGCGCTCAACAACTGGGGCAAGACGCTGAGGATGCGGGGGAGGCCGAAGATCGTGCTGGCCCGCACCTTCGAGGAGGCCGAGACCATCTGGACGCAGTATCGGCACAACACCCTGGGCATCATCAGCGACATGGCCTACCTGAGGCGCGGTGTCTACGACAAGCGCGCCGGCCTTCATCTGGTGGAGATGGTCCAGAGGGAGGAGCGGGACCTCCCCCTCCTGATCCTCAGCAGCGACCTGGGTGTGCAAGAGGAGACGGAGGCGCGCGGCGCCTCCTTCATCTGGGAGAACAGCAGCGCGCTCTTCGTGGAGCTGAACCGCTATATGGCCGACCACTACGGCTTCGGCCCCTTCATCTTCCGCGACCCGGAGACGATGGTGGAGATCGCCCGGGCCCACACGATGCGGGACCTGCAGCGGATGCTGCCCACCATCCCCACCGAGAGCTTCGACTTCCACTGCCGGCGAAACGAGTTCAGCCGCTGGCTCAGGGCCCAGTCGCTCTACACCATCGCCGACAAGATCAAGGACCTGCAGATCGACACCCACGGCACCGCCGAGGAGGTCCAGGAGCAGTTGATCCAGATCATCCGCGACTACCGGGCCGAGCGCACCAAGGGCGTCATCGCCCAGTTCAGTCCACAGAACTACGACGAGACCCTCTTCTTCAGCCGGATCGGGAATGGCTCGCTCGGCGGCAAGGGACGCGGCCTCGCCTTCATCGACATGGTCCTGCGCTCGGCCAAGATTCCCCAGAAGTATCCCTCCGTCTACCTCTCCATCCCCCGCACCGTGGTGCTCACCACCGACCAGTTCACCCGCTTCATTGAAGAGAACGACCTCGAGGAGATCACGACCAGTGATATGAGCGACGAGACGCTCTTGAAGATCTTCCTCTCCAAGCCACTCTGTGAGGAGCTGGTCGCCAACCTCCAGGCCATCATAGAGACAATCCACCAGCCGATCTGTGTCCGCTCCTCCTCCCTCTTGGAGGACTCCCACTACCAGCCGTACGCCGGCGTCTACATGACCGCCATGATCCCGAACCGCGGATCCGATGAGCATCGGCTGAAGGAGCTTAGCGACGCGGTGCGCTCCATCTGGGCGTCGACCTTCTTCCGGGGGGCAAAGGAGTACTCCCGGGCCACCGACCACCTCCACGAGGATGAGAAGATGGCCGTCATCATCCAACAGGTCATCGGAAGCGAGCACGGCTCCTACTGGTACCCCAACGCCGCCGGCGTCGCCCGCTCGCTCAACTACTACCCGCTCGGTGGGGAGAAGCCGGAGAACGGGGTGGGCCTCGTGAGCTTCGGCTTCGGCAAGGCCGTCGTCGACAGCGGCAGCGCCCTGCGCTTCTCCCCCTCCTTCCCCAAGCGGCCGGCCCACTACCTGGGAGGCAACCAGACAAGCAGCCAACGCAGCTTCTATGCCCTGAGCCTCAATGACGGCTTCGATCCCACCGGAGAGCGGGGACTGGAGAATCTCGTGCTGCTCGACCTGTCTGAGGCGGAACAGCACCCCGAGGCACTGAGGTACATCGCC
>LVBF01000166.1 GCA_001604325.1 Spirochaetales bacterium Spiro_04
GGTCGATGACGGGCTCTTTGATGTGGTCTACGCCAATGTCCCCATCGCCCCGTACCGGTTCCTCCCCATCGCGGTGAAGTTCTTCAAGGGCAATCAGGTGAAGCTGAAAGAGTTCACCGCGGTGCGGGCGAAGGAGGTGGTGTTGCGCAGTCGGGACAACCCGTTGCCGGTGCATATCGACGGGGAGGAGGTGTCGCGGGGGTGCATGGAGGTGTCTATGCAACTGCACGCCGCCTCGATCGTGATTTTTGCATGAAATGATAAAACCGTGTCCAGAGGGAGTGCAAGGAAGTACAATCGTACAGTTTTCTCATAATTTTTGTTCTATGAGGTTTTGATGCAAGTGGCTATGATACAACCGATTACAAAGTAATGTACAAGAATATTGATTTGAAATTCACGAAAATGACACTTTCATGAAGTTCGTAAGGATTTGATTGACTTCTCTTAAAAGAGGGTATATCTTTAACAATGCGCAATTTGTGTCGTTTTCCCCTGATATAAGGAGTTTTTACGTTGATAAAGGACATGGTACCGTTCGTACACTTTTATGACCAGGACTTCGTCGATATGTATGACAGGTCCTGGGTATGGATTGACGAGCTATGGAAGAGCGGAACCGAAGCCAATGGGTTTGCCGGATCGTATCTTTCATATCCGGGCCAAGAGACCTTTAACCAATATCTCAACTGCCTCTCCTCCCTTTTTTTGGTCTATAGCAACCAAAACAACTCTCCGTTTCCGATGGTCGACTACTTTTACTCCAAGCAGGAGGAGAGCGGTGCCATCAGAGGGGAGTACTCGCTCGAGGACGGCAGGCCCGTGTTCAGTGCCAACAATCCCGAGGGGATTTCCCCTCCGCTCTTTGCCTATATCGAGCATGGCTTCTACCACAAGATCGGAAACAAGAAACGGTTGAAGGATGTGGTGCCGATCCTCGAGCGCCACTACTCGTGGATCCAGGCGACCTTCCAAAAGCCCAACGGCCTCTTCAGCGTTCCCATCGAGGCGTGCCAGAGCGGGAACATCGACCGTGGGCATGTCTACTACCCGCTGGACTTCAACGCCCTGCTTGCCGTCAACGCCCTCTATATGTCAGCCATCGGGGACATCCTCAACGACAAGGAGTTGAGCTTCCGGTACAAGCGAATCTACTTCTCTCTCAAGACGCGGATCAACTCGATGATGTGGGACAGCGAGACGAACTTCTACTACGATCTGGACATCAAGGAAAACCGGATCGCAAAGAAGTTCATCGGTTCATACTGGACGTTGCTTGCCGAGATCCCCAACGACGAGCGGGCCGCCTACATGATCGAGCAGCTCAAGGACCCCGCCGAGTTCGGCACCGACAACCCCTTTCCGGGGGTGCCGGTCTCGTCGCCCGACTTCAGTGAGGAGGGCAACGGCTACAGTGGCGGCGTGACCGCGGTGAATACCTATCTGGTCATCAAGGGGCTGGAGAAGTACGATCAGTTCATCTATGCGCGTGAGTGTGCCATCAGGCATATGTACTTCATCCTTGATACCCTGCACCCCGACAGCGATGCCATCGGTGATGTGTGGGAGGCGTACCTGCCCAACAAGGAGGGATACTCCAAGACCGATGCCATCGAAGGCTTCCCCCGCAGGCGCCTCTTGCCGTACGTGGCTCTGGCGACGATCACGCTGATGATCGAGAACATCATCGGCTTGTCGATCTCGTTGCCGCGCAAGACGGTGGACTGGATGATGCCGAGCCTTGAGGCGATGGGAATCGAGAATCTCTCGCTGAAGCGAAACATGATCACGATTCTCAGCAACAAGACCGAGCGCGGTTGGGAGATTCGCCTGGAGAGTGAGAAGCTGTACTACTTCACGATCGAGATCCTCGCCGAGAGCAAGAAGAAGACCCTCCCCATCCCATCGGGCAAGTGCTCGATGCTGATCGACAAACTGTAGCATGGCTTGGTTCGGAAAACTGATCGGCGGTTCGCTCGGCCTTATGTTCGGCGGACCGCTCGGCATGATCGCCGGCATCGCCTTCGGCCATATGGTTGACAAGGCGGGAGCTCTGCCTGAGCGGCAGCACACCGGCCACGCCTCTTCCCTCGACCAGCGCCAGATGCTCTTCTTCGTCGGTGCGTTCTCGATGCTCGCCAAGATCGCCTCCATCGACGGGACGATCACGAAGGCCGAGCGACAGCGGGTCATCACCTTCATCCGCACCGATTTGCGCCTCGGCTTGGAACAGGAGGAGCTTGCGCTCAGGATTTTCGACGCCGCTGCCTCCAGCGAGGAGAGCTTCGACCGCTTGGCGCTCCAGTTCGTCCAGGCATTCCGCTTTGAGCCGAATATCCTCCAGACGATGATCGACATCCTCGTGCAGGTCGCCGCCGCCGATGGCACGGTCTCTTTGGCCGAGGAGGCCCTCATCAAGCGGGCCGCCCAGATCTTTGGCATCGCCTCTTCCTATGTGGACCACCTCATCGCACGCTACAGTCCCAAGGCCGATCCGCTTGAGAAGGCGTACAGCATCCTTGGGGTGAGCAGCAGCGCAACCGATGACCAGATCAAGGCGGCCTATCGGAAGCTCAGCCGGGAGTTCCACCCAGACGCCCTTGCCGCCAAGGGGATGGGCGAGGAGTTCACCGCCCATGCGACGGCGAAGTTTCGAGAGATCCAAGAGGCGTGGGAGTCCATCAAGAACGTTCGGGGGATCAAGTAGATTCAGGGAAGGCGTTGCTCTTGGCAAAGATGGTGACCTTCAGCTGGTCATCGCTAGCTTCAAAGAGAGGGTCTTGTAAGGTCACCTCCCTGACTTGGGGAACGACCGTCCGTCTGATGCCCATTCCTCGTGCCTCCACATAGCCGTAGTCTTTGAGGATATCCATCAGGAGGGGGTTGCGCATCGAACGTTGGCCGGCCAACATCTTGCGTACGGTCATCGAATTCTTCAAACCACCGGGACTGATGATCTCGATGCGGTTGGAGTAGCAGGTGACCTCCACCTCGTTGGGAATCGACCAATCGCGATGCACCAATGCGTTGAGCACCAATTCACGAACCGCTTCCCGTGGGTAGAGGACCCTCTGTTCGCGACGCCACGTCTCTGCCACGGTGTCAGCCTCTTCTGTGATGAATGGCATGATGGTGGTCATGAAGCGTTCGATGAGGCCGTCATCGATGACCCATCGGCCTGAAGGCCGTTGCTCAAAGCGAGCGACCATCGGTCCTTCCAAGCGTGAATCATGGCGAGCTCGGTACTCCTTGTCCCTGCTGTCGAATACCATGAGGCGGATGCCTGCATGACGAAGGTGCCGGTACGGTTGCTTTCCAAAGCAGAGCAGTGCCGCCACGGAGCAGGCTGCTTCGCCCCGTGCATCGAATACCAAGAGGCCGAGGTCAAACAGAAGGGAGGTCCACTCTTCTTCATGTTCTGACCGGGGAAGGTCGCTGTATTGCAGCACCTCGCTGCAGTAGTACCGCACGCGTTCGAAGTCCAGATCACCGGGCGAGGTGGAAGCGACGGGGAGCGCTTCTATGCTTAGCAGTCCTCCTTGTTCAAAGAGACGCAACATCTGTTCTCGGCTGGCGAGAATGCTTGCACTTCCCATTCGGATAAATGCATCCTCTCTCCCGTTGTGCCGCATCATGTACGGTTTGGAGAGGCCTGCGGGGATGCTGAGAATTCCAATAGTTTTCCCTGCAATCGTCCGTTCCTCGTAGGAGGGGACGATGTGGGGCACGATATGGTCTTGGAAGACAGAGAAGACCCACTCTTGTAGATTGATTCGGGTGGTGCCTATGATATTCTTGTCGTCATCGACACCGAGCAGGATTGTCCCCCCGCTGCTGTTTGCAAATGCCACCGCTTCTCGGGCAAGCTGTTCCCCTCGAATCGTATCTCGTTTGAACTCAACGTGGGAGTTTTCTCCACCTGCCAACAGGTCTTTCAATATGCTGTCTGTCATGCCTTTTGTTCTCCTTTATATCCTATAGGGTCACATTGGGCGGTTTTGCTTCAGAATCTCACTCGTCCTCTCAGCGATCGGGCCAGGGTGATGCGGTCGGCGTACTCCAGGTCTCCCCCGATGGGGAGGCCGCTTGCCAGGCGGGTGATGGAGATTTCGCTGTGGTCCTTGAGGAGGTGGCGGATATAGAGGGCGGTGGTGTCCCCCTCCTCGGTGGGGTTGGTCGCGATGATGAGTTCTCCAAACGAACCCTCATCGATGCGTTTGAGGAGCTTGGCGAAGGAGAGGTGCTCGGGTCCCACCCCATCGAGTGGGCTGATGGCCCCGCCGAGTACGTGGTAGAGGCCGGTGTAGGCGCCGCTGGCCTGGATGGTCAACACGTCCTGCGGCTCTTCGACCACACAGATGAGGCTCCGGTCCCGGCCGGTGTCGCTGCAGATCGGGCAGGGGTCCGTCTCGGTGAAGGAGCCGCAGATCGAACAGGGGAAGATCTTCTCCCCGATGGTCGCGATCGCTTCGGCGAGGGCGAGGTTGTAGCTCTTGTCGGTCTTGATGAGGTGGTAGGCCATCCGGCTCGCACTCTTGGGCCCGATGCCCGGCAGACGCGTCAGGCTCTTGATCAACGTATCCAACGCCGTCATCGTCACGCCTTTGTAAAGGTCGAGGCGGCCTTCAGCCCCTCGCTCTGGAGGCGCTCCTGTACCTTGGCGCTGGCATCGTTGAAGGCGCTTTGGATGAGGATCTCGAGGGTCTCCACATCGTTGGGATCGACGATATCCTTCTCGATCTTGACGGAGGTCACGATGAGCTTGCCGTTGACGGTGACCTCGACCATGCCGGCGCCGGCGCTTCCGGTCGCGGTGATGGTGGGGAGGATATCCTGCATCCGCTTCATGTTCTCCTGGATGCCTTTCATGTTCTTGATCAAATCAAAGGGATTCATGTCCATGGTATGTTCCTTGTTCAATGGGTGACGATCTCGCCACGAAAGAGTGTGGCGATGGTGGAGAGCAGCTGGTCGCCGTTGCCCGCTTCGTGCTCTGCCTTGACTTCATCGTGAGGCCGAGTGACAAAGCGAATCGGACCACGGAAGCCGCTGATCTCCTCGATCAAAGTCTTGAACCGCTCCGCCTCATCCTGCGCTTTGCCCTGGCAGAAGGGGGTGGAGAAGGTCAGGGTGAGGGCTCCATCGGTCGTCTCGACCCCGACGATGGCCTGAACCACCTGGCTGAGCAGCGGCGAGTCGCTGAGGCGGGCGACCAGATGCGGAAGATCGCTTCGTTCAAAGGTGCGCTCAACCGGTTTCGTCTCTTCCACCACCGGTGTTTCAGGCTCTGGTCTTGGAGCGGGCATCGGGCGAGATGGCGCCTCTTCACCCGTGGGGGGAAGCAACTCTCCCTGCACCTCGCGCGGGCGGGGGGCGAGCTTCACCTCGCCGCTGAGGATGCCATCCCTCAGCTCTGCGAGTCGGGCGACCAGTGATGAGGGGCTAGAGATGTGCCTGAGCGTGGCAAGCTTGCTGATGGCCAGCTCGAGCTCGAAGCGGGGGGAGAGGGAGTAGCGTACGTCCCGGTAGAGGCGGAGGAAGAGGTCGAGGGCCGCTTCAAGTTGTTCGGCGCTGTAGGCGTTTCTCAGTTCGAGGGGGATGTGGCTGGTCTGCACTCCCAGCACCCCCTCATCGGTGACGCCCGCCTTCATGAAGAGCAGAGTGCGGAAGAAGAGGGTGAAGTCCTTGATGCACTGCTCGACGGAGATGCCCGCCTTGAGCAGGGATGCGAGGCGCTCGATGGCCTCCTCTCGCTTCTCCTCGCTGAGGAGGGAGACGATCTGGACGATCTCTTCGATGCCGACGAGGCCGAGCGTATCGGAGATCTTCTCCATGGTGATGTGGTCCCCGCTGAAGGAGGCGATCTGGTCGAAGAGGGTGTAGGCATCGCGCATCGAGCCGGTGGACTCCTTGGCGATCCAGAAGAGGGCGTCGTCGTCCGCCTCGATGCCCATCTCAGCGCTGGCATCGGCGAGGCACCGCTTGATCAAGTCGAGGTCGATGAGTTGGAAGTGGAACTGTTGGCAACGGCTCCTGATGGTTGCCGGCACCTTCTGCAGTTCGGTGGTGGCGAAGATGAAGATGACGTACGGGGGCGGTTCCTCGATGGTCTTCAAGAGCGCGTTGAAGGCGTTGGTGGAGAGCATATGGACTTCGTCGATGATGTAGATCTTGTAGGTGCTGGTCTGCGGGGGAAAGAGCACCTCGTCCTTGATCTGCCGCACATCGTTGACGCTGGTGTTCGAGGCACCATCGATCTCGATGACATCGACGCTGCGGTCGGCGGTGATCTCCCGGCAGTTTGAGCAGACGCCACAGGGGGTGGGGGTCGGCCCCTCCTGGCAGTTGAGCGCCCGGGCAAGGATTCTGGCGGCACTGGTCTTTCCCACTCCACGCGGCCCGCTGAAGAGGTAGGCGTGGGCGATCCTGCGTTGCTCGATGGCGTGCTTGATGGTGGAGACGACGAACTCCTGCCCGACGAGGTGGTCGAACGTTCGGGGGCGTTTTCGGGTAGCGGTTACTTCATATGCCATGGGCGCTCCATAGTGGACCGAGTATACCACAAATCATGACGGTGGGGTAGGCGCTCTCATTGTACTTGCCGAAAACCATCCTTGTGCCACAGACACTTATAAACTACTATTGGTCTCACTATGAAGAAGGATGCACCCCTTGTCCCTTCATTACCGGATTCCGTCTGTTGGGATTTGGTAGACAGCCTCCCTGACGGCCTTTGTTGCGCCGACGCACGAGGCTGTATCGTCTATGCGAACAGTGCCTTCATCCGGATGATGGGACGCTCTGGGCAGAGCGATCTCATCGGGGAGGCGATCCTCCCGCTGGTACAGGCGCCATTCTCCTCCCAGGTGGAACGGTTCTTGGAGAACCGAGGCACGGGAGATGGAGATATCCAGGTGCGGATGAGGGAGCAGAGTCGTTGGGTGCAGCTCTCCTGGATCCAGAGTGATGAAGATGGGCGTTCCATCATCCTGGTACGCGACCTCTCTTGGTACAAGGCCAAGGAGGAGGAGTTGCTCAACCTGGCGCTCACCGACGACCTGACCGGACTCTACAATCGCCGGGGCTTTCGCCTGATGGCCGAGCAGGAGCTTCGCCACAGCCGGCGTTTGGGTGATCCGGTGGTGTTGCTCTCCATCGACATCGACCTCTTCAAACAAATCAACGACACCTTCGGTCATCAGGAGGGGGATCGAACGCTGAAGATGGTGGCAACGAGCCTCAAGCACAACTTTCGAAGCTCTGATGTCATCGGCAGGTGGGGAGGCGACGAGTTCCTCGTCCTCGCCCTCGATGCCCCCGAGGGCTCTGTCTCGTCGATGGAGAACCGTTTTCGGGAGAACCTCGCCGCCGCGTTTCGTCAGCGTGGTCTCTCTCTGCAGGTAGGGGTGTCGATCGGGCACGCCTCAGGGCAAGAGGAGAGCCTTGACCGGCTGATCGAGGTCGCCGATCGCTTGATGTACGAAGCTAAAAAGAAACCCAGCCAACAAACCCCCTGAGTCTCATGAGTGACCCACTTGCCGCTGCTACCTTCCGGTCCTGACGGGGTTGGGTGGGTACCCATAGCTCAGTATCTGTTGGCTGGGAAACGGAGAGGGGGGGATTCGAACCCCCGGTGCCTCTCGGCACACACGCTTTCCAAGCGTGCACCATCGACCACTCGGACACCTCTCCAAAATACAAAAAAAACCAAGCTAGCGGAGAGAGAGGGATTCGAACCCTCGGTACCGCAAGCGGTACAACGGATTTCGAGTCCGTCTCCTTCGACCACTCGGACATCTCTCCCGGTGCGTATGACATTGACATAACACCCATGAGACCAAGAGGATTCGAACCTCCGACCCTCAGTTCCGCAAACTGATGCTCTATCCAGCTGAGCTATGATCTCGATTGTAAAAAATCCGGAGAGGGGGGGATTCGAACCCCCGGACCCGTTACCAGGTCAACTCCTTAGCAGGGAGCCCGATTCGGCCACTCTCGCACCTCTCCAACTGAAAAAAAACGTTGTCCAATCCGGAGAGAGGGGGATTCGAACCCTCGGAGACTCGCGCCTCAACGGTTTTCAAGACCGCCTCCTTCGACCACTCGGACATCTCTCCAACATAAGAGACGATTTCCAGTCCCGGTGCAGGACTGTCAATCGGGTTACAACTATAGTAAGAGCACCCCGCTTTGTCAACCCGCATCTCCCCCTTCCTTGACAGAGGCAAGCCGCTCTTGCCATCATGAAATGAGTATGCGTTACTCCCTCTTTCACAAACGATTGAAGACACCCCCCTTGGTGGAGGGGCAGAAGGACAACCCCACGCAGAAGATCGAGCGTCTGAAGGCTGGGCGCTTGGCCAGCACAGCTCTCGCCCTCACCCGTTCGCTGCTCGAACAGTTTGGTCCCCGCCCCAGCGGCAGCGACGCATGCCGGCAGGCCGCCGCCGAGATCGAACGATCGCTTGCCCCGTTCTGTGACCGGACAGAGCAGAGCGAGGTCACCCTCGATTTGACCTTCCATTCGCTTCCGCTCTCACTCATGGCGTACCTCTACCCCGTCTTGTTGCTGCTCGCGCTCTTCAAGCTCCCCCTTCTCTCCCTGCTGCTCTTCGGCCTCTATGGAGGATGGGTGGTCATCACCCTCTACTACTACCGTCCGCTCTTCAAGGTCAGGGGAAAGAGTGTCACGGGCATCAACGTCCACGGCACCCTCGAACCGAAGGGTGAGGTGCGGCATACGGTGATCTTCAGCGCCCACCACGACAGTGCCAGGCTCCATCGCCACAACCGGCTCGATCGCTCCCGCTACCTCGTCACCGTAGCGCTGCCGATCCTCCTCTTTGCCCTCGCCGGCCTGCTCTCCTTCATCCGCCTCTTTGGCCCCATGGGGATCGGGATGACCATCATCCAGGTCGTGATGCTCGCCCTCACCCCGCGCTTTGTGGCCCTGCTGCGCTTCTATGATGATCGGGCGACCCCCGGTGCCGGGGACAACCTCAACTCAACGTCTTTGATCATCCAGCTAGCCCGCTACTTCGGCTGGAAGCGGACCGGTGGGGAGCCGCTTGAGTCGACCCGCCTGATCTTCTGCTCCTTCGACGGGGAGGAGATCGGCCTCCAAGGCTCCACTGCGTGGTATGAAGAGCAGAAGGAGCTGGTAGCGGGGGCGGTGGTGTTGAACTTCGATTCGATCTACTGGGCCGACTCGCTGACCTTCCTTGAGCGGGACGTCAATGGGACGCAACCTCTCTCCTCCCCGCTGGCCCGCCGCTGCGTCGACATCGCCCGCTCGATGGGGTATGAGGCGAAGAGCGAATCGATCCCTCGCTTGGCGGGGGCCACCGACGCGGCATCGGCCAGCCGGGCCGGCCTGGAGGCCACCACCCTCACCGCCGCCGGTTGGGATGACCAGAGCAAAGGCGCGCCCTACCATAGCGAGGGTGACACGGTTGAGGCCATCGAGGCCAAGGCGGTGGAGATGGCCATCTCGATCGCCATCAGGTTGGTGGAACACGTCGACGGCGAGACCCTGTGGGAAACGGAGGATGAGGAGGTGAAACCGCCTGAACCATCCCGGTCCCTCTCCTTCTCACGGCTCACGCATCGGTGAAGCTGACGGTCACACTGCCGTTTGAGAGGTTGGAGATGGCCTGGCTCAGAGCGGTGGCATTGCTGTGGGGAAGCGAGCCGACGATGGTGATGTCGGTGGTGAACGACTCCTCATCGATCGTCGCTTCCGTGTCGTTCAATGCAATCTTTGTCAATTCATAGAGGTTGTACGGTATCGTAAGGGCGAACGCCTTCTTTTCGATGAGCTCTTCGGTGGCCGCTCTTTTCAGCACTTCCTTCACGCTCTCTCCGTACGCCTTCACCAGCCCTCCGGTGCCGAGCAGCGTCCCGCCGAAGTAGCGGATGATGAGGACCAGGATATCGGTGATGCCGCTGCCCTTGAGGACCTCCACCGCGGGTCTCCCCGCCGTGTTCTTCGGCTCCTTGTCGTCGCTGTAGCTGATCTGTTGGCCATCGGGGCCCACCACGGCGGCATGGACCACGTGGTTGGCGCCGGGGTGTTCAAGGCGGGCTTGGGCGACCAAGCCCTTGATCTGGGAGAGGTCGGTGATGGGGATGGCGACGGCGATGAAGCGACTCTTGCGCACTTCGATCTCCGTCTGCGTTTGTGCCACCAGAGTCCGCACCGTCACTCCTCCTCTTGTACATCAACCCGTTTGTCGATCATCCGCTCCCCGTCGAAGATGAAGTATCCCGTCACCCGCTTGCCCTCGATGGCCAGCGGCAGCCAGTGGATGTCATCCTCCCACATCTGGTCGTAGGGGATCGCTGCGAGGTCCACCCAGTAGGGGCGCGCCTCATCCGTCTCCCGCATCTCCCCCTCATAGGAGGAGGCAAAGTACACGTAGCCCCGCTGGCGCATGCCGTCCTTGAACTGGAAGAAGAGGTCGCCCACCAGGGTGAGGCCGGAGACCGCAAGGCCGGTCTCTTCACCAAACTCCCGCACCGCGGCTTCATCGGCCGTCTCATCATCCTCGATATGGCCACCCGGGGCGTTGACCAGTCCCTTGCCCAGGCCGGTCTTCTTGTCGATGAGGAGGACCTTCCCATCGGCGAAGAGGTAGGTGATCACACAGATGTCGGTCGGCTGCCAGCTCTCCCAGTCGATCTCGGAGACTGAGTCGACGGTGGTATAGTGATCGGTCGGATCCTCCTCGGTCACGACCGGGGGGGCCGCGTCGGGGTGGGCTTTGTTGTAGCAGTTTTGACAGATGTTCTCATCACCGCCGATGATTCGGTTGA
>LVBF01000167.1 GCA_001604325.1 Spirochaetales bacterium Spiro_04
CTCCATCATCGGGGCATTGACGCTCTATCTGGACGCCATCAACCTCTTCCTCTACGTGCTGAGAATCTTCGGTCGGTCGTCCAACAACCGTTAAAACTTGACGTTGCAGGGGTCGCAAAGGCTCTTCTTCAGCGCCTCCCAGCCGATCTCTTCCATCTCGATGAGACAACTCCGCTTGCCCACTTCCTCCAGGAAGTGGGCATCGCTTGCCGTGACGACCGTCCATGCTTGTGCGGTGGGGTGCACCATCTCGACGGCCGTATAGGGCAGGTCGGGCAAGAACCCCAAGTTGGCCAACACACTGTAGGCCGGGCGGTCGATATGGGCCGGGATGACCAGCGCGCCAGAAGCAAGGGCGTCGGTGACCACCTCATCGAAGCTGAGGCTGCTTGCCCCGGAGAGCAGCACATCCGACTCCCCGATGGGATTACCCGCCACATCACAGATGATTTGCCGTCCAAAGCGAGAGCTCTTGCCCCTGAGCTTCGGCAGGGTGGCCTGGACCTCTTTCGAGAAGGCCATCGCCTCCTCGATCCGCTTGAAGAGGACGAGGAGGTGGACCTCCTCGATGGTGGTCACCTCGATGCCGAAGACCGGCATGATCGAGCAGAGCTCGCACGCCTCGGCGAAGGCGGGCAGGTTCTCCGCCGCATTGTGGTCACTCAGGGCGAGGATCTGGATGCCCATCTCCATCGCCTGGAGGGCGAGCAGCGAGGGCAGCATCCCATCGTCGGCGCAGGGGGAGAGACAGCTGTGGTTGTGCAGGTCAACGCGTACCTGCATCGCCTCCTCCCAGCAGGGCCAGGACCTTGGCAGCCGCTTCAAAGTGGTTCAGATCCGTGGTGAAGAGGGAGATCTCCTCCTCACGGGCCGCTTCGAGCATGTCGGGTGCGACGGTGCGGCCGTTGCAGATCACCAGGGCGCTGATACCGACCAGCGAGGCCACGGCGATGGTGTTCTTGTGTGCTTGGATGGTCATGAGGACACAGGAGGCGGGCGCATTGGCCATCACATCACTGAGGAGATCCCCGCAGTACCCATCGGCGATGATCTGATCCTTGTCGGCGATGTACAACGCCTCGAACTCCTTGACCGTGGTCAACTCTTCAACGTTCATTATCGTTCTCCTCTCCAGAAGCCAAGGTGATGGTGACCGTGACGGTCGTTCCCTTCGGTGAGCTGGTGATATCAAATGCATCGGCTACGGATTGTACGTTGGGAAGCCCCATGCCCGCCCCGAAGCCGAGGCTGCGGATCCACTCGCTTGCGGTGGAGTACCCCGCCTCCAGCGCGGCGTCGACGTCCTCGATGCCCGGCCCGCTGTCCGCCGCCGTGATGGTCAGCTCATTGGCATCGTACTTGGCGATGAGGCGCCCACCGGTGGAGTGCACCACCATGTTCATCTCCAGCTCATAGCTGGCGATCGCCGCCCTCCGGACGATCTGGGGGGCGATCGAGGCGCTCTTGAGCCGCTTCTTGATCTCGGTGGAGGCGTGGCCGGCATTCTCGAAGTCGTTTTGCATGATGTAGTAGGTGTACATCTCCTCGCTGATGATCCCCCCTTCGACGCGGTGGCTGCGCTTCTCCAGCTCCTCGACCTCACGGTTGATCTCGATGAGCAGGGCGTTGGTGATGTCGCGGTTGGTGATCATCCCCACCAGCTCCTTGTCCTTGTTCAGCACGGGGAAGCGGTGGTAGCGGTAGCGGTCGAAGTAGTTGATGGCGAAGCTGATGGGCATGTCGTCCTCGAGGATGATGAGGTTGCTGCTCATGTGGTCCTGGGCCTTCTCCTCGATGTACCCCTTGTCCAGGGCCTGGATGATGTCGTCCATGCTCACCAGGCCGATGAGGCGCTTGCCCATCACGATCGGGAGCCCGGTGATCCTCTCCTGGCGCATGATCTGTTGGATCTCGCGCATCGTCGTCTCTTTGGTCGCGGTGATCAAGGCTGTGGACATCACATCCTTGATCTTCAACCGGTAAATGAGTTCCAGCACGACGTTGGCACTGGTGACGGTGTTGATCGGTATCTCTTGCATGTGGGCAGTATACACCAAAGATGGGCATTTATTCCTACTTTTTTGAAGATTAGGTGAAATGCGGCGTGCGAGGGTGGATTAAGCGGGGAACTTTGGTATATTGGAGGTGTATGAACGATACGGCAAGCGCGATGGTGCTGTATGAGGACCCATCGTTTCTTATAGTGGACAAGCGGGCGGGAATCCCCACCGTTCCCCTCAAGGAGAGCCCCCCTGATGAACCAACACTGCTTGGACAGATCGGTGAACTCTTTCCCGAGGTGCTCACCGTCAATGGGCGCAACGGCTGGGAGGGTGGGGTGCTGCACCGTCTGGACACCCCCACCAGCGGCCTGGTGGTCATCGCCCGCACCGATGCGGCGTACCAGCGTCTCCTGTCGATCTCCCAAGGCGGTCTCTTCATCAAGGAGTACCAGGCCAAGAGCTCGGCCAAGGAGCGTGTGATGCAGAGCACGTTCCCCCCCTATCCGTACGAGGATCCCGTGCACTGCGGGGGCCGTGAGGTCGCCGTGGGCAGCCTCTTTCGCCACTGGGGCGAGCATCGCCGTGAGGTGCGCCCGGTGCTCAGCGACAGCCCGCGCCACATCCTCGACAAGAGCAGCCCCACCTGGTATTTGACGCGGATCTTCTACGGCGGGGAGACCACCGACGGCACCCATAGCTTCACCTGCCAGCTCTCAAACGGGTTCCGTCACCAAGTCCGCGCCCACCTTGCCTGGAGCGGCTGGCCCATTGACGGCGACGAGCGCTATGGTGGGACGGCATCACACAGCCTGGCACTGCGGGCCATCGGCGTGGAATTTCCCCACCCCTTCACCGGCGAACGGATCGAGGTGTGGGCTGATAGATAAGGAGTCAATGATGGCTGATCTGAGAGAAGAGAGGCTCGCCGCGCTGTTGGTCGAGCATTCGGTGAGACTTGAGGCGGGCGAGTCCTGCCTCATCAACGCGGTCGATGTGCCCACCACGATGGTGGAGGCGCTCGTCAACGCCGTGTACGACAAGGGCGCCTACCCGATCGTCAACCTCTGGAACCAACGAATCCAGCGCGCCGTCGTCGAGCGGGCCACCGAGGCGAGTCTCGACGCCTGGGCGCACGTCGACCAGTACCGCATGGAGCAGATGGACGCCTTCATCGGCATCCGTGGGGTGGCCAATGTCCGTGAGCTGGCCACCATCAGCGAGCAGGCCAATATGGCCAGCCTCCGCTACGACAAGCCGGTGCATATGCAGACGCGGCTGACAAAGACGAAGTGGGTGGTGCTGCGCTACCCGACCGAGGTGATGGCAATGCAGGCCAACATGGGGACCGTGGAGTTCGAGGACTTCTTCTACCGGGTCTGCACCGAGGTCGACTACGAGGCGATGGGAGCGGCGATGGCGGAGGCGAAACGCTTCCTCGACCAGGTCGACCAGGTGCGCATCGTCGCCCCGGATACCGATCTCTCCTTCTCCATCAAGGGGATGGGGTGGATCCCCTGCGCCGGTGAGATGAACATCCCCGACGGGGAGATTTATACCGCTCCGGTCAAGGATTCGGTCAACGGGACGATCCGGTACAACACCGAGTCCACCTACCACGGCCACTCTTTCAAGGATGTCTCCTTCACCTTCCGTGACGGGAAGATTGTCGAGGCGCACGCCGATGACGATGAGAAGATCAACGCGATCCTCGACCAGGACGAGGGGGCGCGCTACATCGGGGAGTTCGCCCTCGGCGTCAACCCCGCGATCCTGAGTCCCATGGACAACACCCTCTTCGATGAGAAGATCTCCGGCTCGATCCACTTCACCCCGGGCAACGCCTACGAGGATTGCGACAACACCAACCGCAGCTCGGTGCACTGGGACCTCGTGCAGATCCAGAGGAGCGAGTGGGGAGGGGGAGCGATGTACTTCGACGGTGAACTGGTGCGGAAGGACGGGGTGTTCGTCCACCCGCGCCTGCTGTGCCTGAACCTCGCCGCCCCAAAGTAAGGAGCCTCACCTCGTGGGTGCGCTCCACGATGGCCTACTCCAGGTCGAGGATCTCAGCCGAATCGGGATCCTCGCCTGCGACGATCTCCACCTTGCGCTTCGCGCCGGCGAGGATCTTCTCCAGCTTCTTGGTGAGCGCCATCCCCTCCTCGAAGAGGGCGATGGCCTCCTCAAGCGGCGTGAGGGATGAGGAGAGCTTGTCGGCGATTTCCTCGACTCTCTTGATGTCTTCTTCAAAACTCATGGATCCTCCTCGACGCTGACGCGTCTCTTGCCATCGATGAACCGGATGTCGAGCTGCTCCCCGATTGCTGTCCCCTCCCGGCTGGCGATGACTCGTCCGTCAAGGTCCTGGACCACGGCATAGCCGCGCTCAAGGACGGCAAGCGGGGAGAGGGCCTCCAAGCGGTGGCCGGCGAGAACCAGGCGTGCCTCCCACGAGGCGAGGCGCTGTTCGATCTGCTGGGTGAGGGAGCGCGTGGCGTTGGCCAAGAGAAACTCCTTCGAACCAAAGAGCGTGAGGGTACGCTGGGCGAGGCTCTTCCGGCTGCCTCGGGCGAGGTGCGCCTCAGCAATTGAAAGGCGGCTCTGTGTCCGCTGGCGAAGCGTTGCGGCAAGGCTCTCCACCCGCTCCCTGAGCTGGGCGTAGGAGGCGCTGACCAGTTCTGCGGCCGCCGACGGGGTGGGGGCCCGCAGGTCCGCGGCGAAGTCGGCGAGGGCGAAATCGACCTCATGGCCGATGCCGCTGACGATTGGGATCTGCGACTGGGCGATCTCCTTGACGACCGCTTCGTCGCTGAAGGGGAGGAGGTCCTCCACCGAACCGCCGCCCCGGGAGACGATGAGGACGTCACAGAGGAGGAGCGAGTTGGCCTGCCTGATCCGCGCGGCGATGCTCTCTGCGGCGCTCTCGCCCTGAACCACCGCCGGCAAGACCAGCACATCGAGGCCGGGGGCGCGCCGACCAAGGACGGTGAGGATGTCCTGCAGCGCCGCCCCGGTGGGGCTGGTCACCACGCCCAAACGCTGAGGGAAGGCGGGGATGGGTCTCTTCCGCTCCTCGGCGAAGTATCCTAAATCCAAGAAACGGCGCTTGCGACGCTCCAATTCGGCGAGGATCTCACCGTAGCCGGCGAGGGTCATCGTCTCAACCTTGATCTGGTAGCTGCCGCGGGCGGCATAGACATCGAGGCTCCCGTTGATGACGACGCGGTCCCCCTCCTTGGGGGAGAAGTCGACGCGCCAGGTGCTGCCCTTGAACATCACCGCCGAGATGGAGGCCCCCTCATCCTTGAGGGTGAAGAACCAGTGTCCGGTGGAGGAGGGGCGGAAGTTGGAGATCTCTCCGGTCACCGTGAGGCCGTAGAATCCCTCCTCCAGCGTCTTCTTGATGAGGGCGGTCAGCTCGCTGACCGAGAGGGGGACGTCAAAGAGCTCAGCCATGACTCGGCTCCTTGGCCTTCACCATGGAGAATTGGTTGAGCATGCCGAGCAGTGCGAGGAGCGCCCAGAGCAGGTAGAAGATCCAGCCATCAAGGTACCAGAAGCGGGTGATGAGGATCGAGGTGGCCATTGCGGCGATGATGGCGCTCTCAACGGCCAGGTAGTGTTCGACCGAGATCAGGGAGACGGTGAAGATCAAGAAGGCGGAGACCGCCGCGAGGGCGATGCTGACGGAGAGGCCCACAAAGAGGCGGAGGGTGAAGAGCAAGGCCAGCGCGGCGCTGAGCGGGGCGAGGATCGCCAAGAGGATGCGGGCGAGACGCGGGGCGCTTCGTGCGATGAAGAAGAGGGTGAGGGAGCCGACGGCGAAGCTGACCACGTTGATGAGGAGGCCCATCGGGGCCGACGAAGAGGTGATGAGGCCGAAGAGTTCGCCTCCGGTATAGCCTGATGCGAGGAGGGCGATCACGCCCTGCGGGTCTTGGATGAAGAGAGCGAGGGCGAGCGACACGAGGCCCCCACTGAAGAGGCTGCTCGTCAGGACAAGCAGACGGCGGGCCTTGTAGCCGAAGAAGGTGAAGAAGAGGCCGACAAGCAAGCCGGCGATCATGATGGGTGCGCTCTGCATGGTGGGACAAAAAAGAGACAGCGCTGGGGCTGTCTCTTTCTCGAATTGGGTTTCTCAGCCCGCCGTGATTGACTCAGTGGGGCATACGTCCGCACAGGCACCGCAATCGATACACGCATCAGCGTCGATGACATAGATGTCGCCCTCGGAGATTGCCCCGGTCGGGCACTCGGGAAGGCAGGTTCCGCACGCTATACACGAATCAGTAATGATATAAGCCATGGTCTTGACTCCTCCAACAAATCGTTACCACGACTATATACCCCAATACCATCGAAAGTCAAGGAAGATAAAGAGAGAAGTACAATGATCGATCATGAGAATTTATTTATATATATTGTAAATATATACATTTGTTCGAAATCCCATTCCAACCTGCTGTTTCACGAGGATACTCGCCCGCCTTGCCAGAGATTCGGTGCCTCGGTATAGTCTGTGGAGTGGAGGATTCGATGAGAAAGAAGCTTGTCTTGGCAGAGAAACCGAGTGTGGGGCGCCAGCTCGCCCAGGCGTTGGGGTGCACCCGACGCATGGATGGGTATATCGAAGGGGATGCCTACATCGTCACCTGGGCCCTCGGCCACCTGGTCGAGTTGGCCAATCCCGATGTGTACACAGAGCGGTGGAGGAGGTGGAACCTCAAGGACCTGCCGATGCTCCCCGAGGATCTGATCCAGGTCCCCATCGAGCAGACAAGAAATCAGCTGGAGGTGGTGAAAGCCCTCCTTGCACGAAGTGATGTCGAAACCTTGGTCATCGCCACCGACGCCGGGCGCGAAGGGGAGCTGGTGGCCCGTTGGATCATGAAGCTCGCCGACTGGAAAGGGGCCACCGAGCGGCTCTGGATCAGCAGCCAGACCAACGCCGCCATCGCCGAGGGGTTTGCGAACCTCAAGGACGCGGCGCTCTACGACACCCTCTATGAGGCGGCACAGAGTCGGGCGGCCGCCGACTGGTATGTGGGGATGAACGTCACGCGGGCGATGACCTGCGCCTACGACGCCAAGCTCTCGGCCGGGCGGGTGCAGACGCCCACCCTCGCCCTCATGAGTGACCGCGAGGATGAGATCGAGCGCTTCGAAGGCGCCTTCTACTGGACGCTGAGGGCCGACTTCACCCACTTCTGGGCCTCCTACTACCCCGAGGAGAACTCGGTGCGCATCGGCTCAGAAGAAGTGGCGCAGAGTCTGGAGCGCTCCCTCATCGCCTCTGAGGGGATCGTCACCGCGGTCGAGCGCGCCGACCGCTCTGAGGCGCCTCCGCTTGCCTACGACCTCACCGAACTGCAGCGGGATGCGAACATCCTGCTCGACCTCAGCGCCAAGGAGACCCTCGACACGCTGCAAGGGCTCTATGAGCGGCACCGGCTCGTCACCTATCCGCGTACCGACAGCCGATACATCACCGCCGACATCGTCCCCACGTTGCCGGGTCGCCTTGCCGCCCTCTCCCGCACTCCCTTTGGGGAGCTCGCGCGACGCTTTGTGAGCGACGGCTTCCGCATCGACGAGGAGCGCTTCGTCCAGGATACCAAGGTCGGGGACCACCACGCCATCATCCCCACCGAAGAGATGGTCGATCTCTCCCGCCTCTCTCAGGTGGAGCGCTCGATCTGGGAGCTCATCACCCTCCGCTTCCTCGAGGTGCTCAGCAGCGACTACCGCTACCAGACGACGAGTGTCACCATCGATGTGCAGGGCCATCCCTTCAAGGCCCGCCTCACCGTCCCCGTGGAGGAGGGGTGGCGTTCGGTCGCGTCCCTCATCGGGAAGCGC
>LVBF01000168.1 GCA_001604325.1 Spirochaetales bacterium Spiro_04
GTCTACGACCTCACCGCCGAGGCGGTGCTCACCGGCAAAAAGGAGTACGTCATCCAGGCGCTCTTGGCCAACCCGGTCGTCGACCGCGTCAGGGAGATCCCCGAACTGGTGGACCTGATGATCGAGCGACAGGAGAAGTGGCTGGGGTATTTGAAGTAATTGTTGCTGTAACAAGAAAAAGACCTCCCGGGTTTGGGAGGTCTTTGTAGGTAGTGGCAAAGGGACTTGAACCCCTGACCGAGCGGATATGAGCCGCTTGCTCTACCGACTGAGCTATGCCACCAAAGGTCAACGTTGGCACTATAGCCAACGAAGCGGATGTTAGTCAAGGGGTTGAAAATCAAACCAGAAAACGAAGATCCGCGCATCGCTCTACATCGTCACATCCTTGTCCTTCGAAATGATCATGAAAGCGGTGAGCGAGATGATGGTGAAGAGCGAGAGCACCGTGGCGACGGCCGCCGCTTGTCCATCAGAGCCGCGGGAGACGAACACATAGGTGAAGACCGTCAGCGTCTGGCTCCGTGCCGTGTAGAGGATGATCGAAGTCGACAGCTCGGTGATGATCGTGATCCAGCTGAGCAGCGCACCGGCGACGATCCCATTGCGCATCATCGGGACCGTGATGGTGAAGAACGTCTTGAGTTTGTTGCTCCCCAGGCTGATCGCCGCTTCCTCCATGGAGATGGGGATCTGGCCGAGGATGGCCACCGATGATCTGATCGTGTAGGGGATTCTCCGGATGACCATCGCCACGATGATGATGGCCACGCTGCCGGTGAGGATCAGCGGACGGGTGTTGAACGCCGAGATCAACGCGATGCCGACCACCGAACCGGGAAGCACGTATGGGACCATCGACATGGTGTCGATGAGCTGGCTCTTGAAGCTCTTGCGCCTGACCACCAGGTAGGAGACGAGTACGGCCAAGACCAGGATGATCGCCACCGAAAGAGCTCCGACGAAGAAGGTGTTCTTGATGGAGACCCCGAGTCCACGTTTCATGACCTCCTTGTAGCTCATCAGGGAGTGCCCCTCCATGAAGACATTGCCGCTCCGGCTGGTGTTCCGGAAGGAGGAGTACCAGAGGTAGACCTGGGGCAACATGGCGATGCTGACCAAGAGGTAGGAGTAGAAGTGGATGAAGAAGTTGAAGGCCGGTTTTGCCTTCTTGGACTCGATGGTGTGCATGGCATTGATGGTGAAGCTGAACTTGCTCGTGGCCCACTTCTGGAGCAGGAACACGAGGGCGGTGATCAAGATGGCCACGATGCTGATGGCGGCGGCAAACCCGAAGTTCTGTCCCACCTCACCCACATAGGCGTTGTAGATCTCCACCGGGAATGTCCTGAATCCCTCCCCGATCATCAATGGGGTGCCGAAGTCCGCCATCGCCCGCATGAAGACAATGAGGGCCGCGGCGAGGATCGAGGGCATGCAGAGCGGAGTAATGACCTTGAAGAACATCTTCACCCCCCTCGTCCCGAGGTTCTGGCTCGCTTCGATCAGGGAATTATCGATGCTCTTGAGCGCTCCCGAGGTGTAGAGGAACACCATCGGGAAGAGGCGTGAGGTCAATGAGATCACGATGCCCTTGAAGCCGTAGATGTTCGGCATAGTATAGCCGAAGAGGTTCTCCAAAAGACGGGTGATGACGCCGTTTCTCCCGAGGACCAGAATCCATGAGTAGGCACCGATGAACGGGGCCGACATGGAGCAGAGGATGATGACGACCTGGAGGAACCGCTTCCCCTTCATCTGGTACATATTGTAGAAGTAGGCGAGGGGCACCCCGAGGATAATCGAAATGATGGTGACCACGATGGATACCTTAAAGCTGTTGATGATCGTATTGAAGTAGTGTGGTTCACCGAAGAAGCGGACAAAGTTGCCGAAGCCCTTGGTTCCATCGGCCTGGTCGAACGAGGATTTCAGGATATTGGCAAGGGGGAAGATCAAGAAGATCACATAGAGAATCACGATGAGATAGGCGATCAAATTCCAGATCTCAAGTTTGCTCTTTCTTGTATGCAGGCTCATATGCACTCCTCACTCCACCTCATCGTTCTTCACGCCTTCGAGGATGTTGTGCTCCCCATCGGCGGTGAAGACGTTGATCATATCGCTCTTGACCTGCAGGGAGACCGTCATGCCCCGCTTGACAATGGATTTCCGGGAGGACTCCTGCGTGATCTCGACCTCATCCCCGGTGGCGAGCGTCACGTTGTAGTGCGTGCTCAAGCCGAGGAAGGTGCTGTCGATCACCACCGCCTCAAAGCCCTTCTCTTCACCATGGAGGAGCACGAAGTCCTCGGGCCGGATCGAGGCCAGCACGTCCTGATCCTTCATCTGGTCCTCCAACACGCCCTCGATCTCGAATTCAAATCCATCCTTGAACGTCAGATACGATCTGCCGTCCCTGATCGACAACCTCGCCTCCAGGATGTTGGTTCGTCCGATGAAGCTCGCCACAAAGACGTTCGTCGGTCGTTGGTAGACCTCCTGCGGATTGCCGATCTGTTGGATCACCCCCTCGTTCATGACGGCGATCCGGTCGGACACCGCCATCGCCTCTTCCTGGTCGTGGGTGACGTATATGGTGGTGATCCCCACATCGTCGTGGATCCGCTTGATCACCGTCCGCATCTCGACGCGCAGCTTCGCGTCGAGGTTGGAGAGCGGTTCGTCCATCAAGAGCACATCAGGGGAGATCACCAGCGCCCTGGCCAGGGCCACGCGCTGCTGCTGTCCACCGGAGAGACGCTCCGGGATCCGGTCGGCATATTCATCGACATGGACCAGGCGCATGAACTGATCGGTCAGCTCTTCGATCTGATCCTTGGGGAATTTCTTGTTCTTGAGCCCGAAGGCGACATTCTTACGAACGGTGAGGTGGGGAAAGATGGCATAGTTCTGGAACACCATGCCGATGTTCCGCTTGGAGGGATCGAGGTCGTTGATCCTCTTTTCGTTGAAGAAGAAGTCTCCTCCTTCGATGGTGTTGAATCCGGCGATCATACGCAACAGCGTGGTCTTGCCGCAGCCGGAGGGGCCCAGCAACGTGAAGAATTCACCGTTCTGGACATCGAGGCTCAGATCAGGGATGATTGTCTTGTTGCCAAATTTTTTTACTGCATGTTTGATGTGAATATCTACACTCATCTCGTTGTTCCTGCCTTGGGACTTCTCGTATTGTGTGCACCGAACCATTGTCAGGTTTCAGGAAGGTTGTGCTTCCTCTCCGGTGCGCTCTCCATAGCTTCATCTTTCTTGGAGAGCTCGATCGATGTACGTTGATGAACACCGGCACCCTGCAGGAGGCTGCAGGATGCCGATGGACAGACCTTTATTTACTGTATTTTGCCAGAATGGACTCCCAGCGGGCGATGATCTCCGGGCGGTGTGCGGCCAGATATGCTTCGTCCCGATAGGCCAGGTTGAGATTCTCCATGGGAATCCTGAAGTCGACGGTGGTCGG
>LVBF01000018.1 GCA_001604325.1 Spirochaetales bacterium Spiro_04
CCCTCATCGCCGGCGCTGCGCTCTCGGTGGGGGAAGAGCGCATCTACGCGCTTGCAGAGGATGAGGCGGGGTATCAGCAACTCTGCGCCCTCCTCACCGCACACAACAGGGAGCCCACCGCCTCATACCTTGCCGCACTGCAAAGGACAGAGAACGCCCTCACCCTAGCCACCTCATCACCGGCCCTGCTTTCTGCCCTCAAAGAGACGACCCCGCGCCTCTTCGCCGCCATCACACCGACGGACCTGCGCGCCGTCACCGCAGCAAAAGCGCTTGGCCTCAAGCTCCTGGCCTGTGACGATGCATACCTCTTCTCCAAAGAGGAGTGGCCCACCCACCGACTGCTCAGGGCCATCGGGAGCAACAGCACCATCCAAGGCGACCAAGGCCCCGGTCGAGGAGGGGTCCTTCTCGACCCCGAAGCGTGGAGGGACGCCTTCTCCTCCTGGCCGGAGGCAATGGAGAACACCGAGGCCATCGCCTCCTACGATCCCTTTTGCCACCCCCTCATCTTCCCCGACTACCCCACCGATGATCCGGCGTCTGAACTGCGCAAGCGCGTCCTCTCCGGCGCCGAGATCCGCTACGGCGAGCTCAATGACGCGATCCTCTCCCGCATCGACTACGAGCTCGCCATCATCGAGGAGAAGGGCTTCTCAGCGTACTTCTTGGTCATGCACGATATCGTGCAGATGAGCAGCCGTACCTGCGGGCGCGGCTCGGGCGCCGCCTCGATCGTCTCCTACTCCCTCTTCATCACCGCCGTCGACCCGTTGGCCCACCACCTCTACTTCGAGCGTTTCCTCTCCCCCGCCCGCCTCGATCCGCCGGACATCGACGTCGACTTTGCCTGGGATGAACGGGACGGGGTCTTCGCCGCCGTCTACGCCACCTTCGGAGTTGACCACTGTGCCCGGGTGGCCAACCACCTCTTCTTCCGCCCCGACTCGGCGCTGCGCGAGACGGCCAAGGCCCACGGCCTCTCCAATGCCCAGATCAGCGCCGTGACCCGATCGTTGCACACCCCCATCGACGACCCGCTGTGGAAGCGCATCGCCCAAGAAGCCGAGGGCATCATCGACCTGCCGAAGGGGCTCTCGATGCACTGCGGGGGGCTCGTCATCACCCCGCGGCCCATCGCGCTCTACGCCCCCATCACCTGCTCAAATGATGGACAGCCGCTCCTCGTCTGGGAGAAGGAGGGGGCCGAGGAGGCCGGATTTGTGAAGATCGACCTGCTGGGCAACCGCTCTCTGGCCGTCATCCGGGACACGCTGGCCACCCTTGCCGAGGAGGGCATCCACATCGATGAACAGACCTGGCGGCCCAGTGATGATGAGCCGACCATCGCGGCGTTGGCGAGAGGCGACTCGATGGGGGTCTTCTACATCGAGAGCCCGGCGATGCGGCAGCTGCAGAAGAAGACCGGCCGGGGCGACTTCGACCACATCGTCATCCACTCCTCGATCATCCGCCCGGCGGCCAACGCCTTCATCAACACCTACATCGAGCGTCTGAAGGGGAAGGCCTACGATCCGCTGCACCCACGCCTGGCACGGATCCTCGACGAGACCTACGGCATCCTCTGCTACCAGGAGGATGTCTGTAAGGTCGCCGTCGCGCTCGCCGGCTTCTCTGAAGCGGAGGCCGACCGGCTGCGCAAGGTCATCGCCAAGAAGGCGGGAGGTGAGAAGCTGCGCTCCTACCGGGAGCAGTTCTTCTCCGGCTGCCGGTCAAACCAGATCGAGGAGGCGACCATCGAGACGGTCTGGGCGATGATGCTCAGCTTCGACGGCTACTCTTTCTGCAAGCCGCACAGCGCCTCCTATGCGATGGTCTCCTTCCAGAGCGCCTACCTGCGCGTCCACCATCCTTCCCACTTCATGGCCGCCGTCCTCACCAACGGCGGCGGCTACTATGAAGCGGGCGCCTACATCAGCGAGGCAAGGCGCATGGGCATCACCATTGAAGGGCCCGATGTAAATGGCAGCCGGATCGCCTATCACGCGCACCAGAACACCCTCACCATCGGCTTCATGGCCATCTCGAATCTCAGCGAGAAGGCGATGCACGCCATCATCGATGAACGCCGCCGTGCAGGCTCATACGCAAGCCTGGCTGAATTCGCCCGGCGGGTCGTCCTCTCCCGGGAAGATCTGGCCGCCCTTGCCCAAAGCGGTGCCTTCGATTCGCTCGCCCCCGCCCTCCGGCGCAGCGAGCAGCTGCGAGTCCTCTTCACCACGGCCCACCACCAGCACTTCAGCGAGCAGGGCGAACTCTTCACGACCGCCTCCCCATCACCCATCCCCACGCCGACACTCCCTCAAAAGAGAGCGAAGCGAACAGAGGCGGAGCTTGAGGGCGAGTACGCCTCACTCGGCTTCTTGCGCGACCACCACCCGCTCATCCTTTTCAGTGAAGAGATTTCCCGTACCCGACGCATCCGGGGATCGGACATCCCGCACCATGTCGATCGCCACGTCACCCTCGTCGGCCACCAGATCACGCACAAGCAGGTGCGCACCAAGGGCGGAGATTTGATGAGCTTCGTCTCCTTCGAGGATGAGACGGCTCTCTATGAGACGGTGCTCTTCCCCGACCTCTATGAGCGCTACTTCCCGCTCTTGTACCGCGCAGCCCCGCTCTTGGTGCATGGGGTGGTCAAGGACGACCACGGTGCCCTCATCATCGAAGTCGAGCACCTCACACTCCTGGAATCTTGCACCGCAACCAAAGAAATGAGACACTCACAGCGAAGGTACCCCTATGAACGAATACCCACCACTTGCCTCTGAAGCGGCGACCGAGATCGCCCAAGCCTACGCCTCCTTCGGCAACCTCTCCTCCCTCTTCCTCGGCCAGAAGTCGGCGACGATCCACCTGCGCCTCTTCCCCCTCCTCCTTGAGGAGACGGAGGCGCTCTATGAGGCCAATCACCCAGGCCAAGAGAGCGAAGAGAGCGAGTTGATCGAGCTCTACCGGAAGAGCGACGACCAACGCTCTCTCTTTCGAGCGCGCTGCCGCAAAATCATGGAACGTGACCCGCTTTGGGTCACGATGCAGGGCAAGCGACGCACCACGCTCCCCGAATCGGTCAGCGACCCGGGCTACGTGGCGATTGAGCGGGCGTATGAGGCGCTCTCGCGCTAGAAGCTCACCCTCGAAGCCACGGCAAAGCCCAATGAGAGCTCCCTGTCGGCTGAGAGGACGGGCACCAGGGCCACAGAGAGGGCAAACCCATCACTACCATCTTTTTGGATGCCGAGCCCATCGCGCAGCGCCTTGTTGTGCCGCGCCCCGTAGCTGATGGGCAACACGGCCTGGATGATGCGACTGGCCCCCAGGCCGATTAACCCTCCGATGACGAGGCCGCCGGCGATCTGCATGAGCTCGTCATCGGAATTTTCCAAATGGTTGTAGCTGGGGTTCCCGATGGCACCCCACGGGGCCACGAACAGAAAGTCGATGAGATACAAGGAGAGACCGACACCCAAGGTCGTCACCGCCGTCGAGTCGAGGAGGGTGCCGACAAGGGCTCCACCACGGTCCCCTTGGCTCTTGGAGCCGGAACCGAAGCCGAGGAGGAGGTTCTTGAAGACCGGCCAGGTGATGTTGGTCTTCGCCTCTTCGTAGATGGCGAGGCGATCGGAAAACTCCACGGTGGTGAAGTCAAACTCGGCCAGGCTCTTCTTCATCGCCTTGACCGACGACCCTCCGAGGGTGATGGTCTCTCCCTCCACGATGACAGCGGAGGAGCGTTTGGTGGTGGCGACATCGAGGCCGAGACCGATCAGATCGAGCAGGATCGGAGCAGAAGCAAGCGGTGCCAACACCGCACACAGAAGCAGAACTACCATTATTCGTTTCACCGGAGAACTCCTTTATGTGAATATTCTCCACGAGTATAGCACAGCAGAGGGCGCGTGCACGAAATACTTGAACAAAGTTTTTAGATTTTGATGGCCGCCCCCACCCTGAGGCTCCCTTGGCTGGGATCGAAGCCCATCGAGGGGGAGCACAAAGAGCACTATTCGCTGTCTCATGGTTGCCTCCTTCTCTCTCGAGTATATCACCTCCTGAGCGATTGCATAGATTCCTGCCCCGGGGCCAGGTATTCCCAGTCAGGGCAGTTGGCCGTGATGAATGCCGCCAACTGCAAGAGCGAGTCTTCATCATCAGGATACAATGTTTCCCACGCCTTCACCGTCTCTTCATACCCTCGATACCCCCACGGGCCACCTCCTCAGGCGTGACGCCCCTCCACCTCCTCATCGATGGCCTTCGCACAGGCCCCGCCTCGTGCGTGGAGGCCAAAAAGAATTGCATCCCGCTCCTCGAGGGCCAGCAAGGAGAGCTGGTCACTGCACTTTTTCGCGCCATATGCTTTGCCTCACTATCTTTGTTGAGAAACACAGGGTATCATAAGGCCATGAGAGAGAAACTCCAAGCATTTTTTGCCACGCTGGACCGCAGCCGGTTCATAGACAATCAGTACAAGGCCCTCTCAAAGCTCGACCGACCGCTCCCCATCGGGTGTGGACAGACCATCAGCCAACCGAGCCTGGTCGTCTACATGACCGAAGCGCTCAAGCTCGATGAGGCGCACCGGGTCCTGGAGATCGGCACGGGAAGCGGCTACCAGAGCGCCTTCCTCGCCGCCTTCTCACACGAGCTCTATACCGTCGAAGTCATCCCCGCCCTCTCAGAGCGGGCCCAGGAGAAGCTCTCACAGCTCGGCTACACCAACATCCACTACAGAATCGGTGATGGCTCTGACGGGTGGCCAGAGCACGCCCCCTTTGACCGCATCATGGTGACGGCCGCTCCCAAGAAGCTGCCCATCACCCTCATCCAACAACTGGCTGTGGGAGGCATCATGGTCCTGCCGGTGGGCCATGCCGGCTGGCAGGAGCTGAAGCGGATCACCAAGACGGGAGACGGCACCTACGCGGAGGAGAAGCTACTCGACGTGGCGTTCGTGGAGATGGTGGGAAAGTACAGCCTGTGACGATGATAGCTCACCCATCAAGCACATGCCCTGCGATATCGCGGGGGAAAAAGAGCACATACACCACCAGGCCGACCATAGCCGGGATGGAGATGAATTTCATCATGGCGAGGACACCGTAATTCACAGAAAGATATCCCGCCACGTAATTCCCCACCATACCCCCTACCCCCGCCGTCACAGCGGCATAGAGCGTCATTCCCAGGTAGCGGACGTTGCTTGGAAGAACCGTGCCCATGTAATACAGGATGGTGCCGATATAGAGGCCGAAGGCAAACGGTTCCGTCAGAAAGCTGCATACCGTCCCGACTGGAGTGGAAGAGAACGCCATGATGATGGTCCGCATATTCAGGCCGATGAGGCAGATGAGCATGAGCGACGGGGGAGAAGCCCTTCTGATGATCCGGACATGCAACAGCAGTGGGATGAGCTGCAGCAACCCCATGATGAGCAGGGAGAGGCCGGTGTGGAAGTCGCCGGCACCAAGGGCCTCAAACTTGCGCGTCAGATAGTTCTGGTGTGCGATGCAGCTCATCTCGACAAGGGTGTAGCTGATGAGCAGCGTTCGATACGCCTTGTTTGCAAACAGGATCCGAAGGGCACCGACGAGGGGTGGAGCATCCTTGCGCTGCTCCGTTACGCTCCTTGGCTGCGATGACTTGACGCAGAGGGCCACCCCGATCGTCAAAACGGAAAAGAGACAGAAACACGGGATGATGATGCGAGTCCCGAATTGATCGATGGCGACGCCGTAGAAGACTGCGCCCACCGCATAGAATACCGCCCCGAATGAGCGAGTGAAGCCATAGGAAAAATCCTTGCAATGGGCTGCGATTGCAAGGCTCCACAAGTCGATGACGTAGATGAGCGACCGGAACGAGCCGAAGATGATGAGGATCAGGAGATAGGCGAGCAATCGGTACTCATGAAAGAGATCGAGCAGGATAGCTGCACCGATGGCGATGACCACACTGGTGATGAGCAATCTCCTCACTGATTTCACCGTGTCGGCCAGACGCCCCACGAACGGCTGGATGACCAGGGAGGCAAAGGCGGCGAAGGTCAGCGCGATGCCTGAATGGTAATCGGAGTAACCGTATCCAGAGAGGAGCCTCACCAAAAACGAGACAAATACACAGGAGGCCATCCAGTAGAACCCCTGGACAAGGCCAAGCTTCAGATTGGTCTTGTTGAACACATCAAACTCACCGGTAGAGATACCGCAGGGAATCTTCGAATTCCCGAATGATCCTCTCCTTGTCCAGAGTCAGGTACTCCCCCCCTTCATAGAGGATCCTCCCGTCGACCATGGTCATGGTCACATCGCTTGCCTGGGCGGAATACACCAACAGGGCGAGAGGGTCCAGATTCGGCTTCATATGGGGAGCATCGAGGTTGACGGCTACGATATCCGCCTTCTTCCCTACTTCCAAGCTTCCGGTGTCGAGTCTCTGCTGAAGAGCCGCGCCATTGATCGTCGCCATCTTGAGTACCGTCTCGGCCTTCATGGCCACCGGATCATTCACGTATCCATTATGGATGATGGCGGCCAAGTGCATCTCCTCAAACATGTTCAAATTGTTGTTGCTCGCGGCCCCATCGGTGCCGAGCGCCACGTTGATGCCGAGTTCGAGCATCCTGGGGATGGGCGCGAATCCACTGCCGAGCTTCATGTTGCTGCTGGGATTGTGCACCACGCTGACCTGGTGGCTGCTCAAGATCTGCAGGTCCTCTTCGGTACACCAGACGCAGTGGGCGGCGTAGGTGGGGATCTTGAAGAACCCAGTCTCCTCCATCCACGCTGCCGGGGTCATCCCATACCGTTTGATGCAATCCTCGTGCTCCTTCCTGGTTTCGGAGATATGGACATGAAAGCGTCCCCCTAGCCCGGTCGTCTCTTCCGCCCACTTACGGGCAACCTCCGCGTCTATGGTGTATTCAGCATGCATCGACCAGTCTGCACGCAATCTTCCATCATATGCGTTGTCGTATTGGCGTACGAACTCCAACGCCTCCAGCCGGTTCGAGAAAAGACGATAGTCGGTATCCTTAAAACCTCCCATCATGACGCGGGTAAGGTTTGCCTTCATTCCGCTCTCCCCGATGCATGCTTGGGTATGGCCCGGGCTCATGTACATATCACAGAAGCTGGTGGTTCCACTTGCAAGCATCTCAAGGATCGCCATATTCATTCCATTGGCGCAATCCTCATCCCGCATCCGGTCTTCGATCGGCCACATGATCGCAAGCCATTGTTGCAGGTCCAGACTGCTTCCCAATCCCCGCAACAGGTTCATGGCCGTGTGGCCATGGCTGTTGACGAGGCCCGGGATCAACATCTTCCCGCTCATTTCCTTCACCTCTGAGTACTCCTTTACAGGAGCTTCGGTGCCGATATAGTCGATCACCTTCCCTTCGACGCCGAGGTAGGCGCACTGCAGATACTCGAACCGCCCGTCTTTGACTGAGAGGATGTCTGCGTTCTTGAACAAGATTGACATGGGATCACCTATATCGTTTTGACAATGGAATACAGGAATGAACTGAAGGCATCCGCCGCTTTCGCCGCGACGCCTTCAACCTCCGAGCCATCGACCGGCTCATCGATCACACCGGTACACATGTTGGTGATGAGCGAGATGGCGAGCAGGCGCATCGAACAGTGGGCGGCGGTGAGCGCTTCGGTCACGGTCGACATGCCCACCGCATCGGCGCCGAGGATGGCGGCGGCCCGGATCTCTGCCGCGGTCTCGAACTGTGGCCCCGGGAAGAACATGTACACCCCTTCATGGACCATGAGAGAAGCCGTTCCGGCACACGTACGGGCAAGATCGCGCAAAACCTTTGTATACAGATCCGAGACTCCGAAGAAGCGCGGCCCGAGCTCGGCGATATTCGGCCCCCTGAGCGGACTGCCAAGGTGCAGCTTGATGTGGTCCTTGATGATCATGGCATCCCCGGGCGCATACGCCGGATTGACCGCCCCGGCCGCGTTGGTGAGGATCAAGGTCTGTACCCCGAGCACATGCATGACATGCACCGGGATGTTCAGCTCCTCCATCGAATATCCTTCGTAGTAGTGGAAACGTCCGTTCATGCAGATGACTCGCTTGCCAGCCACCGTGCCCGCGATCATGGTGCCGGCATGGGAGGTGTTGGTGGTGACGAGGAAGTTGGGGATATCCGCATAGCCGAACACCACCGGATCCTCAATTCGCTCGGTGAAGGGGGCGCATCCGGTGCCCAAGATGATGGCGATCTCGGGCGTCCACCCGATTCGCTCTCGGATGTACTCGGCCGCGGTACAGTACGATTCATAGGTATATCCGCCTCTCACTCTTCCCCTCCTCAACGCATGGCGATTTCATACGGCGCACCGATGCACCGAGCCAAGTGGATGATCTTTGCCGCGTCCTCAACATAGCAGGACCGCACATACGCCAAATCCAGATTTGGGGCGACCGAGACTACCCCGTGGTTGGCCAGGAGGCAGGCGCCTCTCTCCCCGATCGCATTGACCACGTTCATGGCTACTTCCAGCGTCCCGAGCGCTGCGTACGGCGCTACCTCGACGCTCCCTCCCAACCACGGTTGCATCTCTGCTAGGACCAACGGGATCGCCTCCCTCAGTGAAGCCCATGCCGTCGCATACGGCGAATGGGTATGACAGACGGCATGAATCGCTTCCTTATGTCGGTACAGCTCGGCATGCAGGCGCCACTCCGAGGAGGGGCGCGCATCTTCTGGGCACTGTAAGAGCTCCCCGTCGATCGTCATGATGACGATGCGCGCTCCCGTCATGGTCGCATAGCGCTCCGAGCTCGGGGTGATGGCGAAGGCATCGCTTCGATCGGGTAATCGGATGCTGATGTTCCCGCTTGTCGCGGAGACCAGCTTCTCATCATACATGCGTTTGGCGTATTCCACGATCGCTCGTCGTTCATCTTCATAATCCATACAACATCCTTACGCCTTCATAGCTGGCTTTCTTTTCTGCATCGTGACGATCACTCCATACACCGTGATTGCCAAGACGGTGCAAAGATACGGAATCGCTTCGGTGAAGTACGAGTTGATATACCCCTGCAGCGTCTTGGAGAGCGAAAGCATCGTCCCGAAGAAGAGAGAGGAGCCGATGGCCACCAGCGGATGTGATTGGGCCATGCTCGCGGCCCCCATGGCGATGAAACCGCGACCGCTGGTCATGTTTTCGGCGAAGACCGTCACATTGCCCATGGCGTGCACCACCCCTCCAAACCCACACAGGATGCCGGAGATGACCACCGCCCGGATCTGGATCCGTTGGCTCTTAACGCCGAGGCTATCGGCGGCGGTGCCGCTGATGCCCACCGAGAGGTGATGGAACCCACTGACGGTCTTCTTGAAATAGATGAAGATGAGCACGGCGACGATGTAGCCGAGGTAATCGATCGTGCTCAAATCCTCGAACATCCGGTAGAGGAACGGCGAGAACTTCAAGAACGAGAGGTTGATCTTGGTCAGTGCGACCATGCCGAATCCCTGGACTGTGCCCCTAGAGCCGTAAATGATCTGCATGAGGAAGGCGGTGACACTTTGCACCAAGAGGTTCATCGCGGTTCCGACGACCATGTCCCTCACCTTCCATTTGATCTGGAAGATGGCGACGATCCACGCCACGAATGCGCCGGCCGCCACACCTGCGAGCAGGCTGATCAGCACATTATTGGTGTAATAGTTGGCGACGATGGCCACAAAGGAGGCGGCCAGCAGCTGCCCCTCCAAGGCGACGTTGAAGACCGCCGCCTTGGTGCAGAACAGACTGCCGAGCGCGGCGAAGAGGACCGGTGTCGTATAGCGGAACGTCGTGTTGATGACCGCGGCAAGATAGAGGTTGTTCATGATGTCCTCCCCCTTGCCGTCCCCTTGGAGAAGGCTTTCATCCTCTTGTATTCGTGGAGGATCTTCACCGATACGAATAGCGTGATACAGCACTGGATGATGTCGGCGATCTGCATCGGGACCCCGACGTTCCGTTGCAATGCGGTGCCACCGATATTCAATCCCGCGAGGAAAATGGAATAAACGAGGGTCAAAAGTGGATTGTAGCCGGCAATGAGCATGGCCATGAGGCCGGTCCAGGCGTAGCCGGTACTGCTGAACATCGAGTTCACATAGCGGTACCGCACCCCGAAGATCTCGATGCAGGCGGCGAACCCGCTGAGTGCCCCGGAGAGCGCCATGGTCTGGAACATCGTGCGCATGCTCCTGATGCCGCCGTACTGGGCAAAATTCTTATTCAGTCCAGTTATCTTCGATTCATACCCGAACTTGGTCTTGGTAAAGACAAAGTACAGGAGCACGACCACTATGATCGCCACAAACACGCTTGTGTTCATGGCGTTCTTGTTGGAAAACCTGTAAAACCGCAACGATCGTGCGATCTGGACTGACTGCTGCGCCATGCCGTCACCAGCGGGATCGCGCATCGGATAGGCGACGAAGTAGTTGGTGATGTGGTTGATCGCATAGTTGAGCATGAGTGTTGTGATGATGAGCGATGCCTTGAACTTGTAGTCGAGATAGGTCGGGATCAAGGCGGTCAAGGCCGCTGCACCCATGCCTCCGGCAAAGCAGAGCACTGTCCCCCACCAGGAGTGGACGGGAAGGTAGATGGCCATCACGGTGGCTACGAGGCCACCGACGGCCATCTGTCCCTGCATGCCGAGATTGATGTATCCCGCCCTCCACGCCACTGCGGCCGCGACGCCACTGAGCATGATGGGCGCGCTGCGCACCAATGTCTCGGCCAGGTAGTAGGGCCTGAAGAAAGATTTGGTGAACATCTCCTTGTATGCAAACAGCGGATTCGTCCCCGTCAACAGCATCACGATCGCCCCCACGAGCAAGCCAGCCAGAATGGCGATCATCGGAGAGGCCACGTCATCGATTAATTTCTTTCTTCTAAAATCATCCATCAAGGGCACCTCCCATCATCAGAAGCCCCACCTTGTCTATCGTTGCTTCCTCTCGTGTGAATTCACCGGCTATCCTGCCTTCATACATGACGTAGATCCGATCGCTGAGTGCGAAGATCTCCGTCAGCTCCGAGGAGATCAACAGGATGGCGTCACCTTGCTCCCGCTTTTCCAGCAGTTTACCGTGAATGAAATCAATGGCTCCGATATCGATGCCCCGCGTAGGTTCGGCGGCGATCAGAAAGGGTGAGTGTTGCATGATCTCCCGCGCGACGATGAGCTTCTGGACATTGCCGCCGGAGAGTTCCTGGATCGCCTGCCGGTCAGAGGTATATCTGACATCGAATTCCGCCATGATGTCGTTTGCAAATGTGCAGGTATTCTTCTTGTTGAAGATCCCATGCTTCATCAAATGCGTTTTCTTGTAGTGGGACATGATGGAGTTTTCCACCAAGGTCGCCTCAGCCGCGTTACCCCAGAAATACCGATCCTCCGGGATGCAGGCGCATCCACTGTCCCTGTTTTCCTGCACCGGACAGTTGGAGACATCCGTGCCGTTGATGATGATCCTGCCCGACTGGAATTTTCTGATGCCGGTGAGGCACTGGATGAGCTCGCTCTGCCCATTGCCGGAAACACCGGCGATCCCGACGATCTCCCCTCCCCGCACGTTGATGTTCACATCATCGATGACGGGCTTTCCCGCCGTTCCTGCAAGGGTGAGGTGCTCGACAGAGAGGATTTGCCTCCCCTGCTGGATCTTCTGAATCTCCCGTGTCTTCAGCGTATGGCCCACCATGAGAAAGCTCATCTCTTCAATGCTGGTCTCTTCTCTCTGCATGACCTTGATCAGATTGCCGAGGCGCATGACCATGACGCGGTCGGCGACCGCCATGACCTCGCTGAGCTTATGGGTGATGAGGATGATGCTCTTGCCGGCTCTCTTGAGGTCCTTGATGGTCTTGAGCAGTTCCGTGACCTCTTGCGGGGTCAAGACGGCGGAGGGCTCATCAAAGATGATGATGTCGGCACCTTGATACAGTACCTTGAGAATCTCGATTCTCTGCTGAAGCCCGACTGGACAGTCGGCAACCTTGACGTCAGGGTCGATGTACATCCCGTATTGTGTGCAGAGGGCCTTGACACTCTTCACCGCTTCCCTGCGGTTGAAGAACACCGTTCGACTCTTCGGTTCATGCCCATACACGATGTTTTCGGCGGCGGTGAAGGGGGGAAAGAGCATGAAATGCTGCTGTACCATGCCGATGCCGCAGGCAATGGCATCATACGGGGAGCGGATCCTCCGCACCTCCCCATTGATGAGAATCTCGCCGCTGTCGGCTGATTCCAGGCCGTAGAGTATCTTCATCAGAGTACTTTTCCCAGCCCCGTTCTCACCGACGACCGCCAGGATCTCACCCTTGTTGAGGGTGAGGCTAATGTCGTCGTTGGCAACCAACGGCCCGTAGGCCTTGGTGATGTGTTTCATTTCAACAAGCACGGCAACACCTATTCAGCGGCGGCAAAGCGACCGATGCCGCTTTGCCGCCGATTTGGCAGACAGCGATGTCAGATAAGAGGAATGATCCCCGCCACTTCTTCCGGCATGTCACGCATGTTGATCTTCCCGACCTTGATGTCCTCGACGGCCTGCTTGATGATGACCATGTCGGCATCGGAGAGCTGCTTCGGCCGCTCGGTGATCGTCGAATCCCTCGTCGCCCAGACGGCCCCGATGGCTCCGTCCGCCACACCAAGGGTTTCGTTCTCCGAATTCCATTTCCCCTCCATGTAGAGATCGAGGAGGTAGGCGATTGATTCTCCGGCACCCTTGAGCTGGCTGCTGACGATGTAGGGGTTGTCACGGCTGGTGAGGTCTACATCCTGGCCTGCGGTGAAGAACTTCTTGTCCAGCGCTGCCTGGAAGGTTCCGGTGTCGCCACCTGCGGCGCAGCTGTTGATGAAGAGGCATCCTTTTTCGTACTGCTGCCTTGCCAGCTCGTTGGCGAGGGCGACTTCCGAGTAGCCGTTCACGTAGTTGAATACGAATTTGGCTTTCGGATCGATGGAGAGGACACCCTGTGAGAAACCGTATCTCCACTTGAAGGAGGAGGCGCTCTGACTTACGTTGATCGATCCGTAGTTGTGGCTTGCCCCATCGACGGTGAGGGCCGCGATGACGCCGATGAGGTAGGCACCTTCCGCCTCATAGTAGTTGACGCACTTGACCTTCGGCGAATCGACCAATGTGTCGATGATCCCGAAGGAGATGTCGTCATAGATCTCAGCAAGCTCACTGATGATGGAGCCGGCTTCCCAAGAAGCGCCGAGGATGATGTCGTACCCTTCATTGGCTGCCGCACGGGCGTTGGATTCATACTCCGACGTGTCCTTGCATTCCACCACGGTGCCTTTGATGCCCCACTTCGCACAGGCGCTCTCAAAGCCGGCGATTCCTTCATTGATGAAAACTGATGTTCCTTTCGGGTTGGTAATCAGAGCAGCAGTCACAGTCTTCTTGGCCGACGTTTCCTTGCCTCCTCCGGCAAACATGCACGAGAGAGAAACGGTCAATACCAAAAGCACTACCAGGATCTTTTTCATGTTCCACTCCTTTTGAACGTTCGTGATTCAACTCGTCTTTTAGTATTCACTCAGTTTGGGCACAAGTCAACGATATTTTTGGATAAACCCAAATTTTCGTTCACTCATGTTGATGATGTCACATAATTCTCCGAAATATTCCGAATTTTATGTTTATTTAGCAACAATTGTGTGATATATTGGGTCCGTATGAAGGCCAAGGACCGCATCAACAGCATCATTGAAATGATCCCGTACAACGGCTTCATCATGACCAAGGATCTCAGCAGCCGCTTCAACGTCACCGATGAGACCATCCGCCGCGATCTCAACAAGATCGTGGCCATGAACATCGGGGTGCGGAAGGCCCACGGAGGGGCGTACCGCATCCACCAGGGGGACCTCGCCGCTCCCCAAAGCTTTCGGGAGATCATGCTCCCGGGGATCAAGCAACGCCTCGCCGCGTTTTGCTCCACCCTCATCATCCCCGAAAGCTGCATCATCCTCGACTCCAGTACCACCTCCCGCTTCATCGCGACCCGGATCAAGGAGATGAACCGGCACGTTACGGTCGTCACGAACTCAATCGCCACCTCGGCGATCTTCGAAAACTGCGAGTCCGTCAGCGTGGTCTGCATCGGTGGCAATCTGAGGAAGCACAACGGTTCACTGGTGGGGCCGAATGCCATAGCCACGCTGGAGAAATACTGTGCCGACTACTGTTTCATCAGCCCTCCTGCCGTCGACGCCACCTATGGCCTGACCGACCATAGCGAAGAAGAGGCTCGCATCCGGGAGTGCATGCTCAACCAATCGAAGAAGCGGTATCTGGTGGTGGACCACACTAAATTCGGCTGGTCCTGTGTCAACCGCATCGCCGGTATCGACACGATCGATATGATCGTCACGGACAGCGAGACCGAGCAGAAATGGATACACTGGTTCAAGAGCATTAAAAAGGAATACAAGTGTTGCTGATAAGGAGTCATCATGGAACGAGCTGACAAAGACCTCGCGTATATGCTGCAGTATGAGAACGTCGCCTGGTATGAGGCGGGAGCGGTACGGATCCTCGACCGCAGGGTCTACCCTGCCAAAAGAGAATTCGTAGTCTGCAGGCACCACACTGAAGTAATGCAGGCCATCCGCGACATGGTGACGCAGAGCGCGGGCCCATATACCGCAGCCCCGATGGGGATGGCCTTGGCCGCCTGGGAGTGCCGGGACCTTTCAAAAACAAAACAGCTGGAGTACCTGAGGCAGGCGGCCGATACCATCGCCGATGCGCGTCCCACGACCAAGACGCGGATGGTCCAGATCACCGACGCCTGCATGCCGGTGGCTAAGAGAGCGCTTGATGAGGGCAGACCGGTCGATCTCGCCATCCGCGACTATGTGGTCGAAGCGAACAACATACGCTACAACAAGGTCGCGAAGACCGCCGAATACCTGGTCGATCTCTTTCCCCAGAACGGCACGATCATGACGCAGTGCTTCGCCGAGACCATCGTCGGCATGATGCTCAAGGAGTGCAAGAAGCGAGGCAACCAGATCAAGCTCTTCTGCCCTGAGACGAGACCGTACTTTCAGGGAGCGCGGCTCACCGCCACCGTCTCAAGCGAGATGGGCTTCGACACCACCGTCATCACCGACAACATGCCGGCCTTCGTGATGGCCAATGAGCACATCGACCTCTTCACCTGCGCAGCCGACGCCATCTCGGTCGACGGCTATGTCTTCAACAAGGTGGGCACCAGCCAGATCGCCATCTGCGCCAAGCACTTCGGCATCCCGACCTTCGTCTCCGGCGCCCCGGACCTCGGCCATCCCACCCACGACACCGTCACCATCGAGATGCGGGACCCCGACTTCTCCCTCCAGGCCATGGGGGTCAGGACGGCGATTGAGGGGACCGGCATCAAAGGCTACTACCCCGCCTTCGACATGACCCCACCCCATTTGATCTCCGGCATCGTCACCGAGAAGGGTATCTTCTCCCCCTATGACCTGCACCGCTACCAGGAGAAGGGAGGATCGGGCGAGTTCATGTGCTGAGACCGATACACAACAACCCTCTTCTCCCTCTCCAGGGGTTATTCTCAATTCCCTCTGGACAACAGGCCATATTTTCCGTATGATACCCAAGTATTCAACGGGCGCGTAACTCAGCGGGAGAGTG
>LVBF01000169.1 GCA_001604325.1 Spirochaetales bacterium Spiro_04
CATGCGAGAACTGACGGACAGACAGAGGGATGTAGCACAATTCATCAGCTCCTACATCCAAAAGAACAACTATGCACCGGCGGTGCGGGATATCGCCACACACTTCAACTTCTCGGTGAAAGCCGCCCATGACCACCTGCGCGCCCTGGAAGCGAAGCAGGTCATCCGAACCACCGATGGCATCTCCCGATCGATCGAGATCATCGGGGAGGAGTTCTCCCCGTACGACGAGATGATCCAGGTGCCGGTCATCGGCTCCATCGCCGCCGGCACCCCCCTGATGAGCGAGGAGAACACCGAGTACTTCCTGCCGCTCCCCTCGACGATGCTCAGCGGTGGGCGCAACACATACTTCGCCCTGAAGGTACGCGGGGAGTCGATGATCGAGGACGGGATCTTTGACGGGGACATCGCCATCATGAAGAAGTGTGAGGTCGCCGAGACCGGGGATGTGGTCGCCGCCACCGTCGGAGAAGCCGACGACGGCATCACGCTCAAAGGCTTCTACCCCAGCGGCGGCAACATCGAGCTGAGGCCGGCCAACGCCTCGATGGGCTCGATCATCACCCGCTCCTGCACCATCCACGGCAAGCTCCACCTCCTGATCAGGAACTACGCATGAGCGTCCATCTCTTGCTCGGCCCCGAGGCCGGGGCGAAGGAGGGGGCGCTGCGCCAGATCCGCGACGCGCTGCGCACGGAGCACGGCGGGGAGTTGGAGATCATCCGCTTCTACCCCTTCGAGTGCGAGGGGGGCGAGCTGACCGCCGCCTTGATCAACACCTCCCTCTTCAGCGAGCACCGCCTCGTCATCCTCAGCCAAGCCGAAACGGCTCCGGCCGCCTTGGTCGACGAGCTGGCCGCATACCTCCAACATCCCGTGGAGGGGGCGACGCTCATCATCATCTCAAGCGAACTGTACGTCTCCCCCAAGATCTCGAAGCTGGTGAGCAAGGCGAATACCCAGACCTTCTACGACCTCTTGGAGCGGGAGAAGGGGGATTGGATCCGCTCCTTCTTTCGAAAAATGGGCATCATGATCAGCGGCGACGCCGTCGATTCCCTGATCGACATCAGCGAGGACAACACCCAGGAGCTGCGGACGATCTGCAGCCAGGTGGGCCTCTTCTGGCAGATCGCCGACAAGGGGCGGCCCATCGAGGAGGAGGACGTCGACCGCTACGTCTTCCACAGCCGCCAGGAGGATGCCTTCACCCTCTTCCCCCTCATCGCCCGTGGAGACCTGCGCTCCAGCCTCAAATCCCTGTCGGTGATCCTCGGCAGCGGTGAGAGCCAGACCCCGATCCTGCTGCTCCGTGGCCTGCTCTGGCAGTTTCGACGGTTGCTCTCCGTCCAAGAGCTGCGGGCAGGCGGCGCAAGCGAGGGCGACGCCTTCGCCCAAGCCACCGTGATGGGGAAGGGTTCGGCCATCAAGAAACCCAAGGATAAGACGAGCTACCGCAATGCCGCCGCCCGTTACGACCTGGATCAGACCCAGGCGATCATCGCCGCCCTCATCACGGCCGACCTCGCCGTCAAGGAGGCGGGAACCGATCTGATGAAGACCATCTTCGAACGCCTCCTCTACCAGATCATCGCCCACAGGGGCGCTCCGCTTGCCGAGGCGCAGTTCGCCGTCATCTAGAGCGAGAGCTGCTTGAGGAGCCGCTCGGCCACCGTCAACGGGATTGAAGATTCCCTGCTCAGCTCAGAAGCGCTCTTCTCCAACATCGCCTCCAGACTCCCGTACTGGGAGAGCAGGGCTTCGCTGCGCTTGCGCCCGATGCCGGGCACCGACTCCAAAAGACGGAAGGACGCCTCCTTGCTGCGCAGCTGTTGGTTTGCCCCGGTGGCGAAGCGGTGGCACTCGTCGCGCACCGCGATGACGAGGCGGAGCGCCTCGCTGTCGAGCCCCAGCTGCAGATCCTCCCTCCCATCATCGAAGACGATGGTCTCCCGCTCTTCGGCGATGCCGATGACCGGGATGTCGAACATGCCCAGGTCATCGAGAATGGAGCGGGCCGCGTTGACCTGTCCCTTCCCGCCATCGATGATCAGGAGACCGGGCCGTTCGAGGTTCTCGTTGAGGATCTTGGTATACCGGCGCGCCACCGCCTCCCGGATCGACTCATAGTCGTCGATCTTTCCCCCCAGGCTCTTGATGTTGTACCGGCGGTAGTTCGGCTTGTCCGCCTTCCCATCGCGGAAGCTGATCAAGGAGGCGACGGTGTACTTCCCCTCCAGGTGGGAGATGTCGAAGCCCTCGATCAGAGCCGGCGCCTCAGTGAGGCCCACCACCTGGGCAAGCTCCTCCAGCGCCTTGCTGTTGTCCCGGCTCCGCAGCCGTTTCTCGACGTCACGCATCGCATTCTCCCGCGCCATGCGGAGGATCCGATAGTGCTTGCCATCGAGCGGCAGCGACACCTCGAGCCGTCCACCGAGCTGCTCGGTGAAGTACCGCCTGATGAGGGCGATGTCGATCTCGTGGGAGACGTAGAGGAACTGGGGCAGCTTCAGCCCGTCGCCGTAGTACTGCACCAGGAAGTTGAGCAGCGTCTCGGTCTCATCAGCAAGCGTCTCACCGCGGTAGAGGGCGCGCCCGATGAGCTGGCCGGAGCGCATCTGCATCAGGCTGATGGTGCAGAGCGGCCCACGCATCTCGATGGCCGCGTAGTCACGGCTCTCCTGGGTGAAGTCCTGTACCTGCTGCTCGGTCCCCACACTCTCGACCGCGGCGATCTGGTCGCGCTTGGTGGCGGCCTCCTCGAAGTTCAGATTCCGACTCGCTTCCTGCATCTCCTCCTCGAGGCGGGAAAGAAGGGCCTCGGTCCTCCCCTCCAGGAGGTTCTTCACCGCCTGGATCGACTTGTTGTACTCCTCCTGTCCGATCAAGCCGGCGCAGGGGCCGCTGCAGAGGCCGATGTGGTAGTAGAGGCAGGGACGGTCGCGCTTCTTCAGCGGCGTCGAGCAGCGGCGCAGCGGGAAGAGGCGGTTGATCAAATCAAGGTAGCGGTCCAGCTTGCCGGCATCGGGGTACGGGCCGTAGTAGAGCGATCCGTCGTCGATCATCCGCCGGGTCTTGAAGACCTTGGGGAACGGCTCGGCCGTGATGCGGATCATCGGATAGCTCTTGCCATCCTTCAGTGAGATGTTGTAGTGCGGCGAGTACTTCTTGATGAGGTTGTTCTCCAGCACCAGGGCCTCGTACTCGTTCCCGGTGATGATGAACTCGATGCGTGCGATCTTGCGCACCAAGGCGGCGGTCTTTGCGCTCCGGTTGGAGAGGAAATAGTTGGCCACCCGCTTCTTCAGGTCCTTCGCCTTCCCGACATAGATGATGGTATCCTTGGCGTCCTTCATCAGGTAGACGCCGGGGCTGTGGGGCAACTCCTGGGCTTGCTCGTGGGCGGAGATCGGCTCCGCCACCACGCTGCCCAGGCTCTCCACCTCGCTCTGGCTGGGGTAGCGCATTGGATCGCTATTCTTCTTCATACACCTGAAATGATAGTAATCTCCCCACATTTACGCAATGGAAGGGCAACGGGGAACACGCTTACCTTGAGCGTTGGTTCCTCCTGCGATATAGTAGCATGCGAACACCTACTGTCTACAACACGGAGAGGCCCATGAGTAAACGCAACGATGCCGTGCGCGTCTTTGATATCGACCCGTACAAACAAATCTTCCCCTACATCATGAGTCGGCGCAGCGATGCATTGGTCTACCAGAACATGGTCTTCGACCTGAC
>LVBF01000170.1 GCA_001604325.1 Spirochaetales bacterium Spiro_04
CGCCGGTGTCCTGATGGTCACCGCCTGGCGGATGAACGATTGGGTTTCCATCAGGCGGATCTTCCGCAAGCGCATCAAGACATCGATGGCCCAGTTCTTGATCACGATGGGCGCGACCGTGTTCTTCGACCTGACGGTGGCCATCTTTGCCGGCATCGCCTTCTCGATGCTGATGTTCATCATCAAGAGCCACAAGATCTCCGTCGAGGTCGATCCGGTGACCGACCAGGTCGGAGCCGGAGGGAAGAAGACCCAGGTCGTGTATGTCGATGGAATGCTCTTCTTCGGGAGCCAGAACCACCTGACCCAAGTCACTGAGTCTCTCTTGGAGGAGGGGAGTGAGCGGATCATCTTCAGCCTCAGGGGGGTGCCGTCCATCGACCACAGCTCGATCATCGAGCTTGCCGATATCGTGCGCCTCTGCAGGAGTCGTGGTGTCGAGGTCCTCATCGTCGGGCTTCAGCAACCGGTGCGCTCCTTGATGGAGCGGCTTGATTTCATCCACCTCGTCGGAGAGGAGAACATCTTCTCCTCGGCGGTGCTCGCCCTCGAATCGCTTACGTGAAGCGGCTGGTGAAGATGCGTTGATACTGCTTGGGGCTCATTCCCATGACCTTGCGAAACTGGCGTGAGAAGTAGTTTGGGTCGGCAAAGCCACAGGCTTCGCCGACCTGCGCCATGGAGAGGCCACGCTGCTGGATCAGGGTACAGGCCTTGGCAATTCTCTTGTGGATGTGAAACTCAATGGGTGAGAGGCCGGTGGCCCGCTTGAAGGCGCGGTTGAGGGTGCTGCTGCTCATGGCCGCGATGGTGGTCAACTCCTCGGTGGAGATGGGGACATCCAAATGTTCATCCATGTGGGAGAAGACATCCCAGAGCAGGCGGGCGGTGCGGTTCACGCTGCTGGGCGTCTCATCGAAGATCCGGCTGAGGGCGACGAGGAGCTCCAAGAGGTAGGCATAGGCGACGATCCTGCTCCCCGATCCATAGGAGAGGTCGTCGCTCTCCTTCTCCAAGAGCTGGATGATCGGCAAGAGTTCGGTGAAATGAGAGGGGGAGAGGTGCATCACCGTCACCGAGGAGCTCCTGAAGAGCGATGAGTAGCCCGGGAGTTGGTCGAGGTCGAAGGTCTGCTTCTTGATGAGCGAATCGCCCCAGATGATGTTGTACAGCACCAAGTGGTCCAGGCTCTTATAGCCGTGTTGTGCGCCCGGGGGGACGTAGAAGACCGACCCCTCTGCCAAGGAGTACTCGGTTTCTGGGGTATAGGTGATCCCCCGCCCACTCTGGACGACCGCCAACTCATGAAATTCATGTCCATGGAGGCGGTACGGGATCTCGGGGTCCCGCTTGACGACCTTCAGGCGGAGGGTAGGGTCGTGGAAGTATGTACTCTCTTTCAAAATCGTCGGGTCCATGGTCAAATGGTCTGGCATGGGACCCTCTTTGTCAAGGCGAGGTTTTTGTCTCTCAGAGCATCTTCTATTTGACCTTGCGTGCCTGAGCCTCTATGATGGGGATTGTCGGGGGAGCTTCATTGCTGCAAGGCGAAGTCAACTTCTCCCCCTATCACACCTTTTAGGGGGTCTCGATGAGCTTTTTGCTGGACGGCCTTCTCGCCACAACGTGGAAACAACTGATTATGTATGGGGTGGGTGCAGTGCTCATCTACCTCGCCATCTCGAAAAAACTTGAACCGTCGTTGCTCTTGCCGATGGGGTTCGGTGCCATCTTGGTGAACCTGCCGTATAGCGGGGCCATCACACAGATGATGGCTGGCATCGGGGAGGTCGAGGGAATCCTCGACTGGCTCTTCACGGTGGGAATCAATGCCGCCGAGGCGATGCCTCTGCTCCTCTTCATCGGCATCGGGGCGATGATCGACTTCGGGCCGTTGTTGGTCAATCCGAAGTTGATCCTCTTCGGGGCGGCGGCCCAGTGGGGGATTTTCGCCACCATCAGCGTCGCGACGCTCTTGGGCTTCAACCTCGTCGATGCTGCATCGATCGGGATCATCGGGGCGGCGGACGGCCCGACTTCGATTCTGGTGGCTCAGGTATTGGGCTCCCAATATATGGGACCGATCGCCATCGCCGCCTACTCCTATATGGCACTGGTGCCGATCATCCAGCCCTTTGCCATCAAGTTGGTGACGACCAAGAAGGAACGGATGATCCGCATGACCTACAACCCCCGCAACGTCTCCAAGCGGGCGAAGATCCTCTTCCCGATCATCGTCACCATCGTCGCCGGCTATGTTGCCCCGGCCTCGGTCTCGCTGGTGGGTCTGTTGATGTTCGGAAACCTCATCCGTGAGTGTACCGTACTGGACTCCCTCTCCGAAACCGCACAGACTGCGATGGTGAACCTCATCACGCTGCTCTTGGGCATCACCATCGCCTCAACGATGAAGGCGGAGGGATTTGTCACCGTCCAGACGCTGATGATCATGGGCCTGGGACTCTTGGCCTTCGTCTTCGACTCGATCGGTGGAGTGCTCTTTGCCAAGCTCTTGAACCTCTTCACCAAGAATAAGGTCAATCCGATGGTGGGAGCCGCCGGTATCTCAGCCTTCCCGATGTCGGCTCGAGTCATCCAGCGCATGGGCCAGGAGGCGGATCCGCAGAACCACCTCTTGATGCACGCGGTGGGAGCCAACGTTGCCGGTCAGATCGCCAGCGTCATCGCAGGCGGTGTCATCCTGGGCTTGGTCCCGGGTCTGCTCTAGGAGAATTGAGATGAGTACGTTCAAT
>LVBF01000171.1 GCA_001604325.1 Spirochaetales bacterium Spiro_04
CGGTGTTGGTCGTCTCCTTGTCATCCTCGTAGCTGAAGCCCCAGACGTTTCCGTGGATGTCGGTGGTCGCCAGGATGACCAGCTTCTCCGCTTGCCGGGTTTCAGAGAGCGGTTGTCCAGTCAGGATGCTGCTGAACAGCGAAATGATCACCAGGAAGAGAACCGCAATCCTCAAATTCCTTCTTTTCATACCCTACTCCTTTTCGACTGATGGCAGTCGATACCTATGGTGCAGGCAACACTCGTTGCCGCTGCATGCTGCGTTCGAATCATCGAAGAAGTAACAGGATACTGTTCGTTGCGGGGTGTAGAGCCATGCACGTCGGGTGCGGTGTAGATCCCTTGCTTCATGATATCACAAAACTCGCAGACGTCGAGAGAAGTGCCACGTTCACATTCCGGGGATTTTTCTGAATGAGCATGCCCTGGTACATTGCATCACGGAAATGAGGTCGATATTCTCTTGGTATGGAGAAGGTGATGATGAAGACCACGATAGAACAGAGAGAGCTGCTGGAGACGCTGAAGAAGCGCTTTGAAGCCAAAGTCGAACGCCATGAAGGCATCGTGTGGGAGGATGTCGCCTCCCGCCTGAGCGAATATCCGGAGAAAATAGCCTCCCTTGCCCTCATGGAGGAGAGCGGTGGTGAAGTGGAGCTGCTCGATCAAGATGAACGCGGAGCCTACCGCTTCTTCGACTGCGCCCCCGAGAGCCCGGAGGGACGACGCAACCTCTGCTACGATGAGGCATCGCGCCGAGCGCGGAAGGCCAATGCTCCGCTGTCAAGCGCCGAGGAGGTGGCAAAGGAGATGGGAGTCGAGCTCTTGGACGAAGAGGAGTACCGCTTCCTGCAGGGTTTCGGCCCCTTCGACCAAAAGAGCTCGAGCTGGATCCGGACACCCGCCGAAGTACGCGACTTGGGCGGAGCGCTTTTCGGAGACTGGCGCTATGGGCGGACCTTCATCTACCACAACGGGGCGCAGTCGTACTACAGCGGGCGCGGCTTTCGCTCACTGCTTCGCGTGTGAGGGCGAACACCCCCCACGCTTCATGGAACATGAAGCCGGTTCTGATCAACAGCCTCTGTGATGCGCCGTTCCCATCATCGACGCTGACGACGATCCGCTCGGCCTCCCTGTGGGCGAAGACATGGTCAACGAGGCGGGAGAGCATCGCAGAGCCAAAGCCGCGTGAGAGGTAGGCGCTCTCCCCGATGAGGTAGTCGATCGAATAGCTGCCCTCTCTCGGGCAGTGGATGAACACCGCTTCGTCTGTCCTCTCGATGGGATAGTATTGGCAGAAACCGAAGGGCACATAGTGGTGATAGGCGACGAAATGGGTGATGAAATCGAAGACGTCGCCTCGTTGGGCAAGCTCGGCCAACCAAGCCTCAGGATCTGAGAACCACGGTCTTACGTGTGCCGCCTGCAACCATGTTTCGATGAGCGGCAGATGGTGGTCAGCTACCCGTTTCAAGATGATCTCTCTCATGTGCCCACAGTATACCGGCATGGTCGGCACTGGACAATTGCGCTGAATCAGCGGTGATGCACAAGAGGATACTATTTTTCTATTTTCGCTTGACAAAGGGAAGGAAATATCGATAATGAAACTAAAGTTAGGCAAGGCTAACATTATTGATTTGAACTACGGGACCCTCGGGTCACCAGACGATATAAGGATGATGCGAAGATGAGTGAGAACTTGACGAATCTACGTCCTGGAGAGAAGGGCCGGGTGTATGCGATCGATGCGGGAAAATACGCGACGAAGCGTTTATATGAGATTGGGTTCAACACCAGCGCCCACGTCACGGTCATCAAGAACGATGCCGGTCCGGTCATCGTGAGCATCAACGGCAACAAGGTCGCCCTTGGCCGTGGGCTCGCCGGCAAGGTCGTATTGGCCAAAGATCTGTAGTACATACGCAAACATACCCAAGAGGGATCAAGGATATCGGTATGAAAACAAAACGAATCGCATTGGTCGGCAACCCCAATAGTGGGAAGACGACCTTGTTCAATGCCATCACCGGCTCGAATCAGCACGTCGGCAACTGGCCGGGTGTCACCGTGGAGAAGAAGGAAGGAACCTTCACCTACAAGGGGAAGGAGTATGATGTGGTGGACCTTCCGGGCATCTACAGCCTCGGGGCCTTCTCCGAAGATGAAGTTGTGGCGATGGACTACATCCTCACCGACGATGCCGATGTCATCATCGACGTCATCGATGCGAGCAACATTGAGCGAAACCTCTACCTGACCACGCAGCTCTTGGAGATGGGCAAGAACGTGGTCATCGCGTTGAACATGGTCGATGAGGCGGAGAAGCGTCAGATAGCATTCGACCTCGAGGCGATGAGCAACGCCCTCGGTGTCCCGGTGGTGGCCACGGTCGCCAGTCGAAACAACGGGACTGATGCGATCATCAAGGAGGCGGTCAAGGCGATCGACAAGAAGGTCAGCTATACGAATCCGCTCACCTACAGTGAGAACGTCAATCATCATATGCAGCACATGGTGGAGCTCTTTGTCGGCAAGAACATGCCATACTCCCCCGAGTGGGCGGCCATCAAGGTGGTGGAGGGCGATAAGCACATCATCAGCGTCATCGAGGCTTCCATCGATGATGAGGCGGTGGTCAACGGCATCAAGGAGTTCCATAAGTTCCACAGCAGTGAGAACTTCGAGCTTGAGATCGTCGATTCGCGCTACGCGTTCGCCCATCGCATCGCCGAGAAGACGGTCAAGAGACCCGAGGTGGAGGTGGTGACCCTCAGCGACAAGATCGACAAGATCTTGATCAACAAGTACCTGGGCATTCCCATCTTCGCCCTCATCATGCTCGCCGTCTTCCAGCTCACCTTCGCCATCGGCCAGGATCTGCTCGGCGGCTATGCGGCCGCGCTCGTGGAGTGGCTGGGCTCACTGCTCGAGAACTTCCTGGTGTGGGTCCATTCCCCTGACTGGCTCGTCTCCTTCATGATCGACGGGGTCATCAACGGAGTCGGGGCGGTCGTTGAGTTCGTGCCCCTCATCACCGTCATGTACCTGCTCTTGAGCCTGCTCGAGGACAGCGGCTACATGGCCCGCGCCGCCTAT